>JAURHQ010000015.1 GCA_030833185.1 Gammaproteobacteria bacterium | reverse complement strand
AGTAGGTCCACACACGGGAGAACGCCGATCGGGCCGGCGCACCAAGGCTCTCTTCGGTCGGGTTGCCACTTGCCCAGAGCGGCGTCTGCACCGTCGTGCCAGTCTCCGGCCCATCGACCCACTGCCAGTTGCCTTCCTGCAATGCATCGCTCAGCGCAATCCAGGGATTGGCCAGCGCGATGGTGCCCGGGCTGTTGGGATTGACCAGCGTTGCCAGCAGTTCCTGCTGCTCGGCGCTGGAAGTAATGGTAACCAGATGCCCCGACGCGCCGCCGAAGCTCAGCGCCGCCGCGCCGGTCCGGGCGTCGGCAAAGGTCGATGCCGTCTGCACCAGGCGATAGGCGTTCAGCGTGCTGCCGTCGGCGGACGCACGCACGAAGTAGTTGTCGGCGCCGTCGACGACTTCACCGCCGGAAAGCGTCACCACGACCGCGTCCGAGCGGTCGCTGTAATCGGCCGTGTCGGTGCCGGCGCCGCCGTTGAGTTCGTCGGTGCCGGCGCCGCCGTTCAGCACGTCGTCATCGTTGCCGCCGTTGAGGGTGTCGTCGCCCTCGGCGCCTTCAAGCGTGTCGTTGCCGGCGAGGCCATTGACCTCGTCGTTGCCGGCAAGCGCGTTGATAAGGTCGACGCCGGCGGTGCCATTCAGCACGTCGTTGCCCGTGCTCGCCGCGGTAACGCGCGCCGAGATGCCCGAGTTAGCGGTTTCGGGGTTGCCTTCATCGTCGGTGTAACCGACCACCACGCGCAGGAACGCCGTGTCGTCCGCGACATCGACGGTGTAGGTCGCGTTGGTCTCATTGGTGATGTCGGTCCAGCCGGTAGTGCCGTCCGCAGAGCGCTGCCACTGGTAGCTGGACAGCGCGCCCAGCCCGTCCGCATCGGCCAGCGTGCCGACGCCTGCCGTCAGCACCTGTCCGATCGCCGGCACGCCCGTGATGGCCGCCGCCCCGGTCGGCGCGTCGTTGACCGCCGTCACGGTCAGATTGACCGTGCCCGTTGCCGTGCCGCCAGCGCCGTCGCTTATCGTGTACGTGAAGCTGTCGGCGCCGTTGTAGTTGGCGTCCGGCGTGTAGGTGTAGGTGCCGTTGCCATTGTTGACGACCGTGCCATGCTCGGCGTCGACGAAGCCCGTCACCGATAAGGCCTGCTCGTTTGCATCGATGTCGTTGAGCACCAGGTCGGCAAGATCAATGACCAGCGCGGCGTCTTCGTCGGTGGTGAAGTCGTCATCCACCGCTTCCGGAGCCTGATTCTGTTCGATGCCCGTGCGGTCTACCGCCAGCGCCACGTTCAAGGTCGCACCGTTGAGGGTGTAGCGCGCGTAGGACCCAAACGTACCAACCGAGGTCCACAGACCACCGCTGGCAGCAACCGAGGCCGTGCCAGAACCGTCGACCTGCAGGGCGTCGCTCTCAGTGCTCAGGGCCCGCAGTTCGGCGTCCGTCAGCACCAGCGCGCCGTCGGTGCCCAGGTTGATTTGTTCAATTCCGCTAATGGCCGTCGTGGTAGCGCCCAGATCCAGCGTCTCGCCGCCGGCGGCCAGTTGCATCGTGTCGGTGCCCGTACCGCCGTTCACCGTGCTGTCCTCAGCGTCGTAAATCAGCGTGTCATTACCGCCGCCACCCAGCAGCGCGTCTGCGCCTGCACCGCCGTCCAGCGTATTGCTGCCGCTGTTGCCGGTCAGCGCGTTGCCGAGGTCGTTGCCGGTGCCGTTGACGGAGCCGCTGCCTGTCAGCGTCAGATTCTCCAGCCCCGTGCCGAGCGTGAACGTAATCGAGGACTCCACGGTGTCCGTCCCCGACGCATCGCTCACCACATCGCCGGCGTTGTCGACGACAAAGGTATCGTTGCCGCCGCCGCCAATCATGGTGTCGGCGCCGGCCCCACCGTCGAGCCGATTATTGGCGCCGTTGCCGGTCATCACGTTGGCGCCGCTGTTACCGGTGCCGTCAATCGTGGCGCTACCGGTCAGGGTGAGGTTCTCCAGCGTCGCGCCCAGCAGGTAGGAGATCCCGGCCTCCACCGTATCGATGCCGCTGGTGTCGGTAATGCGGTCGCCCGTGTTGTCCACCACGTAGGTGTCGTTGCCCGCGCCGCCGACCATTGAGTCCGCGCCGGTGCCGCCGTTGAGGCGATTGGCGCCGGCGTTACCGGTCAGCACGTTAGCCAGGGTGTTACCCGTCGCATTGATCGCCGCACTGCCCGAGAGGCTTAACTGCTCGACATTGGCAGCCAGCGTGTAGCTCACCGAACTCGTGACGCGGTCGGTTCCCTGCCCGGCGGCCTCAATGATTTTGTCCAGCGCGCTGTCGACGATGAAGACATCGTTGCCGAGCCCGCCGTTCATGGTGTCGACGCCCGTGCCGCCGTCCAGCGTGTCGTTCCCTGCGCCGCCCAGCAGTAGATCCGCCCCTGCCAGACCGAGCAGGATGTCGTTCCCTGCCAGACCGTCCAACGTGTCACGCGAAGACGTACCGGTGAGCTTGTTGCTGCCTGATGTGCCTTTTTTAACTGCCATGGAAATAATCTCCTGCTGAGTGGCGGCAGCCCTGCCCACGGGCAGAGCGCACAGAAATCCGGGGCCGCGGGGCCCGATGCGTGGACTCTAGTCAGCCGGCTTGAAGGCAAAAGACACGCGCGCCGCTTTCTGGGGGCGGCGAGCAAAAAAATCTGGGGCGGTTTGAAAAAACGACTGTTAAATGACAGTTCAGTGACAGAACCATTGCGGTTCTGAAGCATTTTTGCGCTGCCGTCGGGCGCGGGCAGTGCCCGGCGCCGACGGCCCGCTGGCGCGGTCTCAGCGCATCAGACGAAACGCGCTGCGCACCTCATCGATGAACGTCTCCGGCTGTTCAAAGGCGGCGAAATGTCCGCCCTTGGGCAGTTGCCGGTAGTGCACCAGCTTGGTGTAGCGGGCCTCGGCCCAACGCCTGGAAGCACGGAAAATTTCGTGCGGAAAAATGCTGACGCCGACCGGCACGTGGATCTGCTCATGCGGCCGCGTGAGCAGGCCAAAGCTCTGCCAGTACAAGCGCGCGGACGAGGCCGCCGAGGCCGGCAGCCAGTACATCATGACGTTGTCCAGCAGTTCATCGCGGGTCAGGACGTTCTCGGGATGACCGTCGCAGTCGGTCCAGGCCCAGAACTTCTCCACGATCCACGCCGCCTGCCCGCTGGGCGAATCGGTCAGCCCGTAGCCCACGGTTTGCGGCCGCGTGCTCTGCTCTTTGGAGTAACCCGAATCCCAGTCCCAGTAGTACTTGCCGTCGGCAATGGCCTTCTGCTCGAACTCGGTCAGGTCATCGCGCGAATCGGCCGTCGGGCTGACCAGCGGCATATTGGTGTGAATGCCGTCGCAGTTGGCGGCCTCGGTCATCGCAATGCTGTGGGTGACCGCCGAGCCCCAGTCGCCGCCCTGCGCGAAGTAGCGCGGATAGCCGAGGCGCGCCATCAACACGCCCCAGGCCGCGCCAATGCGCTCGATGGTCCAGCCGGGTGCGGTGGGTTTGCCGGAGAACCCAAAGCCCGGCAGGCTCGGGCAGACCACATGGAATGCGTCTGCCGGATCGCCGCCGTGGGCCGCCGGATCGGTCAACGGGCCGACCACTTTCAAAAACTCGACCACCGACCCCGGCCAGCCATGGGTCATGACCAGCGGACGGGCGTTGGGCACGGGCGAACGGATATGCATGAACTGGATCGACACGCCGTCGATCACGGTCTCGAACTGCGGCCAGTAGTTGAGCAGCGCCTCACAGCGCCGCCAGTCGTAGTCGTCGCGCCAGTACGCGCAGAGTTCTTTCATGTAGGCCAGCGGAATGCCCTGGCTCCAGTCCTCGGGCGTCTCGCGCTCGGGCCAGCGGGTGTTGGCCAGCCGGGCCTTCAAGTCGGTCAGGGCGGCTTCAGGGATCGCAAAACGGAATGGACGAATCTCGCTCATGGGCTGGCCCTCCCGGCAGGTGTGGCGTTTGAACTCGGCCGGAGTATACGGGCAGCCGCGGTGCGGGATCCCGATTGCGTATACTGCGGGCCTTCTTTGCGCGGACGGGTTCTTCGATGACGATTCAAGGCGTTTTTTTTGATTTGGGCGGCACCCTCTACACCTACAAGCACGTGCCCCGCAGCCATGGCGAACTGCTCAATGTCGCCGCCACCCGTCTCGGCATGACCGACCCCAAGCCGCTCAAGAAAGCCTACGGCACGGCGATTACCGCGCTGAGCGCCGAGTACGCCGAAAAATCCTATTACCTGCACCGCGATCTGTTTCGCGATGCCTTCCAGCGCTGCACGGAGCTGGTCGGCGCCAGCGCGACGCCAGACCTGCTCGACTGGTACATCGACGCCCACCGCGACTCGGTCTTCGGCTGCCTCGAAATCAAGCCCGACTGCCTCGACACCCTAAGCCGGCTACGTGAGCTCGGGCTGTACCAGTGCATCGTCTCGAACATCGACGACGACATGCTGGAGCCCCTCGTGCAGCGCGAAGGGCTGCACCGCTACCTCGACCATTGGACGAGCTCCGAAGCCGCCCAGTCCTGCAAGCCACACCGGGGCTTCTTTGAACTGTGTCTGCAGAAGTCCGGCCTGCGCGCCGAGCAGGTGCTGTTTGTGGGGGACTCGCCGGAACACGATATTGCCGGCGCGGCGGCGCTCGGCATGCGCACGGCGCTCATCATCGACGAAGGCATGCCGCCGCCGCTGCAAAGCGGCAAGCAGGCGGTCGACGCGCACCACACCATTCGCAGCCTCGCCGAACTGCCGGCGCTGGTGCGCGGCTAGCCCGGCTCCGAGGCTGGCGAGGCCGGCGGCAAGGCTCGATAATCCGGGCTTTCGCGCCACGCGTAAGCGGCGCATCGATCACAGAAAAAACGAATTACTGACTGGAGGCACCACCATGAGCACCCCCTCAAACACGACCGCCCCGCTGGACGCGCTGATCGTCGGCGCCGGCTTTGCCGGCCTCTACATGCTGCATCGCCTGCGCCACAGCGGCTTCAACGCGCGCATCGTGGAAGCCGGCTCGGGCGCCGGCGGCACCTGGTTCTGGAATCGCTACCCCGGCGCGCGGGTCGACATCGAGTCCATGCAGTATTCCTACAAATTCTCCGACGAGCTTGCGCAGGCCTGGAACTGGAGCGAGCGCTACGCCACCCAGCCGGAGCTTTTGACCTACGTCGCACACGTGATTGAGCGCTTCAATCTGGCCGACGGCATTCAGTACAACACGCGGGTCAACCGCGCGTCTTTCAACGACGCCACCGGCCTGTGGGACGTTGCCACCAGCGACGGCAAGACCGTCACCGCCCGCCACTGCATCATGGCCACCGGCTGCCTGTCGTCCACCAATGAACCGAAGTTCCCGGGTCAGGACAGCTTCAAGGGCGACACCTGGCACACCGGCCGCTGGCCTAAGGAAGGCGTCGACTTCACCGGCAAGACGGTGGCGGTCATTGGCACCGGGTCGTCGGCCATCCAGTCGATTCCGGAAATTGCGAAACAGGCGAAGCGGCTCTACGTACTCCAGCGCACCGCGAACTACTCGGTGCCCGCGCACAACCAGCCGCTCGATCCGGCCTACGTGGCCGACATCAAAGCCAACTATCACGACCTGCGCGCGCGCGGTCTGGCTCAGCCGCTGGCCTACGACATCAACCTCAATCCGAAACTTGCCAGCGAAATGTCGCCGGCCGAAATCCGCGCCGAGCTCGACGCCCGCTGGGCCTGGGGCGGCCTGCCGATTTACGGCGCCTTCGCCGACCTGCTGGTCGACCCCAACACCAACCAGCTCGTGGCCGAGTACATGCGCGAGAAAATCCGCAGCATCGTCAAGGATCAGGCGACCGCCGAGTTGCTCTGCCCCACCGCCACTTTCGGCTGCAAGCGGGTGTGCGTGGATACCGGCTACTACCAGACCTACAACCTGCCGCACGTCTCGCTGGTCGACATCAGCAAGATTGGGGTGGAAGAAATCATCCCCACCGGGGTGCGCGCCGGCGGCCAGACGATCGACTGCGACGCCATCGTGTTTGCGACCGGCTTCGACGCCATGACCGGCTCGCTGGACCGCATCGACATTCGTGGCCGCGGCGGCGAAGCGCTGAAGGACAAATGGGCGGCGGGCCCCATTACCTATCTGGGCCTGATGTCGGCCGGCTTCCCCAACCTGTACACCATCACCGGTCCCGGCAGCCCGTCGGTGCTGACGAACATGATCATGTCGATCGAGCAGCACGTGGACTTCATCACCGACTGCCTCGAATACCTCCGCGCACACGGCATCGCGCACATCGAAGCACAGCACGACGCCGAACTCGCCTGGGGCGACCACGTGCAGGAAGTGGCGAACGGCACGCTGCTGTATTCCTGCAATTCCTGGTACCTCGGCGCGAACGTGCCCGGCAAGCCGCGGGTCTTCATGCCCTATCTGGGCTTCCCGGCCTACGCGGAAAAATGCCGTGAGGTGGCGGCCAAGGGCTACGAAGGCTTCGCGCTCAGCGCGGCCTGAGCGCCGGCAGGGCACGGCGGCGGGCGCGCAAGCCTGCCGCCAGAGGGCGCGCGGCGGGCGCGATGCTGAAGGTCTGAACAGCGGGGGCTATCGATGATCAACATGAGCGGCTGGACCAACCTGATCTCCGTGATCGTGATGGTCGCGGGGTATTTCATCCCGACCTACGGCGAAGTGGTGACGGCGACCGGCGCCTTCGCACTCTCCGGCGCCTTCACCAACTGGATCGCCATCTACATGCTGTTCGACAAGGTGCCCTACCTCTACGGCTCGGGCGTTATTCCGCTGCGCTTCGAGGAGTTCAAGGCTGGCATCAAGCACCTCATCGTCACCGAGTTTTTTTCGCGCGAACACATCGAGCGGTTTTTCCAGCAGCACGGCGCGCGCTCGGCCGAAGCGCTGGGCGAGCGCATCGACTACGACCGGGTATTTGAGCATCTGACCGACGCCATCGCCGACTCGCCGCTGGGCGGCGCGTTAAAAATGTTCGGCGGCCGCGCGGCGCTGGCGCCGCTGAAAGCGCCCATAGTCGAGAAACTGAAAGGCGTGGTCGCCGAACTCGCGCAGAGCGCGGAGTCCGGCGGCGGCAGCCAGTTCACCGACGGGCTGGTGCATCAGGTGGAACTCATCATCGACGCGCGACTGGCCGAACTCACACCGCAGAAAGTGAAGGAAATCGTCGAGGAGATGATCCGCAAGCACCTCGGCTGGCTGGTGCTGTGGGGCGGCGTGTTCGGTGGGCTCATTGGTCTGGTCTCCGAAGCCTGCAAGCACTTCATTTAAGGCGGCAGGCATCCAGTCCGGCGCGGGCAGCGTAAGCCTGCCATGCGCGAATCGAAGGCCCACAAGGGCAACAAGGCCACCCTGCCCAGCAAACCCTGCGCGGTCTGCGCGCGCCCCATGAGCTGGCGACGGGTCTGGGCGCGACACTGGGATGACGTGAAATACTGCTCCGAGGCCTGTCGTCGCCGACGCCGCGAAGCCGCCGCCGATGCCCGCTAAGCCGCTGCGCCGGCTGGTGCTGGTGCTGGGCGACCAGCTGGCGCTAGACGCCGCCGCCTTCGACGATTTTGACCCCGCGACCGACGCCGTATGGATGGCGGAAGTCGCCGAAGAATCCACCCACGTTCGTTCCGGCAAGCCGCGCACGGTGATGTTCCTGAGCGCCATGCGGCATTTCGCGCAGGCGCTTGCCGCCGTCGGCCGACCGCTGCACTACCTGTCGCTCGATGATCCCGCCAATCCCGGCACGCTGGCCGGCGCGCTCGTGCGCGCGATTGAGGCGCTGAAGCCGCAGTCGCTGGTGCTGACCGCGCCCGGCGACTGGCGCGTGCTGCAGGCGCTGAAGGCCTGCGCGGCGGCTCACGGTATGGCGCTAGAGATTCGCGAGGACCGCCACTTCTACTGCACGGTGCGCGAGTTCGCGGCGCACGCGCAGGGGCGCAAACAGCTGCGAATGGAGTACTTCTACCGCGAGCAGCGCCGCCGTCACGGCGTGCTGATGGACGGCGATCAGCCCATCGGCGGCCAGTGGAACTTCGATGCCGATAACCGCGAAGCCTTCGCCAAAACCGGGCCCGTCGCCGTGCCTGCGCCCTGCACCGTGCCGCCAGACGCCATCACCCGCGAAGTCATCGCGCTGGTCGACGCGCGCTTTCCCGAGCATCCGGGCTCGCTGCAGCATTTCGCCTGGCCGGTGACGCGCGAAGACGCGCTCACCGCGCTTCAAGCCTTCATTGCCGAGCGTCTGCCGCAGTTCGGCCGCTGGCAAGATGCACTGTGGCCAGACGAGCCCTGGCTGTGGCACGCGCAGATCTCGGCGGCGCTTAATCTCAAACTGCTGAACCCGCGCGAAGTCGTAGCCGCGGCCGAAGCGGCGTACAGGAACGGGCAGGCACCGCTCGCCAGCGTCGAAGGCTTCATCCGGCAGATTCTCGGCTGGCGCGAATACGTGCGCGGCATCTACTGGACCCGGATGCCGGACTATCTCGACCGCAACGCGCTGGGCGCGAGCGGCGAATTGCCGGATTTTTACTGGACCGGCAACACGCCCATGGCCTGCCTCGCGGACGCCATAGGCCAGACCCTGCGGCACGGCTACGCGCAGCACATCCAGCGCCTGATGGTCACCGGACTCTACGCGCTGTTGCTGGGGGTGTCGCCGCAGGCCGTCCATGCCTGGTATCTGGCGGTGTATGTCGACGCCGTGGAATGGGTGGAACTGCCCAACACGCTCGGCATGAGCCAGGCCGCCGACGGCGGGCTGATGGCCAGCAAGCCCTATATCGCGAGCGGCAAGTACATCGAGCGCATGAGCGCCGGCAGCCTCTGCGCGCGCTGCGCCTTCAAACCGGCGGAGCGCCTCGGGCCGCGCGCCTGCCCGTTCACCACGCTGTACTGGGATTTTCTGATGCGCCACGAGGCGCTGCTGGCGGCCAATCCGCGCACCGTGATGCAGGTGAGAAACCTCGCCCGTCTGGGTCAGGACGAACGCGTGGCGATCGCGGCCCAGGCCGCGCGCTTACGCCACCGCAGCCCGGCATGAACGACGCGCTGTTTCCGCCGACGCCCGAGGCCGCTGCGGCGCGCCTGGCCGCCGTCAATCCAGCCGCCTACGGTCGCAGCCGCAATCACCTCGACGGCGCGGTGACCCGCCTCTCGCCTTATCTGACACACGGCCTGCTGGATGTCCCCACCGTGCTCACCACGTTGCGCGCGCGGCAGCCGCTCGCGCCGGGCCACAAGCTGGTGTTCGAACTCGCGTGGCGGGAGTTTTTTCATCACGCCTGGCGCCACGACGGCGAGCGCATTTTCAGTTCGCTGAAGCAAGGCCCACTGCCGGATGCGGCCTACGCGCGCACCCTGCCGGCCGACGTGGCGGCGGCGCAAAGCGGCGTGCCGGCCATCGACGCCGCCGTGCGCACGCTCTACGCCACCGGCTACCTGCACAACCACGCGCGGATGTGGCTGGCGTCTTATCTGGTGCATCTGCGCAAGGTGCACTGGCGGGTTGGCGCGGACTGGCTCTACGGCCACCTGCTGGACGGCGATCTGGCGAGCAATCACCTGTCGTGGCAGTGGGTGGCCGGCACCGGCAGTCACCGACCGTATCTCTTCAACGCGGAGAACGTCGCGAAGTACGCACCGCCCGACTGGCACAGCCCGGGCACGGCAATCGATACCGGCTACGGCAGCCTCGCCGCGCTGGCCGCGACGCCGCGGGCGGTGCCCGGGGGTTCGATGAAGGGCGCTGGTCTCGCCCCGCCCGCGCTGCTCGACGCGCCGCCCGCCGCTGACTTCGGCCCGCCCGATCCAAGCCTCATCGCCGGTCAGGCGGTGTGGCTGGTGCATCCCTGGTCGCTCGCCACGCCACCGTCAGGGTCTCTCGTCATCGCCATCTGCGACCGCGACTTCCACGGCCGCTGGCCGTGGAGCGCGCGGCGCTGGGCCTTCGTCAGCCAGCGCATGACGGCGCTGACCCCACACCGCTGGTGGGCCAGCGGGCCCGCGCTGATGGACGCACTGGCCGGGGCGCAGTCGGTGCAGGGCGTCGGCAACCTGCATCTTGGCGCAGCCTTCGCACCGCTGGCTTTACCGCCGATGCCGCGCGCCTGTGTCGACCCCGCCCGGCGGGCGGGCTCGTTCTCCAACTTCTGGGCCAAGGCACTGCCCGCGCTCAGCGCTGACTGGACCGCTCGCAGCCCAAGCTGATCGACGCGAATTGCCGCGCAAAAGACGGAGTGCGCGCGAGGCCCTGCCCACCGACAATGCGCGCAGGATTCGCCACAGGGACTCGCCATGAACAAACAGGAAGCCGCCGCCGCCACGCTGGCCGACCCGCGCTGGGCACAGGTGCTGGCACGCGCGCCAGCCAGCGACGGGCAGTTCTTTCTTGCGGTTAAAACGACCGGCGTCTATTGCCGTCCCGTGTGCAGCGCACGCACGCCGCGCCCGGAGAACGTGCGTTTTTTCAGCGATACCGCGAGCGCCCGCGCGGCGGGTTTTCGCGCCTGTCTGCGCTGCAAGCCGGACAGCACGCCGCCGGCCGCCGTACAGGCGGCGATCGTCGCCGACCTCTGTCGACTGATCGACGCCGCCGAGGCGCCGCTGCCGCTGGCCGCGCTTGCCGCGCGGGCAGGCTTGAGTCCGGCGCATCTGCATCGACTGTTCAAGCGCGTGACCGGGCTCACCCCAAAAGCCTGGGCCGATGCCGGGCGTGCCACCCGGCTGCGCGAGGCGCTGGCCCGGGGTGAGCGCGTCACCGACGCGGGTTACGACGCCGGCTTCAGTTCTTCCAGCCGGCTGCACGCGCAGGCTGCTGGCGCGCTCGGCATGCAGCCGCGCCAGTTCCGCGCGGGGGGCGCCGCGCTCGTCATCCGCTATGCGCTGACGCAGTGTGCGCTGGGCGGCCTGCTGGTCGCGGTCAGCGAGCGCGGCGTCTGTGCGGTTCTTTTTGGCGACGACCCCGCCGCGCTGCGGGCAGATCTGGCGCAGCGTTTTCCGCAGGCCCAATTGACCGAAGCCGCACCGGGCTTTGTCGAACTCGTCGCGCGCGTCGTGACGCTGGTCGACGCGCCGCGTGGTGCCGCCGAGCTGCCGCTGGACCTGCGCGGCACCGCCTTCCAGCAGCGGGTATGGCAGGCGCTCCGCGCAATTCCGCCCGGCCGCACGGCGAGCTACGCCGACATCGCCGCGCAAATCGGCGCGCCGCGCGCCTCCCGCGCTGTCGCCCAGGCCTGCGCGGCCAATCCGCTCGCCGTGGTCGTGCCCTGTCATCGCGTGGTGCGCCAGAACGGCGACCTGTCCGGCTATCGCTGGGGCGTGGCGCGCAAGCGCGCGCTGCTGGCGCGAGAACGCGGCGAGCAGGAAGGATGAGCAAGCAGCGGCTGACGCTGGCGTTGCCGCCGCACTTTCGGGCGGAAGACATCCTCAAGTTCCACCGCCGCGACCGTGAAGAAATCGCCGAAGCGGTCGGCGCGGATCGTCTGCGTAAAGGCCTGCTGTGGCGCGGCCTGCCGGCCTGTTTGACGATCGTTTTCACGCCAACGCAGGCGGAAGTCAGCCTTGACCTCGACGGGCCGGCGCTCACCGGGGACGCCGCCAGACTCGATGCGCTGGCCACGCGCATGCTGGGCCTGACCCAGACGGTCGAAGCCTTCGAGGCCCGCTATGCAAATCATCCCGAGCTAGGCCCGCTGCTGGCGCGGCAGGCCGGCCTGCGGGTGCCGGTGGCCGCCAGCCCCTTCGAGGCGCTGGTATGGGCCGTCATCGGCCAGCAAATCAGCGTGCACGCGGCCATTTCCATTCGACGCAAACTGATTCTCGCCACCGGCGAACGGCATCACACGGGCCTCTACTGCCACCCGGATGCGCCGCGTCTGGCGGCGACAAGCGAGGACACCCTGCGTGCCGCCGGCCTGACCGCGACCAAGGCGGCGACCGTGCGGGCGGTAAGCGCGGCCACCGCAGACGGCCGGCTGCCCTTGTCGAACTGGACCGACACCCTGCCTGCCGTCGAAGCCGAGGCGCTGCTGTTGGCCCAGCGCGGGATCGGGCCCTGGACGGTCAACTACACGCTGTTGCGCGGCTATGGCTATCTCGACGGCTCGCTGCACGGTGATGTCGCGGTGCGCCGCGGCTTGCAGCAACTGCTGGGCGCGGCGGAGCGACCTGATGCCGCGCGCACGGCAGACTGGCTGGCCCAGTTCAGCCCCTGGCGGGCGCTGGTCGCGGCCCACCTGTGGGCCGCCGGTGGGTGACATCGGCGGCTGCGAGGCCATAATCCGCGCATGCACCGTCTGCCCACGTCCGTTACCGCCCTCTGCGGGCCAGCGCCTCGCCGATGACGAGCGGCAACTGGCTGGCCGCGCTCGAGTTTGACCTGCCGGCGGCCGAGCTCATCAACGGCGCGGTAGAAACCTTTCTCGCGGTGCGTTCGCGTGACGGCAGCCATCGCCTGACCGCCAAGGTCACGACCGAAGGCTCGCCCTACGACCGCCGCGTGCAACTGGTGCTGGCGCAATGGCCGCCCGCCGCCGGGGCCGGTCTCATCGCCCGCACCAGCCTGCCGCTGCGCTGGCTGCTCGGTGGTCACGGGCGCGTGGGCGATGCGCTGCTCAGCGAGCTGCACGATGGTTATTTGCAACGCGCGCTGGTCGCCGCCAGCGCCGACTGAATTGCCCTAAACCCAGCCCAAGGAGATCCCTGCTGTGCCTCACTTGCTCTACATCGAATCCTCGCCGCGCAAGACGCGTTCTGCTTCCATCGAAGTGTCCCAGGCGTTCCTCAAAGCCTGGCAGGTCAGCCACCCCGGCGGCACGGTAGACGTGCTGGACGTGTGGAACACGCCGCTGCCGGAGTTCGACGGCGCCGCGCTGGACGCCAAATACGCCGGCCTGGCCGGTCAGCCCCTGAGCCCCGCGCAGGCGGCCGTATGGGCCCAACTGAAGGCGCTGGCCGACCGCTTCCACCGCGCCGACCGCCTGGTGGTCAGCGCGCCGATGTGGAACTACACCATTCCCTACAAGCTGAAACACCTGATCGACGTCGTGACCCAGAAAGACCTGCTGTTCAGCTTTGACGAGCGCGGCCTGAACGGCTTGCTGACCCAATGCCGCGCCCTGCTGGTGCTGGCGCGCGGGGTCGAGTTTGGAAACGCTGCGGGCGCGTTTTCGGCCGAGATCTGGGATGACCAGCAGCGCTATCTGCGCCTGTGGCTGCAGGAAATCGGCATCGCCGATGTGCAGTGCCTGACCGTCGAGAAAACGCTCTACGGACCCGAAGCCGACACCGCGTCGCGCGCGGCAGCGGTCGCCGCAGCGGCCGCGCTGGCGCCAGGGTTTTAGGCCCGGGCTGTAACGTTTGGCGCGCGCGGCCCGTCTATAGACGCGAACGGCAGGCCGCGCTTGCCAGCACCTCACCCCACTGGAGCTTCAAACATGAGCGAACTTTCTTTCCGCGACCGCGAACTGGTGGCACGCGGCGCCGCCCTGGCCAGCAACTGCGAACCCTGCGTGGAATACCACGTGGCCGAAGCGCAGAAGGCCGGCCTGACGGGTGGCGAAATTGCCGCCGCCATCGCGCTGGCCGACAAAATCCGCCAGGTGCCCGCGCGCAAGGTGCTGGCCACCGCGCAGCGCCTGACGGCCGGCAGCGAGGCCGCGCAAGCGGCAGCGTCCGCCTGCTGCGCGCCACCGGTCGCCGCCGCGACGGGCGGCTGCAGCCCACAGGCCGGGGCCAAGTCTTCCTGCTGCTAGGACAGCGCTTTCTGCGGCACAGGGACGTGCCGCCGCGAGGACACTGCGATGACCGCGCCCCCACCGACCCGGCCTGATTTCACGACGCTGGCCCGCGAATTTTCGCCCATGCTGCTGCGCTATCTCGGGCGCCAGGTGGGGGATACCGCGCTGGCCGAAGATCTCCTGCAGGAGACCCTGCTCCGCGCAGCCCGCAGTCTGGACGGCTTTGCGGGCCGGGCATCGCCAAAGACCTGGCTGTTTGCAATCGCGAGCCGCGTGGTGATTGACCATTTCCGGCAGCCCGCGCGGCGACAAAAAATTATCGACATCGACGACACGGCCGAGCTCGAAGACGCCGCCTTGGCGCTGGACGAGCGGCTGGTGATTGACGAGATGAACCAGTGCGTGCGCGAGGTCATCGACAGCCTGCCGCCGGACTATCGGGCCGCGCTGGTGCTGCACGATCTGGAGGGCATGGACGGCGCGCAGACCGCCGAGGTGCTGGGGCTAAGCGTGGGCGCCGTGCGCGTACGCCTGCACCGCGCCCGGCAGCGTCTGGCGACGGCGCTGCAAAACGCCTGCGGGTTTTATCGCGACAGCGACAGCGTGCTTCGCTGCACGCGGCGCTAGCATCGGCAGATTCATTGGGGCGGCGCGGCAACTGGCGGGCAACGCGCCCCCTCAAACCCCGCTGGCGGGTGCACTCAGCGCCAGCAAGGCGGCCACCCCGCGCGGCTCCACCGCCAGCAAGGGCACGACCGCATAGCGCGAGGCGTGCCGCATGGCGACGGCGGCTATCTCCGGCCGTTCGTGCCGCGCGCGCAGGCGCAGCAGCGGTGCCCGCGGATTGCTTGCCGCCACGCTGTTGTTAACCACCCAGGCCCAGGGCGTGATGCCTGCGCGGCGCAGGTCGGCTTGCAGTTCGGCGGCCTCCAGCACCGGCGTGGTTTGCGCCAGCGTCACCAGCACGACCTTGGTCTGCGCGGGGTCCTGCAGTTGCATCATTGGCGTCGTGAAATGCAGCCCCTTGCCGCCCAGTTGACGGCTGGTCTCGCGGTGGTAGGCACCGGTGGCATCCAGCAGCAGCAAGGTGTGGCCGGTCGGGGCCGTGTCCATCACCACAAACTGCTTGCCGGCCTCGCGAATCACGCGGGAAAACGCCTGAAATACCGCGATTTCCTCGGTGCAGGGCGAGCGCAGATCTTCTGCCAGCAGGGCTCGACCGGCGGCATCAAGATGGGCGCCGCGGCTGGCCATCACCTCGTCCCGATAGCGCGCGGTTTCAAGCCGCGGATCGATCCGGCTGACCGTGAGCGTGGGCAGCGTGCCGACCAGCATGTCGCCGAGATGGGCCGCCGGATCGGAGGTGGTGAGGTTCACGCGCAAGCCCGCCGCCGCGAGGCGAACCGCAATCGCCGCGGCCAGCGTCGTTTTGCCGACCCCGCCCTTGCCCATCACCATCAGCAGGCCGTGGCCGGCAGCCGCGAGTTCATCCGTCAGGCGGGACAAGGGCGGGAAGTCGGTCACCGGCAGAGCAAGGTCGTCAGTCGCCGCCGGCGGCACTTCAGGTGCAAACAGCGCCCGCAAGGCCGACAGCCCGACCAGATTAAAAGACTTGAGCGCGATGCGGTCCTGCGGCAAGGCGGCCAGCGTCGGCGGCAACGCCGCCAGCGCAGCGGTCTCGCGCGCCTGCAGCGCCACCGCCAAGGGGTCGCCCGCGACGGCCGCATCCGGCAACACGCCGTTAACCACAAGGCAAGAATGGCTCAGCCCGATGGCCGCGAGCTCCGCGTGGGTACGCGCGACTTCAGCCAACGCCGCACGCTCGGGTCGGCTTACCAGCACCATTCGGCTTTGCGTTGGGTCGGCCAGCACGGCCACCGCGGCCCGGTACTGTTCGCGCTGTTTGTCGAGCCCGGCGAGTGGCCCAAGGCAAGAGGCATCGCCTTTGCCGCTGCTTAGAAAATCGTTCCACGCCCCAGGCAGTTGCAGGAGCCGGATGGTGTGCCCGGTCGGCGCGGTGTCGAACACGATGTGGCGCCAGGTGGCGGTGTGGGGCCCTGCGGTCAACAGCGCGGTGAACTCATCAAAGGCGGCGATTTCGGTCGTGCAAGCCCCGGAGAGTTGTTCCTCGATGTGCTGCACGGCGCTGGCCGGCAAGACGTCGCGCACCGGGCCGACGATGCGCTCGCGGTAGGCCTGCGCGGCGGCCTGCGGGTCGATTTCCAGCGCCGCCAGCCCCGGCACGCTCGGAATGGGCGTGACGCGATTGCCAATTGCCAGCCCGAACACCTGCCCGACATTGGAGGCCGGGTCGGTGCTGACCAGCAGCACCGGCAGGCCGGCATCGGCCAGCCTGACCGCGGTGGCGCAGGCGATCGAGGTTTTGCCGACCCCGCCTTTGCCGGTAAAAAACAGATACCGCGGCGGCGCGTCTAGAAAATGCATCGCCTAGGCCTCGCCCGGACGCCAGATCACGCCCGCCCAGTCGGCCAGCTCGGCCCGGCTGGGGTAACGCCCCGCCAGCGCGATTTCGCCGTCGACCACCACCAGCGGCAGGCCGTCGACGCCGGCACGTTCCAGAAAGGCCTTCGCCAGCGCATGGCTGGCAAAAGCCAGCGGCTGTTGTGCCAGGTTGTAGCGTTCCAAATCGGCGCCCTGCTGGCGGGCCCAGTCGGCGTCGGCGGAAAAATCGACCAGTCGCTGATCGACGTCCACGCCACAGACGCCGGTGCTGCAGCACAGGGCAGGGTCAAAAATACGGATTTCTTTCATGCATCGCTCCGAATCTGTCGGGTTGGGCAACGGCGGCCATGGGCCAGCCGCATAGCCTTGCACGCCAGGCACGCCGGTGCCTTGCGCCAGCGCTGTAGACGGATGTGAGCAGCCAAACGTTACGGGCCGCGCCGGACGGCGCGGCGGGGTGCTACCAGGCGCTTTCGAGTACCGCGATCACATCGTCGACCGAATTCACGGGGCGGGGGTTGGTGGCCACGATGAGGTCGTCCATCGCGTCTTTGGCCAGCGCGGCAAATTCGTCGCGCGCCACGCCAACGTCCTGCAAGCGCCACGGCAGGTCGAGATCCTTGACCAGTTGCAGCACCGCCTCGCGGCCGCTGGCGGCGGCCTCGCCAAGGTCCATGCCGGTGGTATCCACGCCCAGTGCGCGCGCAATGTCGGCCTGCCGCGGACTGACGTAAATGCTGTTCCAGTTCATGACCGGGTACATCATCACGCAGGAGGTAATGCCGTGCGGCACGTTACTGCGCGCGCCCAACTGGTGGCCGATGCCATGCGATAGCCCGAGGTTGACGTTGGCCAGCCCGCAGACCGACATCCAGGCCGCCACATGCGCATGGGTGCGCGCAGAGAGGTCCTTGGGATCGGCGTGACATTCGCGCAGATAACGCGCCAGCATGCTGAGGGCCTGAGCGGCCAGCGCATCGGTAAACGGGTGCGAATTGGTCGAACAGAGCGACTCGACGCAGTGGTCGACCGCCCGCATGCCGGTTGAAAGCCACAACCACAGCGGGGTGTCGAGCGTCAGCTCGGGATCCAGCACCACGGCCCGCGCGGCGAGCTTGCGGTCGATGTAGAGATCCTTCACCTGACGGGCGGTGTCGGTCACGCCGGCGAAGTGGGTGAATTCTCCGGCCGAGAGGGTTGTCGAGACCGCCATCATCGGCAGCGTCTGGCCCTTGATGGCAGGCACCTCAACCGACGAGGGATACTCGAACTTCACCCGCACGCGGTCGAAATCGGCCGGGCTGCGGAAGTCTTCGGCCAGCGCCATCAGCACCGCCTTGGCGGTGTCGTTGGGCGTGCCGCCGCCGAGCGAGACAATGCCGTCGGCGCCCATCTCACGCGCCTGCTCGGCGGCGCGCAGCACCGATTCGCGACTGACGTGCTGGATGGTCTCGTGAAAGACCCCGGCGATGCGTCCGCCGGACGCGACCTTCACGCGCTCGACCAGATCGGTGCGCGTCGCGATGGTGTTGCCCGTAATCAGCAAGGCCCGCCGTACCCCGCTGCTGGCGAGCGAGGCCTGCAGGCCGGCGACCGATCCGGCGCCGTAATGCACGGACTCTATCGGCAGCAGGGTGAAGCAACCGAGCAGGTTTTTCTTGACGAGTTCGGGCATGCGCTGATCCTTTGCCGAGAAAACGGGCGTAGCGAAAACGAGTCCATGGTCTGTCACAATCCGCCGCCCGACAAGGCATCAAGCACGGGATTTTTTCCGGACAAGTTTAGTAGGTAACGCATGTTTCAGGTTCCGCGTATTACGGCTAGCGCCGCAGCGATCGAGGCCGCGCTGGCCGTCGCCGATATTCCCGTACTGCAGATGGTGCTCTTTCACCTCACCGGCGAGCGGCGCTGGCTGGAGCCGCCCTTCACCCCGGTGCGTGACGTCAGCCAGTTTGCTGA
The DNA here is from genome assembly GCA_030833185.1 of Gammaproteobacteria bacterium. Classification (GTDB taxonomy): domain Bacteria; phylum Pseudomonadota; class Gammaproteobacteria. The sequence continues at coordinate 15,698 of JAURHQ010000015.1, read as the reverse complement.
CGAATCCGGCGGCCTGCCGCCCTTGGTCCAGCAGGTAGTGCGCGAGGCCGCATTCGCGGCGCTGGGCGATTACCACGCCGGCCGGCTCGAGCCGCAGCCGCTGCCCTCGCACGAGGTATTCGCCGAGATGATGAGCGTGTGCGTGGGCGAACGCGTGCCGGTCGAATACGTGCCGATGATGCTCGAGGAAATGGGGCTTAAAGACCGTGACCCGGCGTGGATGGTCCCAGCGTTCACCACCGCCACGCGGGGCTTCGAGGTGCTGATCATTGGCGCCGGCGTGTCCGGCATTTGCCTCGGCAGCAAGCTGCAGGCGGCGGGGGTGAAGTACACCATTCTCGAGAAGAACCCGGCGCTGGGCGGCACCTGGTACGAGAACAAATACCCCGAGTGCGGCTGCGACGTGCCGAACCACTTCTACTCGTTCTCCAACCGGCCCAACACCGAATGGAGCGGGTACTACTCCAAGGCCGACGAAATCGAAGCCTATCTGCGCGACAGCGCGGAGGCCTTTGGCGTGGTGCCGAACATCCGCTTCAACACCGAAGTGCTGGGCGCCCGCTGGGATGAAACCGCCGCGCACTGGGCGGTGACGGTGAAACATGCCGACGGCACGCAGGAAGTCCTGCACACCCCGGTACTGGTCAGCGCCACCGGCCAGCTCAACCGGCCCTCGGTGCCGGACCTTGAGGGCCTGGAGAGCTTCGCCGGGCCGGCCTTCCACACCGCACGCTGGCCTCGCGATCTGGATCTCGGCGGCAAGCGGGTGGCGGTGATTGGCACCGGCGCGAGCGCCATGCAGATGGCGCGGACCACCGCGCAGGTGGCGGAACATCTCAGCATTTTCCAGCGCTCGCCGCAGTGGGCGGTGCCCAGCGACACCTACCATCGGCTGGTGTCAGACGACAAACGCTGGCTGTTCCGGCATGTGCCGTTTTATCTCGGCTGGTACCGGTTTTCGCTGGCCTGGCGCTTTGGCGATCACCTGCTGCGCACGCTGGAGCGCGACGAGCAGTGGCCGCATCCCGAGCGTGCGGTCAATTCTCGCAACGACCGCCACCGCGAGCGTCTGACCGCCTACCTGCAGGCTGAACTGGCCGACCGCCCCGATTTGATCGAGAAGTCCCTGCCCGACTATCCGCCCTACGCCAAGCGCATTTTGATCGACAACGAATGGTTCAAGACCATCAAGCGCGACAACGTGAGTCTGGTGACGACGGCCATCGCGCGCATCACGCCGACCGGCGTGACCACCACCGACGGCGCGGAACATCCGGCAGATGTGCTGGTGCTGGCAACTGGCTTCGAGGCCATGCGCCTCCTGTGGCCGATGGATATTCGCGGTGTGGGCGGGCGTTCGCTGCACGAGGTGTGGGGCGACGAAGACGCGGCGGCCTATCTCGGCATCACGGTGCCCGGCTTCCCCAACTTCTTCTGTCTGTACGGCCCCAACACCAATCTGGCGCACGGCGGCAGCATCATCCTGATTGCAGAATGCCAGTCGCGCTACGTCATGGCCTGCCTGCAACGGATGCTCAGCGAAAACCTCGCCGCGATCGACTGCAAGCCCGAAGTCTTCCGCGACTACAACGCGCGGATTGACGCTGCCCACGCGAAATTGGTGTGGACCAGCCCGACGGTCAATAACTGGTATCGCAACAAGGCGGGGCGGGTGGTCTCGGTGATGCCGATGCGCCTCGTCGACTACTGGCGGGAAACACTGGCGCCGAATCCTGCGGATTTCATCGAGACGCGCCGCGCCGGCTGAGCAAGCGCCGCGGTTGCGGGGCTGTCGCAGCCGACCGGCCGTTTGCCTCGCCCGTAGGCGCGAAGCGTGCGCCGCGAAAATCCCCGGCGTTATCGCCAGCCCAGTCGCGGCGTGCCCGCCGCTCCCACAGGCTTCGCCAAGCGCCTCCGGGTCGGTCGCATCCGCCAAATCCGATTGATGGTCCGTGTAGCGGCGCGTGCGCCGCGATAGCCGCAGGTGAGAACGCTGAACCCGGGCACGGCCACCACAAGGATTGCCGGGCGCCTCGGCGGGCGTTTGTCCGCGCTTGATCCAAGCCTTGCGCGGACGGTCCTTGCGGCGAAATGCGCTAAGGGAAGAACGCCCGCGCTGTCCTTAATCAGGCTTCTTTGAGCACCGTCTGCGTCACCGGCACGCAGGCGTCATCGGTCATGATCTGCGTTTCGCCGTCGCCGATCAGCGCCTGCAGGTTCATGCTGCGGCTCGCTATTGCCGCCAGCGCTGCGGTGGTTTCGGCGGCGAGTTCGACCACGGTCAGGTTTTTCAGCCGCGCCAAGGCGCTCGCGTTTTTCTGCCACCACAGCCCGACCGTGCGCCCGCCATAGGCATAAACCAGCACCTGCGCGGCCCGCCCGCAGTGGCGTCGGAGCAGGGCTTCGTCCGGTAGCCCGATTTCAATCATGCGTTCGATGAGGCCGGTAGCGTCTTTTTGCCACAGCGCGGGCTCTTCCGAACTCAGCCCCTTGCCAAACTCAAGCTGCTCGCTCGCGTTCAGGGCAAAGGCCAGGACCCGCACCATCAGGCGCTCGTCGGTTTCGGAAGGGTGTTGCGCCAGCGTCAGCGAATGCAGGGCGTAGTAGTGCCGGTCGAGGTCGTTGACCTGCAACGCGGCCTTGAAAATGGTGGCTTTCAGCGCCATGCGGGGGAGCTTTCAGTAATGCGGCGGGCGTTCGGCAAGGGGATCGAAGGGCGTGGCGTCTTCGGCGGCCTCGGCCAGCGCCGATTCCAGCCGGTCCTGCAGTTTGCCGAGGCGCTGACGCAGCGTCTCGATTTCGCGCTGTTGGCGATAGAGCTCGTCGCTCATTTCCTGATTGGCGCTTTCCAGCCACGCGAGACGCAGTTCCAGTCGCTCCAGCCGTTCGTCGCTCATCGGGCGGTCTCCGCGCGCAGCGCTTCGAGGATCGCGCCACCCAGCGCGCGCGTGCTGCCGCGCCCGCCCAGATCCGGCGTCAGCGGCGCGTGCTGCGGGCCGGCGGCCAGCACCGCGCGAATCGCATTCAGGATGGCGTCGTGCGCGGCGCGATGGCCGAGAAAATCCAGCATCAGCGCGGCTGACCAGATCTGCCCGACGGGGTTGGCAATGCCTTTACCGGCGATGTCTGGCGCCGAGCCGTGGACCGGTTCGAACAGACTGGGGAACACGCGTTCCGGATTCAGATTGGCCGAGGGCGCGATGCCGATGGTGCCGGTACAGGCCGGCCCCAGATCGGACAGGATGTCGCCGAACAGATTGCTCGCCACCACCACGTCGAACCAGTCCGGGTGCTGCACGAAATGCGCGGTCAGGATGTCGATGTGGTACTGGTCCACCCGCACGTTCGGGAATGCCGCCGTCATCGCGGCCACGCGCTCGTCCCAGAACGGCATGCTGATCGACAGCCCGTTGGATTTGGTCGCCGAGGTCAGGTGTTTGCGCGGCCGGCTGGCGGCGAGCTCGAAGGCATAGCGCAGTACGCGGTCCACGCCGTGGCGCGTCATCACGGTTTCCTGCACCACCAGCTCCCGCGGCGTGCCGGCAAACATGCGCCCGCCCATGTGGCTGTACTCGCCTTCGGTGTTTTCGCGCACCACCAGAAAATCGATCTCGCCGGGCTGGCGATTGGCCAAGGGACAGGGCACACCGGGCATCAGCATCACCGGGCGCAGGTTGACGTACTGATCGAACTCGCGGCGAAACGTGATGATCGAGCCCCACACCGACACGTGATCCGGCACGCTCGCCGGCCAGCCCACGGCGCCAAAGAAAATGGCCGCGTGCCCGCCAATCTGGTCTTTCCAGTCGCTGGGCAACATATGCCCATGGCGCAGGTAGTAGTCACAGGACGCAAAATCGAAATGATCGAAGGCGAGCGGAATATCGAACGCCGTGGCGGCCGCTTCCAGCACTCGCAAGCCTTCTGGCACGACCTCGCGGCCGATGCCATCCCCGGCGATGACGGCGATGCGCTGCACGATCAGGCGGCCGCCGCTTGCGCCGGGGGCGGCGTGACCTTGTACAGCGCGGCCGCGTTGTCCCACAAAATCTTGCGGCGTGTAGTGGCGTCGACCCCGCCCAGTCCGCTGTCGATGCGGGCTTTCACGTCATCCCCGTAAAGCGAGGTGGGGTGCGGGAAATCTGTTTCGAACAGGATGTTGTCGACGCTCATGGTTTCCAGCAGGTGGCGCGGTGCGGTCTGCTCAAACCAGTAGCAGGCGTAGACGTTGCGGCGGAAATATTCCGATGGCAGGAGCTCCAGCTCCGGGCGATCTTCGCGCACCCGGTTACCGGCGAACTGATAGTCCATGGCTTCCAGCACGAAGGGCAGCCAGCCGATGCCGGACTCGACCGAGACGAAACGAATTTTTGGGTAGCGCGCCAGCACGCCGCTCATCAGGAGGTCGCACAGCTGCCGGCCGTTGTTGAGAAACAGTTCCACCGAGTAGCCGGCAAAGGCGGCCATCCGGCCGTAGGTTTTGACCTTGTCGCGCAGCAGGCCGCCTTCCATGTTGCCCGAGCCGATGTGAAAGCTGATCGGCAAATCGAGTTCCACGGCGACTTCCCACAGCGGGTTCCAATGCGCGTCGCCCAGTACCGGCATGCCGAACGACTGCGGCTCGCCGGTGAACAAAATACCGCGATGCCCGTCGGCCGCGCAGCGGCGGATTTCGCGCACCGAAGCGGCGACATCCCAGAACGGAATGGAGGTGATGGGCAGCAGGCGCCGCCTGTCGGCGCTGGCCCACTCGGTCTGCCAGTCGTTGTAAATCTGCACGCAGGTCAGCATCAGTTCGGGATCGCCGAGTTTGAGAAACTCCTGCGCGCCGAAGCCGCCCACATTGGGGTAGAGCACCATCGCCCAGATGCCCACGCTGTCCATGTAGGCGAGGCGGGCCTTGGCGTCGAAGGCCCCGGGATGCATGTCCGCATAGCCCTCGGGCGGCGACTTGAAATCGCCCCGACCGGCGGTGGCGGTCAGGCCAATGGGCGCCATGCGGTCCTTGCCGACAAACCAGCATTCGCGGCCACGGGCGTCGGTGCCTACCCGCGGCACCCGGTCGCGCATCGAGGCCGGCGCGCGCCGGGTCCACAGATCGGACACTTCGGTGATGTGGGTGTCGACGTCAATGATGCTGTAAGCGGTCATAGCGGCCTCCGGCGCAACGATGGAGAGTTTGGGGTCAGAGTCTGTCGGCTCCCCACAAAATAATTCGTTGAACCAACAGATTAGTGTTGGGGAACATGCATGGCGTCAGGCGATCTGATTGTTCGCCAAAACCATTAGGTCGCCGGGGAGACGCCATGCATGTACTCAAGATGCTACAGAAGAACGCCGCCGATGCCTTGCCCGAGATTCACAAGGTCAGGCTTGAAGGGCTATTCGCGACCGTGCAGGGCCTGCTCACCGGTCGACAACTGTGGCTGACGGCGCTCGGCCGCAACCTGCCCGGCCCGGTCGAGGAGAAGCACAAGATCAAGCGGGTAGACCGCCTGCTCGACAATCCCCATCTGCAGCAGGAGCGGTTGGCCGTGTACCAGTGGCTGGCCCGGCTCATCATTGGCTCGTGCCGGCGCCCGCTCATCGTCGTGGATTACGCCGATCTGGATGACCGCAAGGCGGTGTACGTCCTGCGAGCTGCCATCCCGATCGGCGGCCGGGCCATTCCGATCTACGAACTGGCCGTATCGCGCTACAACCAACCGCAAGATTGCGCGCGGCTGCTCCGCGATCTGAAGCAATTGCTGCCCGCAGAGTGTCGGCCCATCCTCGTCACCGATGCCGGATTCAAGGCACCGTGGTTCAGGAAGGTTGAGGAGATGGGCTGGCATTACATCGGCCGTAATCTGGGGCGCGACTACCTGCAACTGCCCGCCAGCAGCGAGTGGATTTCTGCCAGAACGCTCTACGCAAGCGCCACGCGCACGCCCCGTGCACTTGGAACCCTCCAGATCCCCCGAGCAACGCCACTGACCACTGAAGCCTATCTGTATCGCAAGCCGCCGCGCGGGCGTCAGCGTCTGACTGTGCAGGGTCAACCACGCAAGAGCGCGCAAAGCCTCAAGCGCGCCCACAGTGAGCGCACGCCTTGGCTGCTGCTCAGCAACCTGCCACGTCGTCACAAGACGGCGAAACAGGTCGTCGAGTTGTACCGCCGGCGCATGAGCATCGAGGAGGGCTTTCGCGATCTGAAGGCGCATCGTGGTGGCTTTGCGCTTCGGCAAAATCTTGGCCGGGATCCGCGGCGCCTGTCGATCCTGCTGATGGTCGCGGCCATCGCGACCTTGTGCGCCTGGATTACCGGCATGGCGGGGATCAACGCCGAGAAGCACTACGCGCTGCAAGCCAATACCGAGCGCCGTCGCAACGTGCTCTCGGTCTTCACCATCGGCATGCGACTTATCGCACAACGGATGCGCGTCGGCATGCTTGCGTGGCGACAAGCCACCGAGAAAATCACCGCACTCGTCTTGAGCGAATGCGTAGCTACCACTTAAATTCGTGGGGATCCCTCAGACTCTGACCCCAAATTATTGCGGGCAGGGCGGCGCGATTCAGGCGAGTCGCTGGACCTCCACGAGATTGTCAGAAAAGCTCGGCGCGTGGCCCATGTTGGCGAACTCGGCTGAACTCACCACGTTTACCGTGCCTCGATTCAGCTGCCGCCAGTAGCCGAGTGTCGTCACCACCACGCCGGCCTGCACGTCGTCGGTAATTTCCGCGACGGCTTCAAACGCCCCGCGGTCGTTGAACACTTTCACGCGCTCGCCGCCCGCCACGCCGCGCGCGGCGGCATCCAGCGCGTTGATCAGCACAAACTGCTCGCCCTGCGCCCTCTGCTTGTTCGCGATATTCGCGTAGCAGGAATTGAGGAAGCCGTGGCTTTTCGGCGAGACGATATTCAGCGGATAGCGCGCGGCGAGCGCCGGATTGGTAGCCGGAGATTCGCGGCACGGCACGTAGTCGGGCAGCGCATCCAGCGGCTCTCCGCCCTGCAGATCGGCATACATCTGACGGAACGGCCCGGCGACAAAATTGCCGCCGCCGGCGATGCTCGACTTGAACTCGCATTTACCCGACGGCGTGGGGAACTTCCCTTCGCGATGCGGGGCGCGGTCGTCGGCACCGCCGATCGCGAGATGCGCATAGCCTTCGCGGCGCAGGCGCTCCAGCGTGATGCCGGCACAGGCCGGCGCGTTCCAGTCGATGAAGTGCTCGAGGCACTCGCTGTCCGACCAGTGCAGGCGCGGCTCCGCATAATCCATCGCGCGCGCGAGCCGGCGAAAAATCTCGCCGTTGGACAGCGCCTCGCCGGGCGGTGCAACGCAGGCCGCGTTGTAGGTCAGGTAGTTGTGGCCCCAGGACAGGATGATGTCTTCCATCTCGGCGCCCATCGCCGCTGGCAGCACGATGTCGGCGAAGCGCGCGGTGTCGACCATGAAGTGATCGGCCACCACCAGGAACAGATCCTCGCGCCGCAGGCCTTCCTCGATCAGATCGCATTCCGGCGCCTGCGTCAGCGGGTTAGAGTTCCAGCACATCATCGACAGAATCGGCGGGTCCATCGGGATGCGGCCGGTCAGGTGCCGGCCGATCTGCAGGTTGTTGATCACCCGCGTGCCCGCCGGAATCCAGTCGGGCCGACAGATCTCATCGAAGCGGTAGGGATGCTCCCACACCGGCATCGCGAGGATGCCGCCGCCGACATGTCGCCACGCGCCGGTCAGCGCGGGCAAACAGCACACCGCGCGGATGGTCTGGCCACCGCCCTGATGCCGCTCCAGCGCGACGCCAATGCGGATCGCAGCCGGGTGTGTGCCGGCGTATTCGCGGGCGAGTTGGCGGATGTCTGCCGCCGGAATGCCGGTGACGCCTTCGGCCCATTCGGCCGTGCGCGTGGCCGCGCGGGCGGCGAGTTCGTCGAAGCCTTCGGTGTAGCGTGCGACGTAGTCATGGTCGATCAGATCTTCGCCGATGAGCACGTTGATCAGCGCCATCGCCAGCGCCCCGTCGGTGCCCGGCCGTGGCGCAAGATGCCAGTCCGCTTCTTTGGCGGTGCGCGAGCGCCAGGCGTCGATCACAATGACTTTTGCCCCGGCTTTCTGCGCGTCTTTCACGATGTGCCAGTGGTGCAGGTTGGTGCTGACGCTGTTGCAGGCCCAGATCACAATCAGCTTTGAATGCTTGAAGCTTTCCGGATCCATGCCGCCGCTCGGGCCGTAGGTCATCAGCCACGCGGTGGCTGAGCCTTCACCGCAGAAGGTGCGTTCGGTCACCGTCGCGCCCATGCGGTTGAAGAAGGCGTCGCCGCCGTTCAGGCCGTGCACCAGGCCCTGATGGCCAAGGTAGCTGTAGGGCGCGATGGCCTGCGGCCCGTGCTCGGCGATGATGTATTTCCAGCGCAGTGCGATTTCATTCAGCGCCTGATCCCAGGAAATACGCGTGAACTGGCCGCTGCCTTTCGGGCCGCTCCGCTTCAGCGGGTATTGGAGGCGGTCCGGGTGATAGTGACGCTGCTCGTAGTCGCGCAGCTTGGTGCACAGGCCGCCTCGGGTCATGGGGTGATCGGCGCGACCCCGCACGCCGACCAGTTTGCCGGCTTCAACTTCGAACACCATGGCGCAGGTGTCGGGGCAATCGTGGGGGCAGGCCCCGTGGTGGGTGGTTCGCAGTGCGCTCATGGCAGCCTCCGGACGACGGGGATAGAGGCTGACGACACTGTCAGAAACCGCGCCGCCGCAACAAGCGGGGCGCGGTCGGTCCGCGCGCGGCTACTGCAAAAAACCGCCACGCACGGCGTTCTGCGTCAGCAGCCGGACCGGCACCGGCTCGGCCCGCCAGATTTCACGACAGTACTCACGGATGCTGCGGTCGGACGAGAACTTGCCCGAGCGCGCGGTGTTGAGGATCGACATGCGCGTCCAGCGCGCGGTGTCGCACCAGGCCTCGTTGACCGCCTGCTGGCAGTCGGCGTAGGCCGCGTAGTCGGCCAGAACGAGGTAAGGGTCGTACTGCAGCAGGTTATCCAACAGCGGCTGGAACAGCGTCGGGTCGCCGTGCGCGAAAAAGCCTTCGGCGATGAGATCGATCACGGCGCGCAAATTTTCGTCCGCCGCGTAGCAGTCGGCTGGCCGGTAGCCCGCCGCTTTGCGCGCCGCGACTTCCGCCGCGCTGAGACCAAACAGAAAGAAGTTCTCCGCGCCGACTTCTTCGCGAATTTCGATGTTCGCGCCGTCCAGCGTGCCGATGGTCAGCGCGCCGTTCATCTGGAACTTCATGTTGCCGGTGCCGGATGCTTCCTTGCCGGCGGTAGAAATCTGCTCCGACAGATCTGCCGCCGGATAAATATGCTGGCCGTTGGTCACGCTGAAATTGGGAATGAACACCACCTTCAGCAAATCCCGCACCGCCGGGTCGCGGTTTACCACTTCGGCCACCGCCGTGATCAGGCGAATGATGAGCTTCGCCATCGCATACCCCGGCGCCGCCTTGCCGCCGAACACGAACACCCGGGGCGCCGGCGCGAAATGCGGATCGGTCTTCAGCCGCAGGTAAAGCCCGATCACATGCAGGATATTGAGATGCTGCCGTTTGTACTCGTGGATGCGCTTCACCTGCACGTCGAACATCGCCGCCGGGTTAACGGTGAGACCCGTGCGTTCGCGGATGAGCGCCGCGAGGGTGGTCTTGTTGGCCAGCTTGATGGCGCGCCAGTCGGCGCTGAAGCCGGCGTCCTCCGCCAGCGGTTCCAGGCCGCGTAGCAGACCCAGATCCCGCACCCAACCTTCGCCAAGTTGCGCACTGACCAGTTTGGCCAGCGCCGGATTGGCCAGCACCAGCCAGCGACGCGGCGTCACGCCGTTGGTCTTGTTGCTGAACTTCTCCGGCCACAGCTCGTGAAAGTCCTGCAGCACATCGGTGGTCAGCAGTTGCGAATGCAGCGCCGCCACGCCGTTAATGGCGTGACTGCCGACGCAGGCAAGATTGGCCATGCGCACATGGCGCTCGCCGTGCTCGTCAATCAGCGACAGCCGTGCGACGCGCGCCTCGTCGCCCAGAAAGCGCATGCGCACTTCATCCAGAAAGCGGCGATTGATCTCGTAGATGATTTCCAGATGGCGCGGCAGCAGCCGGCCAAACAGCTCCAGCGGCCAGCGCTCCAGCGCTTCCGGCAGCAGGGTGTGATTGGTGTAGCCAAAGGTGTTGCGGGTAATTTCCCAGGCCGGCTCCCAGACCATGCCCAGCTCATCGATCAGCAGGCGCATCAACTCCGCCACGGCAATCGACGGGTGGGTGTCGTTGAGCTGCACGGCAAATTTTTCGTGGAAGCGCTCGGGCGGAATCTGCTGCACGGTGAGAATGCGCAGCATGTCCTGTAGCGAGCAGGAGACGAAAAAGTACTGCTGCTCCAGTCGCAGCTCCTTGCCTTTCTGCTGCTCGTCGTTGGGGTAGAGCACCTTGGTCAGGTTTTCGCTGCTCATCTTCTGGTTGACCGCGCCGTAGTAGTCGCCGCGATTGAACACCTCGAAATCAAACGACTCCGGCGCCTCCGCCCGCCACAGGCGCAGCGTGTTGGCGGTGTTGCTGCGGTAGCCGAGGATCGGCGTGTCGTAGGGCACGCCGTTGACCACCCGCGCGGGCACCCAGCGCACGCGGTGCTGGCCGGCCTCGTCGGTGTAGTGCTCGGTGTGGCCGCCAAACTTCACCGCCACCGCCCACTCGGGTCGTACCACCTCCCAGGGGTTGCCGTAGCGCAGCCACTTGTCGGTTTTTTCCACCTGCCAGCCGTCGACGATCTCCTGCTGGAAAATGCCGAACTCATAGCGAATGCCGTAGCCCATCGCCGGCACCTGCAGGGTGGCCAGCGAATCGATGAAGCAGGCGGCCAGCCGTCCCAGTCCACCGTTGCCCAGGCCCGGCTCGGCTTCTTCCGCCAGCAGCGTGTCCAGATCGAGGCCCAGTTCGGCCATGGCCTCGCGCACGGTATCGGTGATGCCCAGATTCAGCAGGTTGTTGCCCAGATGCGGCCCCATCAGGAACTCCGCCGACAAATAGGCCACCGTGCGCGAGCCGCGCGTGGTGTAGGCGGCCGCCGTGCTAATCCAGCGCTGCAGGCTGCGGTCGCGGATGGTGTAGGCCAGCGCGAGGTAATAGTCGGTCTGGGTCGCGAGTGCCGGGAACTTGCCCTGCACGTAGAACAGGTTGTCGAGAAAGGAACGCTTCAAGGCCTCCTTGTGGAGCGCCACGCGTTCGTCGTCGGTAACGCTGGCGGCAAGCGGCGGGCGGGACTCAAGGCTCATGGCGAACTCCGGGGCTGGGCGACGCGAGGGTCGCTGGGATAGGCGTGTTACGCAAGATTCGTGCTGGCAAAAACCGGTGGTTGGCGGCCCGGCAAGGGCGTCTTTGCACCATCCTGTGCAAGCAGGGCAAACCGCCGCCTCTTGCGGGTGCGCTAGCTCAGGGCAGCCAGCAGTAGCGCACGATATGAAAAAACACCGGTGCCGAAAAACACACCGAGTCCAGCCGGTCCAGGGCGCCACCGTACCGCTCTACAAGCCTTTTCTAGGTGGAACCGAGGCGCAGACTTGCTTCGGTCCGTTTGCTTGGCGATTGCCTGCGTCGGCAGGTCTGGTGCGGGCCGATTGTGACGACCAAGCGGCAAGGCGCGATGGCAACCGACTGTGGCTAGCTTAGCCTCGCCCGCCGCCGGCCTTAAAGCGCCGACTGCTGCACGCGGGCGGACAAGGCCGTCGCCGCCTCGCGCCGCTCGCTGTAGCGGTCCACCAGGTGGTCGGCCACGTCGCGCGTCAGCAGGGTGAACTTCATCAGTTCTTCCATTACATCCACCACCCGCTCGTAGTAGGGCGAAGGTTTCATGCGTCCCGCCTCGTCGAACTCCTCATAGGCCTTCGCCACCGATGACTGGTTGGGGATGGTGATCATGCGCATCCAGCGCCCCAGCACCCGCATCTGGTTGACCGCATTGAACGACTGCGAGCCGCCCGAGACCTGCATGACCGCCAGCGTCTTGCCCTGGGTCGGGCGAATCGCGCCCACGCTGAGCGGAATCCAGTCGATTTGCGCTTTCATCACCCCGGTCATGGCGCCGTGGCGCTCGGGCGAGGTCCAGACCATGCCTTCCGCCCAGGCCGCCGCTTCACGCAGCGCCTGCACTTTGGGATGGGTGTCGTCGGCGTCGTCCGGCAGCGGCAGGCCGTGGGGGTCGAATGTGCGGGTTTCGGCGCCCATCGCGGTGAGCAGGCGCGCCGCCTCTTCGCTCAGGAAACGGCTGAAGGACCGCTGCCGCAGCGAGCCGTAGAGCAGCAGGATGCGCGGTGGATGGCGGGCGCTGCCGACGGCTGCGAAGTCGCTAGGACTGGGCACGGCGAACAGGTCGCGCTGCAGGTTGGGCAGGCTGGGATCGATGCTGGACACGCAGGGTCTCCGGTCGTAAACGCCGCCAGCATACGGGAGGCGTCGGCGACCGACGACCATCGCGCCGGCGGCGGGTATGCTCTGCGCGGGATTACGCGCCCCGTGGGGCAGCCATCAAGGAGCAGGACATGCGGCTGGGTGACGAAGACGAAAGCAGCAATATCGAAGACCGGCGCGGCGGCGGTGGTGGCCGGGGGCGCGGCATTGGCATCGGCACGATCGCCATTGCGCTGGTCGTGAGCTATTTCACGGGCATCAACCCGATGACCCTGCTGGGCATCGCGGAGCAAGTGCAGGCGCCCACCCAGAGCGCCCGCCCGCTCGACCCGGCGCAGGATCCGCAGGCCGCGCTCAAAAGCGAAATGGCCAAAGTGCTGCGCAAGACCGAAGTGGTCTGGGACGAGCTCTTTCGCGGGATGAACGGCCGCTACGAGCCGCCGGTGCTGGTGCTGTTTCGCGGCCAGACGCCCACCGCCTGCGGTACCGGGCAGGCGGCGATGGGGCCGTTCTATTGCCCGGGCGACCGCAAGGTCTATCTCGACATGGCCTTCTTCAACGAACTCGAACAGCGGTTTGGCGCGGGCGGCGACTTTGCACGCGCCTATGTCATTGCCCACGAAGTAGGGCACCACGTACAGAACCTGCTCGGCGTGAGCCAGAAAACCGCCGCGCTCCGCCAGCGCATGAGCGAGACCGACTACAACAAGGTTTCCGTGCGGGTGGAGCTGCAGGCCGACTGCCTCGCTGGCCTGTGGGCGCAGGAGGCCAACCGCCGCCGGCCGTTTCTGGATCCGCAGGACATCGACGAGGCGCTACGCGCCGCCAACGCCATCGGCGACGACATGCTGCAAAAACAGGCGCGCGGTGTGGTGGTGCCAGACTCCTTCACCCACGGCAGCTCGGCGCAGCGGGTGCACTGGTTCAAGACCGGCTTCGAGGCCAACAGCCTTGGCGCCTGCGATACCTTCCGGCGAGTGGCCGACGCTGGGGTCACGCCGTAGCGCCGCGTGCGCCGCGATAGTCCTCGGCGTTTTCGCAATCTCCCAATCGCGGCGCAGGCGCCGCTCCGAGAGCGATTGCCAACCGTCTCTAAACAGCTTGTGGGCTGGGTTTTCTGGCCCGACCGGTGAGGTCGATAATCTGATACGGCAGGCACCGCTCACGACGGCGATTCGCGCGTCTGCCGGAGCATGGGAACGCCCACCGGCGACGGCTGCCGGCACCGCGGAGAAAAAAACGCCCGGGCGGTCAGTTTGTGCCCCTATAATCCCGGCGAAACCCGGAGAGCCTCCCCTGAACGCGAAAACCAACTGCTTGACCGCTGCGGAACTGCATACCGGTCAGCGCTATGAATCCCGTCTGGTGTTTTCCCGCGAAGACGTCGCCCGCTACTGCGCGCTGTCGGGCGACCACAATGCCATCCATGCCGACGTCGACGCTGCCAGACTGCGTTTTCCCGGCGTGCCCGACATCATCGTGCCGGGCGGCCTGCTGCAAATCGCGATTACCGGCATTTTCGGCACGCAGTTTCCGGGCGATGGCAGTCTGGGGCTGGTGTTTACGCCGGATCGCCTGCGCAAGCCGGTGTGCCCGGGCGAGGAAGTGCTGGTGACCATTGAAGTTGCCCGCATTCGCAGCGATCTGGTGGAGCTTGAGGTCTCGATCAGCAATGCCGAGGGGGTCTCCATCGGCGGCGCGAAATCCCGGGTGCTGGCACCCGACAAGGCATATCAGGACTGGTGGGCGAGTCGACGCGCCGCAGGCGAGGGCTAGGCACAGGGCCAGCGACGACGGGCGACTCCCCTCAATCACAGCGGGGGAGTTGAATGAGCGAGGTAGCGAACGCCGACACGGCGGCTATGCGGGCGCAGTTGCTCGCCGCGGTTGACGCACAGCGCGAGCGGCTTGCCGCGCAAACTGCCATTGACGAGGCGCAGGGCAGCCTCTCGTCGGCCAGCGTTGAGGCGCTTCGCGCCTGTGGCGCGCTCCGCATGAAACTCCCCACCGCCCTCGGCGGCCTCGAAGCCGATCTGGTCACCCAGATGGCCGTGCTGGAACGCCTCGCCACCATCAATCCTGCTGCCGCCTGGTGCGCCATGGTCGGCGCCACCAGCCTCGCGATGCCGGGGGCTTTCCTGCCGGATGCCGGCATTGCGCGCATGTTTCCCAACGGTCAGATCCCGCTCGGCGCCATTGTGGTCACGCCTTCCGGCCTCGCCACCCCCGTCGACGGGGGCTACCGGGTGAACGGGCGCTGGGGCTTTGCCAGCGGCGTGCGGCATGCCGAATGGATTTCCGCCATCACGCGGGTCGAGCGCACGCCCGGCGCCGCGCCTGAAATCCACCTGCTGGTGTTTCCCGCCAGCGACTGCCAGATCCTCGACAACTGGCAGGTGCTGGGCCTGAAAGGCACCGGCAGCTGCGACATCGTGGTGAAAGACCTGTTCGTGCCGCTCGACATGAGCGTTGCCGTGACCGCGCCGCCGCGTCGGGGCGGCGCGCTGTACCAGATTCCGCTGCCCGCCTTCGTCGCCTATGAACACGCCGGCTTTGCGCTGGGGCTGGCGCAGCGAATGCTGGACGAACTGGTGAGCATCCTGCAGACCAAAGCCCGCGGCTATGCGCCGGGCGGCAGCCGCAGCGCCGACCGCGCGTCGGTGCAGCGGCTGATCGGCCACTGCGAAATGCGCCTGCGCGCGGCGCGCGCGCTGGCCATCGCGGAAAACGAGCAGATTTGGGCGGTGGCAAGCGCCGGTCAGACGCCGAGCGCCGGGATGCTGTGCGCCGTGCGTAGCGCCGCGGTGTATGCGACCGAGGTATCGGTCGAGGTGGCCCAAGCGGTGTTCCGTCACGCCGGCGCCAGCGCGGTATATGAGGGACATCTCATGCAGCGCCTGCTGCGCGACCTCAACGTCGCCGCCCAGCACTACATGGTCGCCGACACCGCCTACGAACAGCTCGGCCGCGCGCGCCTCGGCCTCGTCCACGCCCGCCAGCGCGCGCGCCGCGCCGTCGCGCGCCAGCTGCGCCCACCGCGACACGCGCGCGCCGGCGTCTTTGGACACCACCGCGTGGTAGCGGCGGTAGAACACGCCCTCGTCGTCATACAGCAGCCGCAGCAGCGCCTGCGCCGCAAAAGCGAACGCGCAATTATGGCGCGTGCCGCCGCGTGCGTCAGCGCCTGCGCAGCGCAGCTGGGCCGCTGGGCGCAAGGCAGCGCGCCTCGGGCGACAGATCCACGTCCAGTACAAACTCAAGCT
>JAURHQ010000159.1 GCA_030833185.1 Gammaproteobacteria bacterium | reverse complement strand
TTGATCTGTTTGAGCGTCATGCCCTTGAAGGCGAGTATCTGCACGTGGGGCAGGTGATGGCCGCTCCAGTAATCGGGAAGGCACGTGTCAGCGTGAACGAACTCCAGCACGGGGCGTGGTGTGAGGGTCAGGGCGGTCTGGATCATGCCCTGCGCTTGCCGGGCCCGCACCTCGAAAAAACCGCATCGCAGCAAGCCGATTTAGCCTGCCGTCACGCGAAGCGCCTCGCTATACTCCGGCGACCTTTCTTCCGGAGTT
The DNA here is from genome assembly GCA_030833185.1 of Gammaproteobacteria bacterium. GTDB lineage: Bacteria > Pseudomonadota > Gammaproteobacteria. The sequence goes on along the minus strand of JAURHQ010000159.1, from coordinate 8,331 downwards.
CCGGCATGAGCGCCACTGCAGGTCAGGATCGGCAACATCAGGTTTATGCCGTGTTTAACGCGCGGCTCAAGGCAGAAATCCGCGGCCTGGTGACCCCGGCACTCATCGAAGAACACCGACAGGCGCCGCTCGGCCCCTACAGCGATGCGCTGGGGCGCGTGGTGAACTTCTTCCGCCGCCCGCCGCAATTTGGCCTCTATTCGCCGGTGCCAATGCGCCAGTGGCAAATCATCGCGTTGCCCATCACGCCGGGGACCCCTCCGCAGCCGCTGGACGAGGTCTGCTACAGCAGCGAGGCCGACGCCATCCACGCCGTGTTCCTGCGGCATATCGCCCAGCTCGGCGCGGAGTAAGCCCCATGTCCAAACCCATGTTGACCGGTTACTGCGACCGCATCACCGCCAAGCCCGGCGACACGCTGCGCTTCATGCTGAGCGCCGAGGGCACCACCAGCGCGATGGCGCAGCTGGTGCGCATCATCCACGGCGACGAAAACCCCGCTGGCCCTGGCTTCATCGAGGAAGAAATCGAGGCCAGCTGCAACGGCCCGTTGACGCTCGCGAAGCAGTACACCCAAACCGGCAGCTTTATCGAAATCCCCGACCCCGCGGGTCGCGCGCTGCCCCCCGGCAGCTTCACCGTCCACGCCTTCATCTGGCCGACGCTGCCCGGCAAAGGCCGGCAGGCCGTGCTCACTCAGTGGTCGGCACCGGAACAGCTGGGCTTCGGCCTCGGGCTGAGCGGCGACGGGCATCTGACCTGCTGGCTGGGCGACGGACAGAAGACGTGGGAAGTCTCCGGCAGCCGGCCGCTCGCCGCGCGCAGCTGGTATCTGGTCGCGGCCTGCTATGACGCCGAGACCCAACAGGTCACGCTGTATCAGGAGCCGGTGCTGGGGTCGTACAACGGGCTCTGGTCGGCGGTGGTGCCGCGCCTGGACAGCGTCTACGTCACGGTGCCGGTAGACCTCGCGCCCAAGGCCTGCGCGCGCCCGGTCCTGCTGGCCGGTTATCACGACCGGCACGCCGCGCTGGGCGATGTGGTGGCCGGCCTGTACAACGGCAAGATCGACCGCTGCGGCATCGCTAACGCGGTACTCACCCGGGAAGAATTGGACGTCATGCGCCTTGGCGGGCGCGCACCGGCCGAGTCGCTGCTCGCCTACTGGGATACCGCCGCCGGCTACACCGACCACGGCATTGGCGACGGCCTGGTCGACACCGGGCCGCATCAGCTGCACGGCATCGGGCGCAATCGCCCGATCCGCGCCATGACCGGCTACAACTGGAACGGGCGCGACGACTGCTTCCGGCTCGACCCTTCGCAGTACGGCGGCATCCAGTTCAACGAGGACGCCATCATCGACAGCGGCTGGTGCCCGTCGCTCGAGTGGCAGATTCCGGAAGGACTCAAAAGCGGCGTCTACGCGCTGCGCCTGCGCAGCGGCGAGACCGAAGACCATGTGGTGTTCTTCCTGCGACCCACCACCCCACAGGCCGGCATCGCGATGCTGATGCCGACTTCAAGCTACCTCGCCTACGCCAACGAGCGCATGGCGGTGGAAAGCCCGGCGCTGGAAGTGGTGACCGGCCATTCGCTGGTGCTCTACGACTGGGACTACCAGCTCGCCGCGCATCCCGAGTGGGGCCGTTCCAGCTACGACCATTACAAGGACGGCGCCGGCGTGTGCTATTCGTCCTGGCTGCGGCCGATCATGGCGATGCGGCCCAAGCACCGCATGGCCGGCACCAACGTGCCCTGGCAGTTCCCGGCGGATCTCTCAATCATCTGCTGGCTGGAGCAGATGGGCTTCGCCTACGACGTCATCACCGACGAAGACCTGCACCGCGAAGGCGTGAGCTGTCTGTCGCCCTATTCGGTGGTGCTGAACGGCACCCACTCCGAGTACTACTCCGAGCGCATGATGGACGCCACCGAGCAATACGTCGCCGCCGGCGGACGGGTGATGTATCTGGGCGCCAACGGCTACTACTGGGTGGTGGCCTACCGCGATGAAGAACCCTGGTGCATGGAAATCCGCAAGCTCGATGCCGGCTCCCGCGCCTGGCAGGCAGCGCCCGGCGAACACTATCTGGCGACCACCGGCGAGAAAGGCGGCATCTGGCGCAACCGCGGCCGTTCGCCCCAGAAGCTGACCGGCGTCGGATTCTCCAGCGAAGGCATGGACGGCTCACGACCCTACCAGCGCATGCCGGACAGCCGCGACCCGGCGGTGGCCTGGGTGTTTGAAGGCGTGACCAACGAACGCTTCGGCGACTTTGGCCTGGGTCAGAACGGCGCCGCCGGGCTGGAAATTGACCGCTACGACCTTGGCCTCGGCACGCCGCCGGGCACTTTCCTGCTCGCCACCTCGGAGCCGTTTTCCGACGCCTACCCGCACGTGGTGGAAGAAATCATGTTCAACTTCCCGGGGCTCGGCGGCTCGCAAGATTTCCAGGTCCGGGCGGACGTCACCCTCTTCAGCGCGATCAACGGCGGGGCTATGTTCTCCACCGGCAGCATTGCCTGGGGTCAGGCCCTGCCCTGCAACGGCGGCGATAACGACGTCTCGCGGATCACCGCCAACGTCGTGCGCCGGTTTCTCGACGACGGTCCGGTAACGGACTGATTCGGATTGATTCGGGTTTGCCGGTATCCCGTAATGTCGGCACATAACAACAGGGCCCGGTAGCGGGTCGCGTCATAAGAGAGCAAGGAGATCAGCAATGCACGTTGGACTAGCAGCGATTTTTCAGAACCCTGACCGCGCCGGCGGCCAGAGCGACTACTCGGTGTACCAGAAAGACATGAAGCTCGCGCTGATGGCCGAGTCGCAGGGTTTCGAATCGGTGTGGGGCATCGAGCACCACTTCACCGACTACACCATGATGCCGGACGTGGTCGATTTCCTGAGCTTCATCGGCGGCGCCTGCCGGAAGGTCAAGCTGGGCACGATGGTGGTGGTGCTGCCGTGGAATGACCCCATGCGGGTCGCCGAGAAAATGTCCATGCTCGACTGCATGAGCGATGGCCGGGCGCTGTTCGGCATTGGCCGTGGCCTGGCGCGGGTCGAGTTTGAAGGCTTCCGCCTCGACATGGGCGACTCGCGCGAGCGCTTTGTCGAATCCGCCGAAATGATTCTGGAGGGCCTCGAGCAGGGCTACTGCGAATACAACGGCAAGCACATCAAGCAGCCCAAGGCGCGCATTCGTCCGGAGCCGTTCAAGTCCTTCCGCAACCGCACCTACGCGGCGGCGGTGTCGGCCGAGTCCTCGCAGATCATGGCCAAGCTTGGCATCGGCGTGCTGGTCATTCCGCAGAAACCCTGGGAAGTGCACGCCCAGGAACTGAGGGACTACAACGAACTTTTCATGCAGATCCACGGCCGCGCCGCGCCGAATCCCTACATCGCCGGCTGGGTGATGTGCGACAAGGACGCCGGCCGCGCCGAAGAGCTGGCCCGCCAATACATCGTTGGCTACTGGCGTTCGGTGGTGCAGCACTACGAAATGAACAGCAACCACTTCGAGACCACCAAGGGCTACGAGTACTACACCAACCTCAACAAGGCCCTCGAAGCCATGGGCATTGACGGCATGGCGCAGTTCTTCATGGACCTGCAGGTGTGGGGCACGCCGGAAATGTGTCTGGAGAAGATTCGCGACATCCAGGCCCGCACCAATGCCTGCGGCTTCACCGGCATCTTCAGCTACGCCGGCATGCCGCTGGAGCTGGGCCGCGCCAACCAGACGCTGTTCGCCAAGGAAGTCCTGCCGGAGCTGAAGAAAATCGGCCCCCGTCCGGCTTTCGATCTGGAAGAAGACACCGCGCCGGCCTTCCTGCGCGCCGTGGGCTAAGTCAGCCTGCCAGCCCCCGGCGCACCCCGCGCCGGGGCGCTGCCTTCCCATTCATTACCGACAGGCCACGTGCCGGAGATTACCGCCATGCAAAACATTTCCCCGATCAATCCCGAACTGATGGACACCCTCATCAAGGCCAGCGACAGCGACTGGATTCCGCAGCCGCTGGACCCCAACAAGGCCTTCATGCGCATCCTCTACACCGGCGCCGAAAGCGGCCGCTGGGCGGTGCTGTTTCGCTGGTTGAAAGGCTTCGTGGCGCCGCCGCACAAGCACCTCTCGGCCTCCCACACGTTCATCCTGTCCGGCAAGCTGCAGGTGCGCGACGGCACGCTGGATGCCGGCGACTACGTGTACGAGCCGAACGGCATGATTCACGGCGCGACCACCGCGCTGGAAGACACCGACTATCTCTTCATCTGCGACGGCCCGGTGCTCTTCTTTGACGACAACGGCTTCACCGCCTACCTCGGCTGGGAAGAGCTGCGCCGCCTGCAGGCCAGTCACGCGGCCAGCAAGAAAGCCGGCGCCAAGAAGGCCAAGCCCGCTGCCAAGGCTGCGGCGAAACCGGCGGCGAAGACGGTCGCCAAGGCCAGCGCCAAACCGGCCGCCAAAGCCAAGGCCAAGCCGGCCGCGCGCAAAGCCAAAGCCGCCTGAGCCAGTCCGCATGAGTGCGCCGGTCGATCTGTTTCTGCCGGCGCCGTCCTCGCCCCCTACCCCGCCCGGCCACTACCGTTTGCTGGGCGCGGATTGCTCCTACTACACGGCGAAAATCTCCGCCGCGTTGCGCTACAAGCGCATCCCGCATGTGAATGTCCTGGCCACCCGCGAGGTCTTTGCGCAGGAGATCCTGCCGCGCGTCGGCTGGCCGGTGATCCCGGTCCTGGTCACCCCGCAAGGCGAGACCCTGCAGGACACCAGCGAGATGTTCGACCACCTCGAATCCGCCCATCCCGCACCGGCGACTCTGCCCGCCGACGCGGCGGGTCGGTTTTTGTGCTACTGGCTGGAACTGCTGTTTGACGAATGGGTGAAAGTGCCGGCGCTGCACTACCGCTGGAACCACGACAACGCCTTTGCGATTGCCGAATTCGGCCGCAACAACGACCCCACCCGCAGCCCCGCTGAGCAACTGGCGGTGGGCGAGAAAATTGCCACGCGCTTCCGCGGCTGGCTGGGCGGGCTCGGCATCAACGCCGATTCGATCCCGACTATCGAAGCGGAATACCTGCGCCTGCTCGCGCTGCTTGAGCATCACTTTGCAGCGCACGACTTCCTGCTGGGCAGCGCACCCAGCCTGGCGGATTTCGCGCTCTACGGGCCGCTGCACGCGCATCTCTACCGCGACCCGAACTCGGGTCGTCTGCTGCGCGCGCAGGCGCCCCAGGTGGCCCGCTGGGTCGAACGCATGGGCGCGCCGCCTGCCCTCGCGCCGCGGCCCACTGCGCTCGCGCTGCCGGCCACGCTGCTGCCTGCCCTGCGCCAGCTGGCGCGGGACTATGTGCCGGTGCTGGCAGCCCAGCGCACGGCGCTGCGGACCTGGCTGGACAGCCACGCGACAGAGGACATCCCGCGCGAACTGGGGCTGCACCCGGTGATCTTCGGGCGCGGAACGGCTGAGGAAATCAGCACCACGCGCGCGCGCTTCACTTACGACCAATGGATGCTGGAACGCTGCCTCGCGGTCTTCACGCAGGCAGATGCGACGACGCAGGGCGCCATCGCAAGCCTGTGCGAGGAGTTGGGCGCGCCCTCGCTGCTCGCGCTGGCCGGCCCGCCTTTGCTGGCCCGGCGGCACTTCCGGCTGGTGCGCGCATAAGCCGCCGCTCAAGCCACCGCGATCGCCGGCCGATGAGCGACAAGCTTCCTGTTGTGTCGCGAGGTCTTGCCTGTGTCCAGTTCTGCCGCACCCGTTTCCGCTGAACTTGCCGCGCTGCGCATCGCGCAGGCCCTGGTCATCGATATGGCGGCCATCGCCTCACCGCCCGAAGTCTGCCTGAAGCTTAATGTGTTACTGGGCGACGAGCGGGTGACCATCGAGGAGATCACCACCGTCATGCTGCGCGACCCGGCGCTGGTCGCGCGCGTGCTGCGGCTGGCCAACAGCCCGCTGTACGGTCACGCCACGCGGATCGATACCGTCTCGCGTGCGGTCATGGTGCTGGGGCTCGCCGAGTTGCAGAAGCTGGTCTGTGCGCTGTCGGCGGTGGAGACCTTCTCGCGCCTGTCGAGCGCGGTCACCAACATGAACGCGTTTTGGCGGCACGGGGTCTACACCGGGCTGCTGGCGCAAAGCATTGCGCGTCGCCTGCGCGTATTGCGCCCGGAGCGCCTGTTTGTCGCCGGGGTGATGCACGACATCGGCACGCTGATCGTTAACTACCGTTATCCGGAAATGGCCGAGGAACTCATTCGCCACGCGCGCGGCGACGAAGACCGGCTCTACGCGCTGGAATACGCGGAACTGGGCTTTGAGCACGCGCTGCTGGGCGGCCTGATGCTGGCCCATTGGCAGTTGCCTGCCTCAGTGGTAGATGCCATTACCCATCATCACGCGCCGGAACGGGCGCGCGAGGCGCAGGTGGAGGCGGCGATCCTGCAGGTCGCGGAGCGCCTCGCCAATGCCTCCGGCACCGGCAGCTTCAGCGAACTGCGCAACCCGCTGCCCGGCTTCGATACCAGCGCCCTGAGCCGACTGGGCTTTACGGTGAACTTCGAGGACGACGACCTGCTGGACGAAGTCGACCAGGACTTCGTCGCCGCCATCTGCCTGTTTCTGCCCTGAGGCTCAGGCCTCGCTGCCCAGCGTCAGCGGCAGCGCCGGATCTGCTACCCACTCCATCATCGAACCGTCGTAGACCGCGATGTCGGGGTGTCCGGTCATGACCAGCGCCAGCGCGTCCATGGTCGCCGAGATCCCGCCCCCGCAGTAGCAAATCACGCGCGGCTTCTGGTAGGCCCCGACCGCTTCAAACAGCGGCTTGAGCTGCGCCGGCGCGCGAAAGGTGCCGGTGTCGGCGTTCAGCAGGCTGTCGTAAAACACGTTGCGACTGCCCGGAATATGCCCGGGGCGCCCGTACATGTTTTTCTCGCCGCTGTAGACCGCCGGTGACAGGGCGTTGATGGTGCAGACGCCGGCGTCGTCAATCGCCCTCAGCACATCGCGCTGACTGGCCCACAGCGCCGGACGCGGCTGCGGGGTGAGCGTCGCCGCGGGATAGCTGCTGCGTTCAGCGGTCACCGGCCGCCCTTCCGCCAGCCAGCGCGCAAGGCCGCCGTCGAGCACCGCACAGCGGTCAAAGCCGACCGAGCGGAACATCCACCACAGACGGGTGGCCCACATCGGGCTGCCGCTGCTGTAAATCACCACCGTGCTGTCGTCACCCACGCCGAGCGCCCCGGCCCGCGCACAGAACTGCGCGGCCGAGGGCATGGTGAAGCGCACCGCCGAGGCCTGATCGGAGAACTCGCCCAGCAAATCCACGAACTGCGTGCCGGCGATGTGCCCCTCGGCCCACTTGGCCTGCCCGCTTTCCGGGATGTAGCCCGCGCCGTCGGGATTGAGATGCAGGAAGACGGTCGCGTCCAGTAGCCGCAGGCCGGGTTGCGTCAGCTGGGAGGCCAGCCAGTCGGTCGAAACAAGAGGTCCGGGCAGGGTCATGAGGGGCTCCTGGGGGCTGAAGGGACGGCGGTTTGCGTGCGCCCTAGTGTGGCCAGCCAACGCCGGGCGTGACAAGCTGCCGGCACGCCACACGCGCCCCCGTAGCAGGACCGGCCCCGCAAGGCTGCCGGCAGGAGACCGACCATGAGCAAGGCTTCAAGCACCCCCGGCTTCGCGCTGGAAGAAACCACCATCGAAACCATCCATCGCGCGATGAAAGGCGGCCAGCTCACGGTGCGCGAACTCGTCAGTGGCTACCTGGACCGCATCGCCTGCCACGACCAGCAGGGCGCCGCCCTCAACGCGGTGGTGTCGACCAATCCGCAGGCGCTGGCCGAGGCCGATGCGCTGGACCAGCGCTACCGCCACAGCGGCCAGCTACAGGGCGCGCTGCACGGCATTCCGGTGCTGCTGAAGGACAACATCGACACGGTCGAGGTGCCGACCAGCTACGGCAGCGTCGCCTTCGCCGACCACGTGCCGCCGCGCGACGCGACGGTGGTCACCAAGCTCCGCGCGGCCGGGGCCATAGTGCTCGGCAAGACCACCCTGCCCGACTTCGCCACCTCCTGGTGGGCCTATTCCTCGCGCAGCGGCGAAACGCGTAATCCCTACGACACCGCGCGCGACCCCGGCGGCTCCAGCGCCGGCACCGGCGCCGCCACCGTCAACATCGGCCAGACCGCCGCGGGCGCCTCGACCACGAACACGGGCTACAACGCCACCAACTCGTTCGACGTGTCGGGTCACTACGCCGACCTCAGCATCGACGCCCTGGTCCTCGGCACCTCGGCCAGCCGCGGCGGCCCC
>JAURHQ010000158.1 GCA_030833185.1 Gammaproteobacteria bacterium | reverse complement strand
AAATTGGCGCAGCCTGACGCGAGGGGGTCTCCGGCGTGCCGGTGATGTTTCCTCTATGCGCGGTTTGCCCTGGCCATTCCTCCCACGGGGTTGGCGTCGAATCATCGATGGCGTGAACAAGTGACGTCAGCCCGGGGCGGCCAGTGCAAGTCACAAGAGTTTGGGGTCAGAGTAAAAACTCGAAGGGAGACCTTTGGCGATCGTAAGTCCGAATAGTTTTTACTCTGACCCCAAATGTTCAAATGTGCAGGGCGAGGCGCTTAGCGATCCCTGCGGGAGCGGCCGGTCGGCCGCGATGAATTTGGCGAATGGGCCGGGGACTATCGCGGCGTACACGCCGCTCCCACACACGCCAGCGCACCCGATGCTCTTCCGCCAGAAACCCAGTGCAACGCTCACTCAGGAGTTCGGGGTCAGAGTAAAAACTCGAAGAAAGACCCGGGGCCAGCGTAAGTCCGAATAGTTTTTACTCTGACCCCAAATGTGCCAAATGTGCAGGGCGAGGCGCTTGGCGATCCCTGTGGGAGCGGCCGGTCGGCCGCGATTGGCTTGGCGAATGGGCCTGGGACTATCGCGGCGTATACGCCGCTCCCACAGCCGCTAGCGCCCCCGCCTGCCTACCAGCGCACCCTATGCTCTTCCGCCAGAAACCCAGTGCAACCCTCACCCAGAAAACGCGGGGCGTCGTCGCCAAAAATCTGCTGGATGCGCGGGCTTAGCCAATAGGCCATGAAGCTGTCCATGGTCTCGAACCAGAGCTCGGCCATGCCGTCGAACACCGGCGCGCCGTGGGCGTAGGTTTCCGGCAGAACATGGCACTGCACGTAACGCAGCACGCCCATATCGAGCGGAATCTGCGGCGCGTGACCGTTCAGCCAGTAGTCCTGAAACTGCCCCACGCTTAAATCCGGTCGCCGCTTCAACAGGAACACCGCCTTGATCCAGTTGGTGTCCCGGCTCATCGGCGGGCCATCGATCACCACGTGCTCGCGGGTGGCCATGAAGGCCAGCTTGCTCATGTCCAGAAACTTCGGCTCGTCGGCCTGCGCGCCGGTCTGGTACTGCGGGTTTTGCGGCAGGTTAACCAGTTCATCCAGCGTGTCGAACCACACCTCGGCCACCCCGTCGTAAGGCACCTGCTCGAAACCCGGCAGCGGCTGCGACAGGCGGTGACTCTGCACGTAGCGGCGCAGGTTGCTCATCTGCAGCGCGAGCGGTCCGTGCACGGTTTTCCAGTACTGATGAAACGGGGCCTCTTCGAAGTCTGCCCGCCGGGCGGCGGTAGCGATCCCTTTGATCATGCGGCTCTCCCCTTTGTCCTTGCTGGTTGTTCAGTTGGTTTTTGCGAGACGCCCAAGCGCCTCGGCGTTCGCGCAGGCGGCCAGCGGCTGGCCGCTGCGCAGGCGATTGATGTTGGCCGCCACGGCCTGCGCGATGCCCTGCAGGCTGCTGACCGTCACGCCGCCGATATGCGGCGTGGCGATGACGTTTTCCGCCAGCAGCGGATCCTGCGGATCGAAAGGCTCCTGCCAAAAGACGTCCAGCCCCGCGCCGGCAATCTGGCCGCTGCGCAGGCCCGCCAGCAGCGCGTGGTAATCGATGACCTGACCGCGGGCGATGTTCACCAGCCGCACGCCGGGCTTCATGCGGGCGATCATGGCGGCGTCGACCAGCCCCAGATTGTCCGGCGTCGCCGGCGCGGCGACGACCACCGCGTCGGCCTCGCCCAGCACCTCGTCGAGCTGGTCCATGGCCACATGACAAGCCAGCGGCACCGTCGCGTCGCGCAGCCGCGCGCCCTGCGGGCCGTGCCGCGAGACCGCGATCACCCGGCAGCCAAAGCCCTGCAGGCGCCGCGCAATTTCTTCGCCGATCCCGCCGTAACCCAGAATCAGCACGGTGCTGTGCCACAGGGCGTCGCCCATCGGCGAGCCCAGCTTGCCCTGCTGAAACTTCGCCATGGCCTGCGGCAGTTGGCGGGCCAGCATCAGCAGCAGCGCGATAGCCAGCTCCGCCACCGACTCGGCGTTGCCGCTGCCCACGCTGGGCACGTTGGCCACCGGAATGCCGGCGCGCGTGGCGGCCGGCAGGTCGACCACGTCGAGCCCCACGCCGTACTGCTGGATCAGGCGCAGGCGTGGCGAGGCGAGCGCGTCGTTGGGAATGCGCGTGATGAGCGGGATGAGCACGTCCACCGCCGCCGCTGCCTGCACGACGTCCTCCGGGGCGCAGTCGATCAGCTCGTCATCCGGCAGCGCCTGACGCAGCAGATCGAGAATGCGCTGGTAGCCGCGCACGCACAGGCAAACCCGCAACCGGGGCGCGGCGCTCATGCTTCGCGGCCGGCCCCTGCGAGAAAGCCGACCATCGCCGCCACCGTGCCGGCGGCGTCCAGATCCGGCTCGAAGTTCGCGCCCTTGATCACCACCGCCGTCGCATCCGGCCGCAGGCCTTTCGCGCGCTCAAAATAAGGGAACAGCACGTCGTCGGTCGCGCACAGCAAAAGCATCGGGCAACGCACGGCGGCGAACAGCGCCGCCCAGTCCTGATCCCACACCGCCTTGTAGGCCATGGAACGGCCAAGCCAGGCGCGGGTGGTGTCGACCAGTTCGCGGTGATGCAGTTCCAGATCGTGATGCGCGCCCAGCGTGGCGAGGTAATCCCAGGTCGCCTTCAGATAGCTGCCGTCGGCGGTGGGCGCGATCGGCGCGCCGAAATGCAGGCTGAACTCGTGGCGCTCTTCCGGCGTCAGCGGCAGCGGCCCCACCATCATCAGCGAGGCCACGCGCGCGGCGTGGCGCACGCCCAGTTCAACCGCCAGGCAGGCGCCGGTGTGGTGACCAAAAATGTGGAAGCGCTGAAGCCCAATCGCATCAATCGCCTCCAGCATCCAGTCGGCGTACTGCGCCATGGTCGGCTGGCTGGGCGGGTCGAACGAGCCGCCGAAACCCGGCGTGTCGAGCGCGTAGAGCGGGCGGCCGGGCGGCAGTTGCTGCATGACTTTTTCATACATGCGCGAGCTCGATGCGGTCTGCTGGAAAAACACGATCGGCGTGCCTTCGCCCGGCACATAGCGATAGTGGATCTGGCCGGCGCTGCAGTCGGCGTAGGCCTTACGGATAAGCACTGCGGTCATGGCAGGGTCCTCGGTTGGCAGGTGGCAGTCAGGCGCTGGCGCTGTGCGCCGGCAGCGTGAGTCCGGCGACCGTCGCCGGGGTTTCGTTAAGCGTGCGCAGCTGGGCGGCCAGTCGCTGCGGGTCGCCGCTGGTATAGGCCAGCGTCTGCCCGAGCGCGGGCCCGCTGGCCAGCGCCTCGGCGGCCGCAAGACGCCGCCGGAGTTCGCGGGCCACCGCCGGCGCGGGGTCAATAATGTTCACCGCCGGCCCCAGCACCGCGCGCAGGCTGTCGATGAGAAAAGGGTAATGCGTGCAGGCCAGCACAAAGGTATCCGCGCCGCGGGCCTGCAGCGGCAGCGCGTAGTCGGCCAGCAGTTGCCGGGTTTCCGGGCTGTCCAGCGCGCCGGCTTCGACCTGCTCGACCAGTCCCGGGCAGGCCTGCGCCAGAATGGTCACTTCGCCGCCGTGGGCGTCGCGCAGGCGCGAGAAGTTCTCGCTTTCCACGGTGCGGCGGGTGGCGAGCACCGCCACCACGCCGGATTTGGTCAGCAAGGCCGCCGGCTTTACCGCCGGCTCAATCGCCACAATCGGCAGGCTGTAGCGGCGGCGGAGTTCGCCCACGGCCGCGCTGGTCGCCGTATTGCAGGCCACCACCAGCGCCTTCGCGCCGGCAGCAACCAGCCAGCCGGCAATCGCCAGCGCGCGCTCGGTGATGAAGGCCGGCGTGCGGTCGCCGTAAGGCGCACAGGCCGAGTCCGCCACGTACAGCAGCGTCTCGGCCGGCAGCTCGCGGCGGATCTCCCGCAGCACCGTCCACCCGCCGATGCCGGAGTCGAACACCCCTATCGGCGCGTCGCGGCCGCTCACGTCAGCGGCTTAACGCAGACCCAGCGAACCCGGATTCATGCGGCGTTCCGGGTCGACCACGTCCTTCATGCCCTGCAGAAGATTACGCAGCGGCTCGTTGGCCATCATTTCCTGATAGGGGTAGTACTTGCCGAGCTGGAGGTGGCAGCAGCCGTGGCGATCGTAGAGATCGCGCAGGCCGTCGCGCAGCCGCAGCGCGACTTCGCGGGTGGCGGTGTCGGCCGGAATGTCTTTCCACTTTTCCTGAAACTCGGGCTCGATCAGCGACAGGCGGAAATCGCCCAGTCTGTCGTGCCAGTACAGCGACGGCTCGATCACAAACTCGGTGCCGGCGAAGCAGGTGAGGTAGGAACTCTTGATGCCGTGCTTTTGCATCAGCTCGCGGTTTTCCTTGAAGAAGGCTTCGGTCGCCGCGCCCACTTCCACCGCCTTGGACAGCGGCATGAAGCCGTGGACCGGAATCCACACTTCGCCCGAGGAGCCTAGCAGCACCGTGCGCACGCCGCCAAAAGGATGCGCGCGGAAGACGGTCGGCAGGGTGTTGTCGATTTCAACGCCGCCGTGCTGTTTGCAGATTTCGCGCGCGGTGGTCAGCGCGATATGGGCGACGTCGCGGTCGTAGCTGTCGAAGGTCATGTGCAGCGAATACTTCACATCGCGCAGGAAGCTCTTGCCGGAGGCCGCGACCTTGAACGAGGTCCACAGGCCCTTGATGCCGCCTTCGCTGCGGACCACGTCGGCCAGTACCGCGAGGCCTTCCTTGAAGGTGAAGCCCTGCCCTTCGAAGCCCTTGTTGTAGTAGGGATCAAAGCCGTAGCACTCGGCGCAGATCCGCTTGCGGGACAGCACCGTCTGCACTTCGAGCATCGAGGACAGTTCTTCAAAGGCGAAGGACATGAACAAGGTCACCGCCGGCGCTTCAATGAGGCGGAGCGTGATTTCGGACTTGATGCCAAAGGCACCGGTGTCGGCGGTGAAAAGCCCGGTCATGTCCGGGCCGAAGTGGCGCCAGAACGGGCTGCTATGGCGATGCGCCGCCGAGCCGGTCTGCAGCACGCTGCCGTCGGCCAGCACCACTTTCAGCGCCAGCGCAGATTCGGCCGCCGTGTTGTAGAGGCCCGAACCCAGAAACAGACTGTTCTGCGACATCGTGCCGCCGACGGTGGCGTACATGCCGGACAGCGGCCCGAAGTACGGCGTGCGGACGTTCTGTTCCTGCAGGGCTTCGTACAGCTGCTTCCAGGTCACGCCGGCTTCGACCCGCGCGTACATGTCGGTGGTGTTGATTTCGAGAATGCGGTTCATGCGCCGCATGTCGACCAGCAGCGAATCCTTACGCTCCGGCTGATAGCCGCGGGTGTAGGACATGCCGCCGCCGCGCGCCACCACCGCCATGCCGGCGCGGGCCGCAATGCCCACCGCCGCGGCTAGCTCGTCGGTGTTCCCCGGACGCACCACGACTTCGGCCACTTCACCCGGCAGAAAGCTGAGGTCGGTGGAATAGAAAGTCCGTTCCTTGAGATCGGTGGTGCAGTGTTCAGCGCCGACGACGGCCGCGATTTGCTCGGCCACGGTGGTGATCTGCACGATTTCTGCGGTACTGCTCATCTCTCTCTCCCTGCATGGGGCCGCGTCATGGCGCGGCCGTTAGTGGTTAGGCGTCAATCAGGAACCGGTTCAGATTCGCGCGCCCGGGCGGCGCTGGCCGCCACGCCCGGCCACCGGCGTTTGCGGTGGCGGCAGGCCGGTTTCGGCCAGACAGCGGGCCTTCAGGTCTTCAATCTCGCCGCCGCGGTCGAATACCGTCGGCGCGAAGCCGGTGCGCGCCGCGCGGCAGGCGGCGGTCGCCGCTTCGTCGACTTCACCCGCGCTATCCAGCACCACGCCGTAACGGCTCGCCCCTTCGGTCGTGGCAAGTCCCCGCCGCACATCGCGCGCCACCAGCGCCGGTGCGCGGGCATACGGGTCGCCCCAGCCGCCGCCGCCCCAGGTCTCGAACAGCAGCAGGTCGTCGGTCGACACGAACACCCGGTCGCATTTGGCCGGCAGCACCTGTTCGCTGCCGTCGGCGCGGAGCAGGCGTTTGTGGCTGCGGCGCCCCGGCGTGCCGCCGTTGACGCCCCATGGGTAGGTCAGCCAGCGGTCGTCGTGAATCGAGATCTCGCCGTCTTCCAGAAAGCGATAGGCCACACGCAGCGCGTTTCCGCCGCGATGCTTGCCGGCACCGCCGGAGTCGGGAATGGTCTCGTAGGTTTCGATGCGCAGCGGGAAGTAGGCTTCCAGATATTCGTTGGGCACGTTGGTGAAATTGGGCCACAGCGAGTGGCCGTCGGCGCCGTCGCCAAACGGCGTGCCCGGAATACCGCCAAAACCAATCTGGAACAGCTGGAACCATTCGCCCTTGCGGTCGTAGCCGGAGTACATGAGGTGCGGGCTGTCGGAGAAGCCCGCCGCACAGAGAAAGTCCGGATTGCCCTGACCCAACAGCCCGCTGATCACGTCAAAAATGCGCCCCAGCGCGTGGGTGCGGCAGGACAGCGCGGCCGGGTGGCGCGGCTTCAGCAGCGAGCCCTCGGGAATGCGCACTTCCATCAGATCGTAGAAGCCGTCGTTAAACATGATCTGGGGGTCGAAGACCATGATCATGAACACGCCGCAGAACATCTTGAACATTTCTTCGTTGAGGAAAAAATTGATCGAGCCGACCGACTGCGGCGCCGTGCCCTCGAAATCAAAAATGACTTTATCGCCTTCACGCCACATGGTGCAGGCGATGCGATACGGCCCCATGCCCATGCCGTCGTCGCAAATGAAGTCTTCAAACGACTGTTTGCGTTCCGGCACGTTCTGCGCGATGAGCTGCGCCATGGCGCGGCGGTTGCGCTCCAGCATGTCTTCCATCGCGGAGTGAAAGACGTCGTCGCCGAAGCGCGCCGCCAGTTCCATACAGCGACGCGCGCCGGTGCGGCAGGCCGCGACAATGGCGTTGAAATCGGAGCGGTTCCAGTGCGGCAGGCGGCAGTTGTGCAGGATGAGGTTCAGGAGATCCTGTTGCAGTTCGCCGCCACGAAAAATCTTCACCGGCGGCACCACGATGCCTTCTTCGTAGATCTGCCGCGCGTCGGTCGGCAGGCTGCCCGGCACCTTGCCGCCGATGTCGGTCATGTGGCCAAACATCGCCGTCCAGGCGATGAGCCGCCCGTCTTTGAACACCGGCACCAGCACCAGCCAGTCGTTGGCATGACTGATCGCGCCGGCGCAGCTGTAGGGGTCGGTGGTCAGAAAAATATCGCCGTCTTCGATCGTGCCCTCGTAGGCCTCGCGAAAGCCGTGAATGAACGAGCCGAACTGGCCGACGATCATCTTGCCGTCGCGGTTGGCGATCAGCGGAAACTCGTCGTGCTGCTCGCGAATGCCCGGCGACATGGCGGTGCGAAACAGCACGGCGTCCATTTCGAAGCGGGCGTTTTTAAGCGCGTTTTCCGCGATGTCGAGCGTAATGGGGTCGATCGCAACGCGCTGCAAGGGGGTCTGGTTGGTTTCAACAATGCGGGCAGGCATGGCGGCTCAGACCTCCGGACGAATGAGTAGATTGCCGAAGGCATCGACTTCGGCGACGTGCGCGGGCAGGACCAGCGTGGTGGTGTCCATCTGGGTCACGATGGCCGGCCCGCTGACGCGATTGCCGGCTAGCAGCAGGCTGCGGTCGTAGACCGTCGCCTCCAGATCCGCGCCGTCGATCCGCACCCGCTGTCTGGCGTAGGCGGCGGCCGAGGCATCCGCGCTGCCGGTGGGGATCTGCACCGCCGCCACCGCCGGCGGCGCGCCCTGCGCGATCGCGCGCAGGTTCACAAACTCGTGCGGCACATCCAGCGTGAAGGTAAAGAGCTGCCGATGCTGGGCGTCGAAGCGCTGGGCCACGGCCGCGAATCCGTCCACCAGTTCCTCCAGCGTCACCGCCACAGGCAGCAGCAGGCCCTGTCCCTGATAGCGCACGTCCACTTCAAAGCGGGTCTGCTGCTCGGCGCGCGGCACGCCTTCGGCATCCAGTGCGCTGGCGCCGGCCGCCGCCAATTCCGCCATCGCGGCGCGCAGGCTGGCGCCCTCGGCCTCCGCAAAGCGCCGCACGTAGGTGCGGGACTGTTCTTCGCGCACGGCAGTCGTCGCATCACCGTAGGCGCAGAGCACGCCAGGGCCGGGCGGGATGATCACCGGCCAGGCGCCGGTCAGGCGCCCCAGCGCGTTGGCGTGCAGCGGACCCGCGCCGCCAAAGGCCATCAGCGCGAAATCGCGCGGGTCGTAGCCCTGCTCGACCGACACCAGACGCAGCGCGCCGTACATGTTTTCGTTAACGATGTTGTAGATGCCTTCGGCCGCGCGCAGCAGCGGCAGGTCCAGCGCGTTGGCGACCTGCGCCACGGCGGCTTCTGCGCGCGCCACGTCCAGCGGCATGTCGCCGCCCAGCCGCGCCACCGTCGGCAGATAGCCGAGTACCACGTTGGCATCGGTCACGGTCGGCAGTTCACCGCCCTTGCTATAGGCCGCCGGCCCCGGCTCGGCGCCGGCGAACAGGTAGGGGTGGTTGCAGCACTTGCGCAGCTGCATGACGATGTTGAGCAGGCGGGAG
>JAURHQ010000157.1 GCA_030833185.1 Gammaproteobacteria bacterium | reverse complement strand
CGGTCATAGCCGGGGCGCAGCGCCAGCCCGTAGCGGATGAAATCATCGCGGTCCAGCCCCGGCCCAGGCGTCAAGGGCGCGGGCAGATCCACCGCATCGCAACCGGGCTGGTGTATGACCAGCGCCTGTTCAGCGAGAGCACGGATACGGGCAGGACGCATACCGGTATCAGCCCTTGCGCTCGCGGATGATGCGCAGTGCTTCTTTGAGATAGACCTTGAAAACGGGGTAGTTTTCGCTCATCGGGAAGTGCCCGATTTCTTCCATGATGATGCACTCGGAGTTCTTGGTATTCCGCGCGGCTTCCTCGGTCATTTCCGGGGTGCAGGCGAAATCATAAACGCCGGTCATGTAGTACATCGGGACCTTGCCGGACAGCTTCTGGGTCTGGCCACGGAAGTCGTGGTCGAAGCTGTAGAAGTAGAGGTCGCCCTTGAAGATGCCCGGACCGCCCTGGGAGTAGTACCACCAGGTTTCCCAGCGGTATTTGTCGGGGCTTTGCGGGGCCATCAGGCCGAACACCGAGGTGGCGCAGACTTCGCCGCCGTGGATGTGGGCGTGACGCAGCCAGTCGAGATGCCAGCCCGGCGACCATTCGCAGGCTTCGATCGCGATGAGCGCGCGGACGTCGTCTTCGTAGTCACGGGCGAGGTGGAGGCAGATGTTGCCGCCCATCGAGCTGCCCATGATCACCGGCTTGTCGAGGCCGAGGGCCTTGGAGAAGGCCATGATGATGCCGGAGTAGTACTTGGCGGTGAGCTTGTACTCTTCGCTTTCCTGGTACCACTCGTAGGGCGGGATGGACTTGCCGTGACGCGGCAGGTCGATGGCGATGACGCGGAAATCTTTATTGATTCGCTCGTCGCACAGCTGATGGCGCCATTCGCGGCCATCGGTGCCGGCGGTGTGCAGGCAGATCATCGGGATGCCGTTCGGGTTACCGGCTTCTTCAAAATACATGCGGTATTCGGTGCCTTCATACGGCACCCAGATATACCGGCCGACTATGGGTTCAATCTTGGCCACTGGGATTCTCCCTTGATTCGTAGCGGGCTGGGTTCAGATTTCGCGCATGCGATCGAAGGCCCAGAACATGGCGCGCATGTTCTGCCAGAGTACTTTCTGGTCGCCTTCCATCTGCAGCCGGCCGTGGAGCGGGTGCGCCATCGCCCAGATATCGTTGTACATCGGGGGCGGCATCTTTTCGCAGAACTTGCTCCAGCTCTCGGCCGGGGCTTTCAGGGCGAGCTGATAGCAGGTTTCCGGGCCCAGCTGGTCGGTGAAGCTCGCGACCTTGCCGTTGCGGAAGTTGACGACGAAATGCGTGTCGCCGAAACCGAGCAGGATGTCGGCAGTCAGGTGCTTGCCAAGCCAGCTCATCGGACCGTTGGTGTTGACGGCGCTTTGCCAGCGCGTCATCCAGGCAGTATCAAACATGGATTTTCTCCCCTTCATCTAGGGCGTGGTTCTTGAGGCCGCCGCAGTAGACCAACCGCCCTTACGGGCTGTCAAGCAAGCAGCGGCAGGCTAATGGTGCGCGGAATAGAAGCGCGCTTGAAAACGACAACAGAGCTATTTGCCAGCGTTTTTTTTCTCACGCCGGCCTCGGATCATGCATCCAGCGATAGGCCCTAGCGCGAAAAGCGATAGCGGGGCCGGGGGCGGCTGCTGCGCTTGCGTTGAGCGCAGATCGGCGCTGAGAATGCGGGCCCACGCCCCCGACGCATCGCCGGTCCCGACCGTGCGAACCGCACTGTGGCGTCCATGCAGCGTAGCGTGAGGGCCGCCCGAGCAGGCGCCCCACGCCCCCCCTATTTTCCAGACCGGAGAGCACCCTATGTCGTTTCTTGCCAATGAGGCATTGCAGACGCGATTCGTGAAGGCCTTGAACGCGAATGCGGACTTCCGCACCCAGACTCAGCTATTCGACGGCTCCGTGTTGCTGGAGGTCGATCAGGACCGCCTGTGGCTCAAAATCTATCGGGGCAAGGTCATTGACCACGAAACCTTCGTGCCGGCCTTCGGTTACACCTTCAAGTTTTCGGGCACCGAAGCGGCGTGGAAGCAGCTGCTCTCCGGCAAGCGCCGCTGGGCCGACCTGACCTACCCGGGCAAGCGCGACTTCAGCGACGACCCGGAGCTGAAACGCGTGGGCGAGATGGAAGTGGCCATCCGCACCGAGGGCAATTTGCTGGAGTCTGGTCGCCTGACCGAAGCGATGTTCCAGCTGGCCTACACCCTGCAGGCTGCCGCGAAGCAGCGCTGAGCAAGAACCCCGAGGAGCACATCCCATGTTGACCCCAGAAGACATTCGCGGCCATTACGTCAAAGTCAAAGGCACGCGCACGTTCTACGACGAACTCGGCGAAGGCCAGCCCATCGTCTGCATTCACACCGCCGGCGCCTCGTCGCTGGAATATCAGTACCTGCTGCCGCTGCTGGCCGAGCGCGGCTTCCATGCCTACGCGCTCGACCTGCCGGGCCATTCGCGGTCCTATCCGGTGAAGTGGAAGCAGCACCGCCGCATCCACGAGCACGCCGAATTCGTGCACGCCTTCGTCAAGACGCTGAAGCTGAAAAACCCCGTGATCATCGGCTGCTCGATTGGCGGCGACATCACGCTCGATTACGCCGCCCACCACTGGCAGGAAATGGCCGCCGGCATTCCGATGGAAGGCCTGGCCCGTTCGCCCACGTTCCCGCTGCCGTCCGGCCTGATTCACCCGGCCTGGGCGCCGGGCTGGCAGGACATGATGGAGCGTGCAGCGATCGAATCGCTGAACCGCAACTGCCCGGCCGACAAAATTGAAGAGCTGCGCTGGCAGCACCGCAACGCGCAGGTCAGCGCGGTGGGCGATCTGGAAGCCTGGGCGACGCACGACGTGCGCGACAAGCTGAAGGACGTGGCCTGCCCGATGCTGGTGGTGCGCGGCGAAGACGACTTCTGGCTGCCCAAGGAACTGGCCGAGGAGACCGGCCGGCTGCTGAAGAACGGCAAGGTTGTCCACCTGAAAAACATCGGTCACTACCCGATGTTTGAAGACCCGCAGCTCGTCGCCAACCTTGTGATCGATTTCTGCCGCAAACACGGCATCGTCAAGTAAACCCGGAGAGACCCATGGATTACGGTTTTGTATTTCCCGCCGCCATTCACATCCACAAGGATGTGGCTTATGCCGAACAGCACGGCTTCACGCATGCCTGGCTGTACGACTCGCAGATGCTGTTCAGCGACCCTTACGCGAGCTTGAGCCTGTGCGCGGTAAACACCAAGACGATCGCGCTCGGTACCGGCGTGACCAATCCCTCCTCGCGCATCGCGCCGGTGACCGCGAACTCCATCGCGACCGTCAACGAACTCGCCCCGGGCCGCACGATTCTCGGCATTGGCACGGGTAACACGGCCCGCCGCACGCTGGGCATGCCGGCCGCGACGCTCGACTCCATGCGCGAGCACATTCGCATCTGCCGCGACCTGTTTGAAGGCAAGACCACGAACTACACCGAAGGCAGCCGGAACCGTCAGATTAAGTTCCTCAATCCGGATGCGGACTGGTACAACATCAAGACCAAGATTCCGATCTACATCGCGGCCAGCGGCCCCAAGAGCCTGGAAATGGCGGGTGAGATTGCCGACGGCGTGATTCTGTTCGGTGCGGTCAGCCCCTCGCTGATCAACTTCGTGATGGATCACGTGCGCGCCGGTGCGGAACGCGCCGGTCGCAACCCGGCCGACGTCTACGCGCTGGTGATGACCGCCTTCCACCTGACCCAGCCGGGTGAAAGCCTGGAAACTTCGGAAGTCCGGCAGGCGGTGGGGCCGTTCGTGTCGTCCTCGAGCAATATCTTCGCGCTGTCGAACCCCGACCCGATGACCCTGCCGGCAGATCTGCGCGAGGACCTGATGGCCTTCCGCGACATCTACAAAGTGCCGGAAGGTCCGATCGAGACCCGCCACCTGAAGATGTATTCGGACTACCTGCTCGGCTTCAAGAAAGAGCACGAGGCGGTGGTGACGGAGAAAATCATCCGCGCCACCACGCTGACCGGGACGGCCGATGAAATTGTGGACGCCATCCACGGCATGAAGAAGGCCGGCATCCATCAGGTCGCGGTGCAGCCGATCATCGACAACCAGAAGACGGTGGAAGTGTTCTCGCGCGAGATTATTTCGCGCATCAAGTAGGTTCGTTCGACGAACACCCGGTGCGGGCGCAAGGCCCGCGCCGGGGTCCTTGCGGACTAGCCCTTGGCCAGTTCCTTCAACTGCTCACCCCATGCCCGGTAATCGCGCAGCGGCGTCCAGCTGATTTCCGGCACCAGATGCGCGAAGCCGAGCTTCCAGATGGGCAGGTTATGCACGGCAGCATCCATGTCGTCACCGCTGGCGACGTCCATCACGGCGATCACTTCGTATTTGCCGGCGACTTTCCACACGTTCTTGATGCCGCCGGCGTCCAGCGCCGCGGTGACCGCCACCGACTCCTGACGCCAGACTTCAAAAAACTCGGCATTGCTCATGTCGGCCGGTTTGACGAGCTTGACCCATAACAAAATTTCCATTGCGTGCTCCCGGAGGAAAGAAGTGAAAGATGTGAGCGCGTAGTGTGGCGCGCCGCGAAGCATAGAGAAGGCCGCGCGCGCAGGGAATCACTCGCGGCTTGACCGCTCACCGGGCGAACGATTGAATACGGCACCCGCTGGTCCGCTGCCGGCACCACCGCTTTGATTTTTTCGCTGCCCGCCCCGAGGACCCTGCCCATGACCGATTCCCCGCCGCCGCCAATGCACCCCGACGATATTCGCGCCTGGCGCCGACAGCATGTGCCGGTATTCAACGAAAACCGCCTGAAACTCGGCATTTTTGGCATGAACTGCAGTAACGGCTGCACCATCACCCACGCCGAGACAAGTTTCGTTGCGACCTACGAGCACAACGTGAAAATTGCGAAGCTGGCCGATGAGCTTGGCTTCGAGATGCTGGTGCCGGTGGGGCGCTGGAAGCACTTCGGCGGCACCACCAAATTCAACAGCAACAACATGGAAGTCTTCACCTGGGCCACCGCCATGGCCTGCAACACCCAGCGCATCATGCCCTTTGCGACCTCGCACGTGCCGACGGTGCATCCGCTGTTCGCCGCCAAGCAGGCCTCGACCATCGACAATATTTCCGCCGGCCGCTTCGGGCTCAACATTGTCTGCGGCTGGTTTCGACCGGAGATTGAGATGTTCGGCATCGAGCAGTTGCCGCACGAGTCGCGCTACGGCATGGCGCAGGAATGGCTGGATGTGATCCGTCAGGCCTGGCGCGAGCAGGACTTCGACTATCAGGGCAAGCACTACCAGATCAAAGGCGGCTACCTTGACCCCAAGCCCGTGCAGCAGCCGCATCCCGTGCTGATCAACGCGGGTAACTCCGAAGAAGGCCGGGATTTTTCGGCCCGCAACGTCGACTTCAACTTCATCACCATGGCGACCAAGGATCAGGCCGTGGGGATGGTCAACGACATCCACCAGCGGGCGCAGGCCTACGGCCGCGAGTGCGGCGTGATGAGCTACGGGCTCATTTGCTGCCGCGATACCGAGGAAGAAGCCCGGGCGCTGTACCAGCGCATTGTGGACGGCGGTGACTGGGAGGCGGTGAAGAACATCATGGCCGTGCTCGGGATGGAAAGCAGTTCCTTCAACGAGCAGATCAAGAGCTTCGGCGAGCGCTTCATCGCCGGCTGGGGCGGCTACCCGCTGGTGGGCACGCCGGAACAGGTCGTTGCCCAGATGCTGGAACTGCGGGATCTGGGCATCGAGGGCTTCATCCTGTCCTGGCTCGACTACTACGAAGAACTTAAATATTTCGGCGAACGCGTGCTGCCGCTGATGAAGCAGGCAGGCCTTCGCCGGTGACGACTTACAGCAATCCCAAGGGGAGAACTCCGGCATGAGCAGATTGAAAAACAAGGTCGCAATTATCACCGGCGCGCTCGGCGGGCAGGGTCAGGTCGCGGTGCGGCGGTTTGTGGAGGAGGGTGCGAAAGTGCTGGCCTCCGATATGGCGGCGCGCCCCAACGGCGAGGTCGCGGCGCTGATCAAGGCCAAGCCCGGCAAGGTCGCCTATGCCGGCGGCGATCTGCGGGACCCGAAAGTCATCCAGAAAATCCTGAAGGCCGCGCTGAAGCACTTCGGTCGGGTCGATGTGCTCTTCAACAACCACGGCATCATGGTTGGTAAGCCGTTTCTGGATACC
The DNA here is from genome assembly GCA_030833185.1 of Gammaproteobacteria bacterium. Taxonomy (GTDB): domain Bacteria; phylum Pseudomonadota; class Gammaproteobacteria. The sequence goes on along the minus strand of JAURHQ010000157.1, from coordinate 2,414 downwards.
AGCGCCGAGGAGTTGGACGAACTGCTGGCGGTGAACCTGCGCGCGCCGTTCCTGCTGAGTCAGGCGGTGGCCCGGGTCATGGCGAAGCAGGGCAAGGGCAGCATCATCCACAACTCGTCGGTCGGCGGCATTGTCGGCTTCCCGACCATGGCGGCTTACGGCGCGTCCAAGGGCGGGCTGGCGCAGTTGGCGCGCTCCATGGCGAGCGATCTGGCGGGCTTCAATATTCGCGTCAACGCGATTTGCCCCGGCGTGGTGGATACCGCCATGCCCCGGCGCTATCTCAAAGGCAACGGCGTTGAGGATCAGGCGGGCGCATTCGCCCAAATGGCCGCGATGCACCTCGTCAACCGGCTGGCCGAGCCGATTGAGATTGTGAACGTGGCGCTGTTTCTGGCCTCGGACGAGGCGTCTTACATGACGGGTGCGGTGATTCCGGTGGATGGCGGCCTGACCGCCATCTAGCGCGCGCTTGCGGCTGCGACGGGGCGACTGAGCTGGAACAGCGGCAAGTGCTGTTCCAGTATCAGCCGTAGCTCAAGCTGACTAAACGGTTTGGCCAGATGGCCATCCATGCCGGCGGCCAGACAGTTGGCCCGGTCCTGTTCAAAAGCGCTCGCGCTCACGGCAATGATGACCGTGCGCGGCAGATTAAGCCGCTCCTCCAGCGCCCTGATTTCACGGGTCGCGGCCAGACCGTCCAGCAGCGGCATCTGCAAATCCATCAGCACCAGATCGGGCGGCAGCCGCTCATAGGCGGCGACCGCCTGAACGCCATCGCCCACAGACTCAACCTCCAGACCCAGCTGGATGAGCAGGGTGGTGGTAATGCCGCGGCTGATCTCGTTGTCTTCCACCAGCAGAATGCGCCGTGCGCGCGCCACGCCAAAAGTCGGGTCATCGGCGCTCAGGCGACGGGGCGCGGCGCTCGACACGAGATCGGCATCCGTTGGCACGCGGCGCGGTAGCACCAGCTCAAAGGTCGAGCCATGCCCCGGCGCGCTCTCGCAGGACAGTTCGCCGCCCATGGCGCGGGCGAGCTGGCGGGAGATGCTCAAGCCAAGCCCCGTACCGCCATGTCGTCGGGTGTACGAACCGTCCCCCTGCACAAAAGCGTCGAAAACGTGCGGCAACACCGCGGGCGGAATGCCACAGCCGGTGTCGATAACGGTGATTTTTATCGTCGATTCTTCCGGCTGGTAGATGACAGAGATCTGTCCCTGGTCGGTGAACTTGATCGCGTTCCCCAACAGGTTCACCACAATTTGTCGCAGGCGCGCCTCGTCGCCGATCACCAGACCGACTTTCCCCTTGCTGTTGAACAGGCTCAGTCGCAGGCCCTTGTGCAGGGCTAGCGTGCGCTGCAGGGCGACGATTTCTTCGACCGCGCGGTCCAGATCGAAGGGCTTTTGGTCCAGATGCAGGCCGTCTGCTTCGATTCGCGACAGGTCGAGGACGTCGTTGATGATGCTCAGCAGATGGTTGCAGGAGCGGTGGAGCAACTCGAAATCGCGCCGGTCCTCGGCGGCCGATGGCCGCTCCATCATGATTTCGATCATGCCGAGCAGCACGTGCAGGGGCGTGCGCATTTCGTGGCTGATGGTTGCCAGGAAGCGTGTTTTTACCTCGTTACCGGCCTGCGCAAGGCGGAGCGCGTCCTCACGTGCAGCCACAGCGTCGCCCAGCGTGAAGCGCAGGCGGAGCATTTCCTGATAGGTCCTCGCCACCCGTCGCGCGTCGGGCATGCTCACGGCCAGGAAAACTATCAAGCCCAGTCCAGCAAACACATTCACTGTTCCACCCTGCAGCAGGTGCATGACAGCGGTTGGCAGCAGGAGCGCGCCGTTGAAGAGCAGGCTGCCCACCAAGTGCATGGACAAGACCATCACGCCAATTGCGGTGACGCCCAGCAGGCAGGCGATCACGATGGCCTTGGTTTCATGATCGGTCGACGGCGCGACCAGCACGCCCAAAGCGCCCCAGACCAGCCCATCCACGGCGAGCGCGGTGAGGTAAAAGTGTTCCAGACGGCTATCGGAGGACTTATTGGCACGGCGCCAAAAGAGCTCGCAGGTCAAACGCGTCCCAGCGCTCATGAACTTGACGGCCAGCCAGGTCAGCAAGATCTGCTGCGGAAGTCGGGACCACAGCAGCCAGACCATCAACGCAGCCAGCACCATCCCCATGATGGTGGGGCTGGAATTGCGCTCAAACAGCAAATGCCGGCGCTCACGTAAAAATTCCTCGCGCCAGCCGGCGTCGAAAAGTTCAGTCATGGGCACCCCTGATTCCCTGGAATTGCAGTAAAACGGACGCCGCGCCGGGCAGACTTGCGCCGGGCTGCATGCCGGCACCGACGGTCATGCCGCAGCGTCCGGGCTGCCAGTGCCCGCCTGGGCCGCGGGCGTGTGGCC
>JAURHQ010000156.1 GCA_030833185.1 Gammaproteobacteria bacterium | reverse complement strand
ATATCGGGCGGAAAGGGCGCGAAGGGGCCGGCCAGCGTCACGATCCGCACGGCGGCATCGTCCAGCACTTTATGGCCGGAGGACCGCCGCACCACGATTTCGATGACCGAGCCGTCGGGGCGCAGGGAAACGTCCAGCAACAGCGCGCCCGACAGCGCGCGCTGACGGGCCTCGTCGGGGTAATTGATGTTGCCGATGCGCTCGACCTTCGCCCGCCAGGCTTCCATATACGCCGCGTAGCGGTACTCCTGCGTGCTGGCAGAGATGTACTTGCTGCGGGCCCGTTTGGCGCGGGTTTCCATCTTGTCCTGCAGTTCTGCGCTCATGCTGGCGAGCGCGAAGGAGCGCGTGATGAGTTGGGTGGCGGTCGGTTGCGCCTCGGCCGTTGCGCCTGGCGCAGGCGCCGGGGTCGGTGGGCTGGTGGCGGTCTCTGCGGCCGGCGCCGGCACCGGACTTGGCGCTGGTTTCGGCAGCTGCGGCTTGGCCGGGGTGCTGGCCGCCACGCGCGGCGGACTTGATGCCGTCGCCGGGGTCGGCCGCGCGGGCGCGCTGGGGGCGGGTTTGGGCGCTGCCGGCTCGGGCTGCGGCGGGGCGGGCGTCTCGGCCTCCTGACCCGGCTCCGGTGGCGCGGCTTCGCGGGCGGGCACCGGCAACACCGGCGGGGCGACCAACGGCGTGGTCGGGCGCACGCGTTCATCGCTGTCGCCACCGCCCTGCAAATTGGCCTGAGCCAGCGCGTCGGGGGTTTTCGGCGCTTCGGTGGCGCGCTCGGTCACCAGCGTGATGTCCAGCCGCTCGGGCTGCGGCGGACGTCGCAGCTCGGGCCGGAAGCTGATGCCCAGCACCAGCATCACGTGCAGGATGAGGGCAAGACAGAACGTGGCGGCCAGCCGATCGGCCGGCTCGGCCGGGGTCGGGAGCGACAGCGCGCCCTTCATGCGTGCCCGCGTCGCCTCAGGACTCGCGTCCCAGACGGGCCACGATCGCCGCCATCAGCTGGTCGCCAATCTTGAGGTCGAACTGGGCCTCCAGCTCGCGCGCGCAGGTTGGGCTGGTAACGTTGATTTCGGTCAGGTAGTCGCCAATCACATCCAGGCCCACAAACAGGAGGCCACGGGCGCGCAGTTCCGGCGCCACGCGGGCGCAGATTTCGCGGTCGCGGGCCGTCAGGGGCCGGCCCTCGCCGCGCCCGCCGGCGGCCAGATTGCCGCGCAGTTCGCCGGCCGCGGGAATGCGCGCCAGCGCGTAGGGCACGGGCTCGCCGTCGACGATGAGAATGCGCTTGTCGCCGTCGAGAATCGCCCGCAGATAGCGCTGGGCCATGCAGAAGCGGGTCTCGTGGGCGGTCAGGGTTTCCATGATCACGCTGGCATTGGGGTCGCCCAGCTTGATGCGGAACACCGAGGAGCCGCCCATGCCGTCCAGCGGCTTCAGCACGATGTCTTCGTGCTCGGCCAGAAACTCGCGCAGATTGCTCATGCGCCGCGCGACCAGCGTGGGCGGGCAAACGTCGGCAAACCAGGCGGTGAAAAGTTTTTCGTTGGCGTCGCGCAGGCTGCGCGGGTCGTTGACCACCAGCGTGCCGCGCGCCTGCGCGCGCTCCAGCAGGTAGGTGGTGAAAATGTATTCGGTGTCGAAGGGCGGATCCTTGCGCATCAGGATCACGTCGAGCTCGGCCAGCGGCCGGCGCACGGCCTCGCCGGTGAAATCGTGCCAGTGGGTATAGGAATCGTGGACGGTCAGCGGCTTCATGTGGGCCAGCGCCGCGCCGTCGCGCAGCGTGAGGTCGCCCATTTCCATGTAGTGCAGCTCGAAACCACGCGCTTGCGCGGCCAGCAGCAGCCCGAGCGTGGTGTCTTTCTTGGGATTGATCCGCTCAATTGGATCCATGATCACGCCGAGTCTGATGGTCATTGCGCCCGCGCTTTCCGGTTGCCGTGTGGGGAGGGGCACCTTAGCATACGCGCCGTTTTCCGCTGAATCGGTCGGCACGAGGTACGCATGACGACGAGCTCGCACTCTTCCCTCGTGCGCATCGCCACCCGCGGCAGCCAGCTCGCGCTGTGGCAGGCCGAACACGTCAAGGCGCGGCTTGAGGCCGCGCACCCCGGCCTCAAGGTCGAACTCCTCGTCCTGAAGACCACCGGCGACCGCATTCTCGACACCCCGCTGGCCAAAATTGGCGGCAAAGGCCTGTTCGTCAAAGAACTTGAGCAGGCGATGCTGGCGGGCGAGGCGGATCTGGCGGTGCATTCCATGAAAGACGTGCCGGTCGAACTGCCGGCCGAATTGCATATTCCGGTGGTCCTGACGCGGGAAGACCCGCGCGACTGTCTGGTCTCGCCGCCGGGCGGGCTGGCCGCGTTGCCGCAGGGCGCGGTGGTGGGCACTTCGAGCCTGCGTCGGCGCAGCCAGCTCGCGCTGCTGCGGCCCGACCTTGAACTGCGCGACCTGCGCGGCAATGTCACCACCCGGCTGCAGAAACTGGCAGACGGCGATTTCGCCGGCATCGTCCTGGCGCACGCTGGACTGAAGCGGCTGGGGCTCAGCGGCGGCATCAGCGAGTCCTTTGCGCCAACGCAGATGCTGCCGGCGATTGGGCAGGGCATCATCGGACTGGAATGTCGGCGCGGCGACGCGCGAATCGAGGGCCTGATCGAAATGCTGCGCGACGCGGACGCCACCGATGCGCTGGCCGCCGAGCGGGCGCTGAACGCGCGCCTGCAGGGCGGCTGTCAGGTCCCGATTGCGGGGCACGCCACCCTCACCGGCGAGACGCTGCAGATCGAGGGTCTGGTCGCGAGTCTCGATGGCCGGCAGGTGATCCGCGCCGTGCGGCAGGGCCGGCGGCAGGAGGCGGCAAGCCTCGGTACCGCGGTCGGCGACGCGCTGCTCGCCGACGGCGCGGCCGCCCTGCTGGCCGCTATTGGGGCACACTGAGCGCGGCCGGATGCCGCACCAGAGAAAAAGGGAAGCGCATGAACGACAGCCAGCCGCCGGACTCGCGCAGCCTTGAAGGATATTCGGTGCTGGTCACCCGTCCCGAAGAGCAGGCGCAAAGCCTGATCGCCGCCATCAGGGCGCGCGGCGGGCAGGCTATCTTCGCCCCGATGATCGTCATTACCCCCCGACTGGACGAGCCCGCACCGCGCGACCTGGTGCGGCGTCTGGCCGAGTACCAGATTGTGATTTTTCTCAGCCGCAACGCCGCCGAGTTCGGCGTGCGCCTGATCGCGGCCGAGCGTCAGACGCTGGCACATTGCCAGGTGTATGCGGTGGGGGCGGGCAGCGGCGCGCAACTCGCCGCGCTGGGGGTAAGCAAGGTCACCACGCCGCGCCACGATTTCACCAGCGAAGGCCTGCTGAAGCTGCCCGGCCTCGCCGCGGGCGAGGTCAACGGCAAGCGGGTGCTGCTGGTGCGCGGCGTAGGCGGCCGGGAATTGTTGGGGCAAAAGCTGCGGCAGCGCGGCGCCAGCGTCGATTTTTGCGAGGTCTATACGCGCTCCGCGCCAAGCACCCCGCTGTCGGAGATTCTTCGCGCGCATCAGGTGCGCCAGCCGGACCTTGGCCTCATCACGAGCCTTGAGTCGCTCAACAATCTGGCGGCGCAAATCGACGCCGAAAAGCTGGACCGCCTCTACGACGTGCCGCTGCTGGTGGCCGGCGCGCGCACGGCATTGGAAGTGGCGCGACTGGGTTTCACCCAGCCGCCGACTGTGGTCGACAACCCGGGCGATAGCAGCCTGCTGAATGCGCTGGAGCGCTGGGTACAAGATGGACGATAAACCCGTGTTGCCGCCGGCACCGGCGCGCCCCCCGCGCCACGGTCGCTGGCTGTTGGTCCTCGGCCTTGGGGTGAGTGGCGCACTGGCGGCGGTTGGCTACTACGCGGTCGAACAAACCGCCGCGCTGCAGGCGCGGGTTGCCGGGCTCGATAGCGCGCTGGACGCGCTCCGCAGCCAGCATCAGCAAAGCGGTAGCGGCGTCCTGAGCTTGCAGTCGGCCCTGCAGACGCTGCAGGAGACACAGGACAAGGCGCGCGAGGCGTTGCAGACGCAGACCGCCCGCACGACGGCGCTGGAGGCGCGCGTCGCGGCCACCCCGCGCGCCGACGCCAGTGCGTTCGAGGCGCTGGCGCTGGCCGAGGTCCGCGCCCTCGTGGGCCTCGCCGAGCAACGTCTGCTGCTGGCGCGCGACGCCGCCGGCGCAAGCGCCGCACTCAATCTGGCGCGGAGCCGCCTGCCTGCCACCCACGGCGCGCTGGCGGTGGCCATCGGTCAGGATTTGGCCCAGCTCGCAGCGTTTCACGACGCCGACTTGAACGGTTTGGCGGGTGAACTGGCGGCCTTGTCGGCCGCCGCCGGACAATGGCCGGCGCGGCCCAGCACAGCGCCCGCCGCCGTGCCCGGCGCGACCCCGCCCGCGGCCGGCTGGCGTGATCTGCCGGCCCGACTGTGGCAGGACCTGCGCGGTCTGATTGAAATTCGCCAGCTTGATGGCGCGCCCGATCCGCTGCTTGACCCCGAGGGCGCGGCGCTCGCCCGCCAGCGCCTGCGGCTTGGCCTCGATCTGGCGCGACTCGCCGTGCTCGCGCGCGATGCCAGCGCGCGCGACGCGGCGCTGAGCGCGGCCGCCGCCGCACTGGATACCGCCTTCGACGCGCAGTCGCCTGAGGTGGCCGCCGCCGCCAAACGCCTGAACGCGCTGCGTGAGACCGACCTGAACCCGCAGCTGCCGGCGCTCAGCGCCCCGGCGGTGGCCGATGCCGCCGCGCGCGCCGGGGGCCAGCCGTGAAACTCCTGCTGCTGGTGCTTGTCGCCCTGGTCGGGGCGGTGAGCGTCGGTCAGTTCATCCTCGCCCACCCCGGCGTGGTCGCGATCAGCGTGGACGGCACCGCGTTGCGGATGAGCCTTAGCCTGTTCGTGGTGGCGGTGGTGCTGGGCGGCCTCATTCTGGCCTGGCTGCTGCGCACCCTGTGGCGCCTGCTGACCCTGCGCTCGCGGCTGCGGCGCTGGCGGGACGCGCGCCAACGCCGATTGACGCTGGAGCGCGTTGAAAGCGGACTGCTGGCGCTGGCCGCCGGCGATTTTGCGCGCGCCGAACGCCTGCTGGGCAAAGGCGGCCAGCGTTCCCGGCTGCAATATCTGGCCGCCGCGCAGGCCGCCCATGCGCAACAGGCCGGCGACCGCCGCGACGCGCTGCTGGCGCTGGCCGCCGGCGGTACGCCGGAAGAAAGCCTGGCGCTGGGCGTGCGACGGACCGAAATGCTGCTGGACGACGGGCAGCTGGCAGACGCCGAAGCTGCGCTCGCGCCCTTGCTGACGCAGCATGCCGACAAACCCGCCGTGCTGCTGCTGCGCCAGCGCCTGTTCACACTGCAGGGTCGAGACGAGAAACTGGCGGCGCTCCTGCCGCGGCTGCGCAAACAGCACGTGCATCCGGCGGCGCGGCTGGACGAGATGGAAGCCGAACTCGCGATACGCCGCCTGCGCGGCGACCCGGCACCCGCCGCGCTGGCGCAGATCTGGTCCGGTCTGGGCAAAGGCCTGCGCGGCAATCCGGCCGTGGTGGCCGCTTACGCGCGCGCCCTGATTGGTGCCGGCACCCATGCGGCGGCGGAAGAAGTCCTGCGCAAGGCGCTTGATGCGCACTGGGATCCGCGTCTGGTCGCCCTGTACGGCGAGCTCAACGCCGCCGAGGTGCGGGGCGCCCTGACCCGGGCCGAACGCTGGCGCGACAGCCATCCGGACGACGCCGGCCTGTTGCTCAGTCTGGGCCGGCTCTGCCTGTCGCAGCAGCTGTGGGGCAAGGCCCGCGGCTATCTGGAAGCGCTGGTAGCGCTGGCGCCCTCGGCGCTGGCCTGGCGGCTGCTGGCAGACGCCTGTGAGGCGCTGGGCGAGTCACAGCTTGCCGCCCGTCACCGCGACGAGGGCCTGCGTCATGCCACCGCCGCCAGCCTGGGTGAAACAGTCGGCGTGCGACGGCTGCAGGGCGTGCTGGAGCGCTAGGACGCGCCGCGCAAGCGATTGCGCCGCTCGATCAGCCGGCCGATCGCCGGCGCCAGCAACAGCTCCATCGCGAACACGTTCTTGCCCGCCGGCACCACCAGGGTGTCGGGCCGCGACATAAAAGACCCCTGGAGCATCTCGAGCAGGGCGCGGAAATCCGGTTTGATTTTCTGCAGGTTGGCGATCTGGATGACGACCATGCTCTCGTCGTTGGTCGGAATCTCCGTGGCGGTGAAGGGATTCGAGGTATCGATGGTGGGCACGCGCTGGAAGTTGATATCGGTCCGCGAGAACTGCGGGCAGATGTAATGCACGTAGTCGGGCATGCGACGCAGGATCATCTGGGTCGCGGTCTCGGCGCTGTAGCCGCGCACCGCGCGGTCGCGGTGGATTTTCTGGATCCACTCGAGATTGATGATGGGCACCACGCCGATCAGCAGGTCCACATAGCGGGCGACGTCGTGCTGCTCGGTGACCAGTCCGCCGTGCAAGCCTTCGTAGAACAACACATCGGTGCCGGTTGGCAGGGGTGCCCAGGGCGTGAAGGTCCCCGGCGCGCCGCCGTGACGATCGGCATCGGTCTGGGTGTGCAGATAGCGACGGCGCTTGCCCTCGCCGCGCGCGGCGTAGTCGGAAAACAGACCCACCAGCTGGTCGAAGAGATTACCGTCGGGCCCGAAATGCGTGAGCGTGCGGCCCTCACCGGCCGCGCGCTCCACTTCCACCGCCATCGCTGCGCGGTCGTGACGGTGAAAACTATCGCCCTCAATCCAGGCCGCGCGTAGGTTTTCGCGCTCAAAAATGTGCCGGAAGGCGGTGGTCACGCTGGACGTGCCGGCGCCGGAGGAACCGGTCACGGCCACGATTGGATGTTGTTCGCTCATCGTTTGCGCGCCTCTCACGCCTCGGCTAGCAGGGGTCCCGCGGGATGCAAAGCCGCGGGGCCTTGGGCATAGTAGCGTGATGAATCCCGCGACCGACAGCACACAGCTGTACCTCCGCCTGCTCGGCTATCTACGTCCCCACCGCACCGTTTTTCTCTGGTCGCTGTTCGGCATGGTGTCGCTGGGCGCGACCGAGTGGATCCTGCCGGCCTTCCTGCGCTACCTCGTAGACCACGAATTCGGCACCGACCGGGGCCTGCAGTTCGTCCTGATTCCGCTCGCGCTGATGGGTCTGCTGGCCCTGCGCGGCGGCCTGAGTTACATCGCGACCGTTGGCCTGACCTCGGTCGCGCAGCACGTGATGATGGATATCCGGCGCCAGATGTTTCATCGCCTGATCGCCCTGCCCGCCCGCTTCTACGACCAGCGCGCCACGGGCGAGCTGCTGTCGAAGTTCACCTTCGACGTCGCGCAGGTCGCGCAGGCCGCCACCCACGTGCTGACCGTGCTGGTCAAAGACGCGGTGCTGCTGGTGGCGCTGATTGGCTACATGCTCTTTCTCAACTGGCGCCTGGCGCTGTTCCTGCTGGTGATGGGGCCGTTTATCGCGCTCCTGATCGCGCACGTCTCGCAGCGGCTGCGCAACAGCAGCCGACGGCTGCAGGACTCGATGGGGGAAATCACAATCGTCGCCGAAGAGGCCATCGGCGGGCATCGGGATGTCAAAGTATTTGGCGGCGCGGCCTACGAAACCGAGCGCTTCGGCCGGGCCATCAACAACGCCCGCAAGCTGCAGATGAAAGTGGTGGGCACGGCCGCCGCCACCGAACCCGCGCTGCAGGTGATCATCGCGCTGGGCCTGGGCGTGATGATGGCCTTTGCCCTGCGCGAGGCGGCCGCCGGCCACCTGTCGCGCGGCGACTTTGTGTCTTTCGTTGCCGCCACCGCCATGCTGCTTGCGCCGATCAAACGGGTCACCGGGGTCAACGAGCATCTGCAGCGCGGACTCGCCGCCAGCGAGAGCTTTTTCGCGCTGATGGACGAAGCCCCCGAAGCCAGCGGCAGCGCGCGGCTGCCCGCACCGGTACGCGGGGAGATCAGCTTCAAGGGCCTCAGCTTTGGCTATGACGAGCGCACCATCCTGCGCGATGTTGATCTGCACATCAGGGCCGGGGAATCGGTGGCGCTGGTCGGCCCCTCGGGCGGGGGTAAAACCAGTCTGGTCAATCTGGTGCCGCGTTTTTACACGCCCCAAGCCGGGCAGATTCTGATCGACGGCGTGCCCGTCGACACGCTGGATTTGGCCGGGCTGCGCGACGCCATCGCCTACGTCGGCCAGCATGTGGTGCTGTTCAACGACACCATCCGCCACAACATCGCCTACGGCGCGCTCCGCGAAAAGTCCGACGCCGAGATCGAAGCTGCCGCCGATGCGGCCTTTGTGACCGAGTTCGTGCGCGGCCTGCCGCAAGGTTTCGATACCGTGATTGGCGACGACGGCCTGCGCCTGTCAGGCGGCCAGCGGCAGCGGCTGGCGATTGCCCGCGCGCTGCTTAAAAACGCGCCCATCCTGATTCTGGACGAGGCCACTTCCGCGCTGGACGCCGAAAGCGAACGCCGCATCCAGCAGGCGCTGGGCGTGCTGCGGGAAGGCCGCACCTGCCTCATCGTTGCCCACCGTCTGTCGACCATTGAAGCCTGTGACCGGATTGTGGTGGTTGACCAAGGGCAGATTGTGGAACAGGGTAGCCATAAGGAACTGCTCGCGGCGGGCGGCTTGTACGCACGACTGCACCGCCTGCAACGCGAGGA
>JAURHQ010000155.1 GCA_030833185.1 Gammaproteobacteria bacterium | reverse complement strand
CGTCGACCGGGCGGTTGGCGACCTTGAGCGAAATGCGCCCGTCCTGCGGCAGGCGTTTCTCGGCAATATCGAGCTTCGCCATGATCTTGATGCGCGACACCACCAGCGGGCCGATCGCGGCCGGCGGCTGCATGATTTCGCGCATCACGCCGTCCACCCGCAGGCGGATGGCCAGGCGCTGCTCGAAGGGTTCGATGTGGATGTCGGAGGCGCCTTCGACGATCGCTTCGCCGAGCAGCGCGTTGATCAGTCGGATGATCGGCGCGTCGTCCGCACTTTCCAGCAGGTCCGTTGGCTCGTTCAGTTCGCGCGCGAGCGCGCCCAGATCCAGCGCGCCGTGCAGGTCGGCCATCATTTCGTCGGTGCGCGAGGCGTCCTGCTCGTAGGCCGCCTGCAGGCGACGGTCAAAGTCTGCGCCGCTGTAGCGGGCAAAACGCAGTTCTCCCGGCAAATGCCGCTGCAGTTCCTGCAGCACAGCAGGCGGCGTGTGCTCGCCGTAATGCACGACGGTCACGCCGTCCTGCGGCGCATCCACCAACACGCCGTGGCGCTTGGCGAACGCAAAGGGCACGCTCACTCCAGAATGCCCTCGGGCAGCACCGCGCCGCGTTGCGGCAGCAGGTGCTCGGTCTGCTCGTCGTTCTGGCGCTGCTGCTTGGCCCGGATGTCGTTGTAGCGGGTCTGACTGAGCGCCACCGCACCGGCCCGGTCGCGCACGATCTGCGGCCGCAGAAACACCATCAGATTGGTTTTAACCGCGCTGCGCCGCGAGTTCTTGAACAGGTTGCCCAGCACCGGCAGGTCGCCCAGCAGCGGAATCTTGTCCTGGTTGGCGCGCGCGTCGTCGCCAATCAGGCCGCCCAGCACCACGATCGCGCCGTTGTCGACCTGCACGCTGGTTTTGATCGAACGCTTGTTGGTGATGAGGTCCGCGCCCTGCGTGCTTTCGTCCACGCTGGAGACTTCCTGCTCGATCTCCATCGTGACCGTGTCGCCTTCGTTAATCTGAGGCTTCACGCGCAGCTTGATGCCGACGTCCTGACGCTGAATGGTCTGGAAGGGATTGTCCGGCGTGGTGGTGCTGTTGCTGAACTGACCCGTCACGAAAGGCACGTTCTGACCGACCACGATTTCGGCTTCCGCGTTGTCCAGCGTCATCAGGCTGGGGGTGGAGAGGACGTTGGTCGAGGCGTCACCCGACAACACGCGAATCAGCGTGCGCAGATCGCCACCGGAGAAGTAACCCAGCGTCAGCCCGCCCAGAAAACTCGCCGCATCGGTGCCCGAGAAGGGGCTGTCGATGGCGCCCGAGGTGTTCCCCTTGAACTGCGTGCCGGCCAGCACGCCGGTATTCGGCAGATTGGTTTTCCACTGCACGCCCAGTTCATCCGAGCGCGTGCCGGAGACTTCAGCCACGATGCCTTCGACCAGCACCTGCGCGCGCCGCACGTCCAGCTGCTGGATCACGTCGAGCACTTTGAGCAGATCGCGCGGCGGGCCCTGCACGATGAGCGCATTGGTCGTTTCGTCTGCCGTAATCCGGACCAGCGCCAGCGCGCCGCTGGCGGGTGTGCCACTGGCCGCAGGCGCGGCGCGCGGCGGCGGCGCGGCGGCCGGGGCGCCGCTGTCGTCTTTGAACATCGAGGTGCTGGGCGTCGCGCGGTTGCCCGAACTCTGGCCGCTGGCGGCCTCCTGCAAGGTGTCACTCAGCTCGCGCGCATTGGCGTAGCGCAGCGGCACCACCCGGATGACTTCATTTTCAGCCGGCGTGGCGTCGAGGCTCGCGATGATGCTCCGGTAGCGCAGCTTGGCCTGGGGACTGCCGGCGACCAGCAGCGTGTTGCTGCGCTCGTCGGCGGCGAAGGCGGTGACGGCGCCGGCTGTCGGCGGTGCACCGCCGAGCGATTTGGTGACGATCGATTCCAGCGTGGTGGCCACTTCGACCGCGTTGGCATTCTGCAGGCGGATGACGTCGATGCCGGCGCTGTTGTCGATGTCGAGCTTGGCCACAATCTGCACCATGCGCTCCACGTTGGAGGCGGTGTCGGCCACGATTAGCACGTTGGTGCCGGCGGTCGCCGCCATATGCGACTCCTGCGGCAGCAGCGGACGCAACACCGGCACAAGTTCGGCCGCCGAGACGTAGTGCACCGGAATCACGCCGGTGACCAGTTCCTCGCCCCCGTGCAGATTGCCCGGCGCGATGGTCGGCGTGGCGTCCTGCTTGCCGAGCATTTCGGGAATGATGGTGGTCACGCCGTCTTTGGCGATGGCGGTAAAGCCGTGGACTTTCAGAATCGACAGGAAGACCTGGTAGAGATCATCCGGGTCGGTCGGTGCGGCGGAAATGACGGTGACCTTGCCCTGCACGCGCGGGTCGACCACAAAGTTCCGCCCGGTCAGTTCAGAGACCGCGCCGATGAACGCGCGGATGTCGGCTTCCTTGAAGTTGAGGGTCAGCGACTGCTCGGCAGGCGGGGCGGCGGGCGGCGTCGCGGGCGCGGCCTGCGGTGAGGCGTTAAGCAGGCACAGGATGCCCAGCAGCAACAAGGTAATCGGTCGAAACACGCCTGAACTCTCCCCTGAACTTCGCGCAGGCCGCGGCGGCGTGCGTTGACCTTGATGATATATCACGCCCGTATGCCGGGCCGATGAAGGATTTACTGCCCCGGTGGGGCGAATATCGGCGCGGGCCCTTCGCCCCGCGCGGCGGCGGCGCGGGCCGCTTCAATACGTTGCCGCAGGCGTTCGATCGGTGCGGCGGCGCTGACCGGCGGCGGGCCTGGCGGGGCAGCGTCGGTGCTGGCGGTTTCGGGCAGCGGTTCACTGATTTGCTCATCCTCGACGACTGCGTTTTCACCCGGTAGCGGTGCGGCCTCGCCGGCGGTCGAGAAATCGCCCGGCAGCTTGAGTATTTCGGCCTGACCGTCGCGGATCAGAATCACGGCGCGGGCGTCGATCCGCTGCACGGTGGCGCCATCCGGCGCGGCATCGCCTTCTCGGTAGGCCCGCTGGCTGCTCTCGTCCGTTCCCAGAATTGCGCGGCGCGGCGCGGTGCCGGCGCTGGCAATGATGCCGAACAGTCGGTAGGGCGCGGTGGAGGCGGGCAACTCGCCGCTGCTGGTGTCATTCGGCAGCGGCGCGATGCCGCCCGCCGTGGCGCCGCTCCCACCAAACAGGGGCCACTCGACCAGATTGCCAAAGTCAGCAAGCACTGCACGGGCGGGATCGGCGCTGACGGTGGCCGCCGGGTCGAGCGATGACGAGGCGTGACGCGCAGCCATGCGCAGGTCAAAGCCGACCACGCCCAGCCCCAGCACGCAGACCAATCCAAACAGCAGCGGCGCAACTCGGCTCACAAACGCAAATCTCCCAAAGCTTTCGCATCGCACCTTAGCGCGCCCCCGGGGTGCCGACTACCGGCTGGGGACAGGTAAACCTTGACCCGTTCGCGCCGCGGGGCGCTGCGGGACTTTTTTTTCAGCCTTGCCGCGAAGTCGTAATACATCTTTCACATTTACTCCCTAGCCTCGCGTCCAAGCCCTAAGTCCGGGGCGCATACCCGGTTTGAGCGGGCACACAGGGGTCGCCGGCGGTAACGCAAGCGTCACGAGACCTTCAAGCGGTCGCAACTTAAGGGGCGAAACATGTACGGCGAGCACGAACGTGAGCGAGGCGGCAAACGCCACACGCCCGGTTCGGTGCGATACCCCCTACATGTCCTCTTCGGGAGATCCTGAATGAAACAATCCCTCAAACTGAAGTCGCTGGTGCTGGCCCTTGGCCTGGTCGGCGCCATGCACTCGGCCCACGCGGCGATCCTGCACACCGATACCAACGGTGTGCCGGCTGCCGGCGGCACGGGCAGCCTCACGGGCGGCAGCTCTTTCCTGTTTTTTGCCTACGATGGCGCCGGCAAGTCCTTCTTGAAGTCGGTTAACTTCACGATGAGCCAAATCGGCAGCCAGACCTCGCAGGTCTCGTTCAGCCTGCCGAACCTGTCCACGTTCTTCAGCGGCTCGACCGACGCCCAGTGGGGCATCGTCGCGGCGGACACCAAGCCCGCCGGCAGCGGCGCCTTCGCCGGTTATGGCATCCACACCGGTCTGGTCAGCAATGACGTCGCCGACGTTTCGTTGACCAAGTCGGCCGCCAAAATCAATGCGCAGAACCTGCAGGCCTTCCTGAACACCGCAGATGCGGAAGCCCCGACGCATGCCGCTGGCGACGTCATTACCTCGGTCAGCACCGACGATTCCTGGAATCTGGCCAACCTGACCTTCAATGCCGGCGGCTCCAACCTCACGGATCTGAGCAACGGCGCCACCTTGTTTGCCTGGTCGATTGCCGCGAACGACAGCCTCTCGGGCCTCACCGCTCAGGCGACCAAAACGCTGCTGTCCTACTCGTGGTCGCTGGATCTGTCCGGCAACCAGCTGAGCTTTGCCGCGCCGCCGCCGGCCCCGGTGCCGGTCCCGGCCGCCGTCTGGCTGCTGGGCTCCGCGCTGGCCACGGTGGCCGGTGTTCGTCGTCGCCGTCACGCCGCCGCGCTGACCGCCTGAACCAAACGATCTTTCAATTCGGAGAAACCTGATCCATGAACACTCGCAACAAGATTCAGACGCTCGCCGCCGCCGTGGCGCTGGCCTGTGCCGGCCAGGCGGGCGCGGTCAGCCTGTCGGCTTATAACGAAGCCAGCACCGGCATTGTGACGCTCCGCCTGGGCGGCGCGACCGCAACCGAGTCCTCTATTGTCAACATGCTCCGCCTGACCACCACGGGCGCCGTCTTCTGCGCGCCGGGTTCGCTGGACGTCTATCGTCTGAACTCTGACAACCTGCGCATTTTCTCCTGCACCGGCGGCGCCAACTCCGGCGCTTCGGGCAAGCAGATCGTGATCATCCGTAACGGTTCCTTCGGTTCCGGGCAGGGCGTGTCGGCGCTGGTGAAGGGCACTACGCCCGCCGTCGACATTACGGGCACCACCGTTACCTCGGTGTTTCCGGATGTGAACAACGCCACGATCAAGGCAGCGCCGGCGACTTCAACCGTGGCTGCGTCGGGCTCGTTCGCGTCGTATGTGCTGCACGAACTCGGCACCTCCACCGGGCTGACCACGACGGTCGCGATGGACGCCGGCGTGAGCGACGAGGAGCCTGCGGCCTTCAAGAACGTGTTCGTGCCGGCGCTGAGCAGCTCCGACCTCGGCAAGCTCGAAGTCAAAGGCATTTCGGGCGTGATCTTCGGCGTGCCGGTGACCAACGTCGCCTACCAGCGCCTGCAGGCGCTGCAGTTCGCCAGCACCAGCGTATGTAATCCGGGTAATGCGGGTTACGGCAGTCTGGGCACCGCGGGCTCCAACGCGAACTCGGAAGCCTGCATGCCTTCGCTGGGACGCGACACCGTCGCCGCCATCTACAGCGGCGCCGTGTCCGACTGGTCCGAAGTCAAAAGCGCGCAGAACGGCACCGACAGCGTGGCAAGCGTGGACATCACCGGCGACGGCACGGCCGACGCGCTGGCCGATACCAATATCTATATCGAGCGTCGCGTTTCCAGTTCGGGCACCCAGGTGGCGACCGCTACCTACTTCCTGAACCAGAACTGCGCTGTCGGCGGTGCCTCTTTCGCCACCAACGCGGAAAACCCGACTCGCGTGCGCGAGAACGGTGGTTCATCCGACGTGCGCAACAATCTCGCGGCTCGTCAGGATTCCAGCCTCGCCGCGATCGGCGTGTTATCGACCGAAACCGTATTTGCGCCCACCTCGTCAACGGCCGCCCTGACCAAATCGCGCTTCATCAAAGTAAACGGCTATGCGCCGAATTTGCTGAACGTGGTGAAGGGCAACTACGACTTCTACTTCGAGTCGACCATGCAGTACCGCAAGGCCACCGTGGGCGGGATCTCCGCGCTGACGGCGGTGACCGGTGGCACGGCAAAGAAGGCGGTGTTTGACGCCATGGTGGCGCGCCTGGGTAACCCGGCGTCGGTCTCGAAGATCAACGAAGGCTTCAGCCACACCTTTGGCCGCGCGGGTCTGGTGTCCAACGCGGTGACCTATGCGGCCAGCGTCGCGGCCACCCCTTATGACGTCAGCAGCGGCAACGCCACCGACGTCTACCTCAGCCCGGTTGCGACCAACACCCGCGGACCGGCCGGCACGCCAAACGCCTGCATCAACCCGGTGAAGGTCAGCGGCATCCAGGTCGGTAACTAGGACCAGCCCTCGGGGCCAGCCCGTCTGGCCCCACAGGGTTTGCCTCAGGACGAGGCGAAGGGGAACCCCGGCACCTGCCGGGGTTTCGCTTGACTCATCGAAGCTTTGTCGGCGACCACGCCGCGACTTAGGACCGGAACATTTATCTTGCCGAACCGAAGCCCGACATGACCCCGCAGTTCAGCCCCAAACGTCGCGGGCTTGTCTCCCTGTTCCTGCTCTCGCTGTGGGCCTGGCGCTCGCCAGCCGCCCCCTTGCCGGTGCCCAGCGGTCTGTTTGTCAGTTCTGGTTCGGGCCGCGCCAGCGCGCCGGTCGTCACCGGGCGCACGATGAACATCCGTCAGCACACGCCCAAGGTCACGCTCAACTGGGACAGCTTCGATATTGCGGCCGGCCATACGGTCAATTTTCAACAGCCGGGTTCGAGCGCGACCGCGCTCAATCTGATCCACGACGCCAATCCGTCGCTGATCCAGGGCCGATTGCGGGCCAACGGCGAAGTCTGGCTGCTCAACCAGAACGGCATCGTCTTTGGGCGGGGCGCCGAGGTGAACGTGCGCGGCTTGCTGGCCTCAACGCTCAGCCCGACGGCCGATGCGCTGAGTACCGGCCTCGCGCCACAGTCGGCGCAGGCTTATACCGGCCCGGCCCTGAGCGGCGCGGCGACGGGCGAGGTGCGACTGGCGCCGGGCGCGAGCATCACGACCAACGGCGAAAGCGGACGCGTATTCCTGTTTGCGCCGACCGTCACCAATCAAGGCAGCATCACCGCGGCAGACGGCCAGGTGGCGCTGGCCGCGGGCACCGAGATTTTTATTCGCCAACCGGAAGAAGGTGGCGGCAGCGGGCTGATCGTGGAAGTCGGCCACGGCGGCATCGTGACCAACGGTGCCAGTGGCAACGCGGGGCAACGTGACCCTGCCGCCCTGCTGGGGCAGGTAGTGGCCGACCGCGGCACGGCGACGCTGGTCGGCCTGTCGGTCAATCAATTGGGACGGGTTAGCGCGAGCTCGGCGGTGCGCGCCGGCGGCACCGTGCGTTTGCTGGCCCGGAGTTCGGTACAGGGCAGCGCGCCGGGCGAAACCCTGCCAAGCGCCGGTGGACAGGTCTTGCTCGGCCAGCGCAGCGTTACCACTGTCAACCCGGATGCTGGCGACGACGCGCTGGCGGTCGACGCCAGCACGCCGCAGAAGGGGCGCCTCGAAGCGGTGGGCAAGCAGGTCACGCTGGCGGCCAATAGCCTCGTGCAGGCGCACGGCGGGGCAGTGCGCATGTCGGTCAACGATCAGGGCAACGAGCTGCTGGATCTGGTGGATGCCGGGGCCTCGTCGCAGAGCCGGATCACCATGGCAAACGGCAGCCGAATCGATGTCTCGGGCGCTACCGCCAGCGCCAATCCGGACCGCAACCTGCTGACCATCAAACTGCAGGGGTCAGAACTCAAGGATCGCCCGGTGCAGCGCGAGAGCGCGCTGCGCGGCCAGACCATCACGGTGGATCTGCGCAAGAGCGGCACGCTGGCCGATGGCACCCCCTGGGTGGGGACGCCGCTGGCCGATTTACGCAGCGCCGCGGCGGCAGATTTGAAACGCAGCAACGCGGAACGCAACAGCCTTGGCGGTACGGTGAGCTTGCGCGCGCAGGGCAGCGTGTTGTTGTCGCGTGGCTCGAGCATCGACGTCTCGGGCGGACAGGTCGACTACGCCGCCAGCAATACGTTGACCTCCATGCTGTTCGGTAACGGGCGGGTGGTCGACATCGCGGATGCCGACCCCAATATGCGTTACGACGGCGTGTATGGCGATTTCTCGGTGGTCCACCAGAAGTGGGGCCCGACCGATGCCTGGTCGGTTTTCGAACGCAGCGGCACGGGTTCGAACTCGCCGGCCTATATCGAAGGTAAAGACGCCGGCACGCTGTCGATTGCCGCGCCCAGTCTGGTGCTGGACGGTGACGTGCAGGGCAGGGCGGTGGCCGGGCTGTATCAGCGCAAGCCGACGGACTATTCCAGCGCGCGCGATGACGATACCGAACGTCTGGCCCGCCCCTTCGACCAGCGGCCACGTCGCGGCACGCTGGAACTGGGGCAGGCGATCCCGCGCGATTCGCTACGCCTTCCCGAATACCTCACGCCGGATGTCCGCATCGCGGCCGACACCGGCCCCTTGATGCCGACCGGCTTTGACCCGGCGGTCGACGCCTTGCTGGCGCCGCTGATGCAGGTCCGCGTCGCGACCGACTGGTTTGGCGCCGAAGGCCTGGGGGCGCTCACCATCTACGCAGAGGGCGACGTCACGCTGCCGCAGCGCAGCGTGCTCGATCTCGGCCCGGGTGGGCGGCTCAAGTTAGAAGCGGGCGGCATCCATCAGGCCGGCACGGTGCTGGCGCCGGCCGGCAATGTGGACTATCTGGCGCTCACCACCGCCGACCGGGCGGGCGTAACGCCCAGCAGCGGCGAAGTCGTATTGGGCAGTCGCGCGTTGGTGGACGTGAGTGGCCTGTGGAC
>JAURHQ010000154.1 GCA_030833185.1 Gammaproteobacteria bacterium | reverse complement strand
GCGTATTCCAGACGGTCGGTCGCCGTGTTCCACCAGGGGATCTGCACCTCTGCGAGTTCGCCCGTGCCGGCCTGATTGGCGATCAGCGCGGTCTTTTGCGCCACCGTGCCATGAAACCCCGTGCCTTCCTGCTGGTCGTTGGTGAGCGGGCGCTCGGGGTAGCTTTTCCAGCCCGGCGGAGGCGTGGTCTCAAGCGGCGGCAACTGGCCGGCGGTCAGGCCATCGGCCCACAGGGTGACGGTGCCGGTCAGCGGCTCTCCCACCGTCGCGCTCGGCGGACTGGGCTGCCACTCTGCCTGCAGGCGCAGCTTCCGCGCCGGTAGCCAATGACGCCCCGGGAAGTCAGCGGGGGCTGGCTTGACCGTCAGGCTGAGCGCACGGGAGGTGATCCGACGCGTAGTCATCGCCTGGGCGAAGTTGTCGAACAATGAGAAGCCGCGCTTGACCACCTGCGCGGTGACTTCTGCCGGCTTGATCTCCAGCGTGCCGCTGACCTGCGGATAAAGCACAAAGCGCTTTTCCACCACTTCATAGCGCCGGCCCTCGCGGGTCGTTTCGTAGCGTCGTTCTTCATCCAGCGGCTTGACCAGCACGTCGCCGGAAAATACCGGCTGGGACAGCGAGGCATTGCTGATTTCATAGCGCCGCCACAGACGGATGGTGTAGAGCACTTCCTGTTGCACGTAAGGCCGTTCGGGACTGGCCTCAACCTCCAGAAACAGACCGTCGTCGTCGGCAGTCTTGCCGCCGCCGGTGGCCGACGCCTGCGCAATTTGTCGCGTCCTGCTCTCAAGCGTGCCGAACCGGATGGGCGGTACCAGCAGCGGCCCCGCTTGCTTGGGCAAAACCGTCACCGTCCAGGTGGTGCTGCGGGTATGGCGTCCGTTCGACAGCGTGATGGCGGTTTGCTGGTTGCGGCTCAAAATCTGGAAGTCGCGCGCCAGCGGCGCAAAATCAGGTTCATCGTCGACCGCACCTTCGGCGGTGAAAATGAGTTGGAAAGACTCGCCTGCCGGCGGGGGATCGGGCTCCACGCGCAGCGTGATCTCGGCCGCCTGCCCCCAGCCCGACAGGCAAACCATCAACAGCCACAGCGGCCACCATCGTCTGTTCACCATGCCGAATCGCTCCCCGCTTGTCCGCCGTACTCGCGCTGGTACTGATACTGAAATTTTCGCCGCCACAGGCCGCCGGGATCGTCAGGCACCTGGCGTAGCCATTGTTCGGCGGACAGCTTTTCTTCGGACTTGCCGGCAGCGGCGTCCTGCGCCGCGCGTTCGGCGGCGGCTTTACGCTGGCTGTCGTCCATCGCCGCATTGCCCTGGCCGCGACCCTCGCGTTCGGACTTGGCGGACTGGTCGGCGGCCTGCTGCTCGGCCTCTTTTTGCGCCTGCTGCTCCGGCGAGTCCTGCGGTTTGCCGGCCGAGGGTCCGTCCTGCTCGCCGCCGGTCTGCTGCTGCCCGTCCTTGGCCTGACCGTCGCCGTCGCCTTGCTGGTCCTGCTGTTCCTGGCCCTGTTGCGGTTCGCTGTCTGATTTTTCCTTTTCCTGCTCCTGCTGTTGTTCGCGAAGCAAGTCTTCCAGCACCGACTTGTTGTAGCGCGCGTCGTCGTGCTGCGGATTGGCCTGTAACGCGGCGTCGTATGCCGCAATCGCTTCCTTGAAGCGGCCAAGGCGGGCCAGCGCAGTGGCGTGGTTGTAGCGGGACTCCGCGTCCTGTGGGGCCTGCAGATTCTCGGCTGCGGCCGCGTAGTCGCCCTTGCGGTAAAGCGCCGCGCCGCGCCAGGCCGGTTGCTCAAAACGCTGCGCGGCGGTGGCGTAGTCTTCGCGGTTAAAGGCACGCTGCGCGGCCTGATCGGGCGAGAACCACCAGTCGATGGCGGCGGCGGGGCGAGGCGTGAGCGCGCAGGCTAACGGCAACAACAGCGCCAGCGTGCCGCGACGGAAAGCCAGCGCCGCCAGCGGCAGCAAGGGCAGCAGGAGCCAGGGACCAAGGTCGGCCCATTGGGCGTCGGTGCGCCGTGCCGCGCTGGCCTCGGCGCCCGGCCGATGCTGGTTAAGCAGCGCGTTGATGGCCTCGATGTCGGCATTGTCGCCGCGCAGGCCGACGTACAGACCGTGTCCGGCGGTGGCAAGCTGACGCAGATCAGCCTCGTCCAGTTTGGCCAGCACAATCCGGCCCTCCGCATCTTTGATGAAGCCGCCATTCTCGGTCGGCACCGGCGCGCCGTCCGGGCTGCCCACGCCCAGCACTGAAACCCGCCAGGGCTGCGCGCCGGCCAGCGTGAGCAAGGCGTCGCGCTGCGCCTCCGGGTAACCGTCGGTCACCAGCACAATATCGCCGCCGCGGTGCCCGGCCTGCTGCAGCAAGGCGCCGGCCGACCGCAGGGCGCCGACGACATCAGCGCCCTGACCCGGCATCAAGTCGGGCGTCATGATTTCCAGCTGCGAAACGATGGTGTTGACGTCATCCGTCAGCGGGGTCACTTCAAACGCGCGGCCGGCGAAGACCACCAGCGCGGTCTGGCCGCGGTCGCGCGTGGCCAGCAGGTCACGAATTTTGTAGCGCGCGCGGGTCAGGCGGTCGGGCGTCAGATCGGTGGCCGTCATGGAGCGCGACAGATCCAGCGCAATGACCAGCGCGGCGTCCTCACGAAACAGCGGCTGCGGCAGCCGCTGACAGGCCGGGCCCGCCAGCGCCAGCACCGTCAGCAGCCCGCCCAGCGCCAGCAGCGCGAGTCCAGCGCCCTGTCGGACGGCCGGCGTCTGGGCGGTGACGTACGGCAGCAGGGCCGGATCGCAGAAGCGTTGCAGCACCTCGCGACCGCGCTGGCTGCGGGCCAATCGCCACAGCAGCAGCGCGAGCGGAAGCAGCGCCAGCAGCCAGAAAGGGCGCAGAAAATGGAAGTCCTGCCAGAGAGCGCTCATCAGGCGATGCGCCCTGAACGCCACAGCGCGAGGCTACCGGCCAGCGCCAGTGCGGCCCCGAGCGGCCAGACAAACAGCAAGTGCACCGGCCGGAAATGTTCTTGCTCACGGGCAACGGGTTCCAGCCGGTCGAGCTCGGCGTAAATCTGCTGCAATTCGCCAACATCGCGGGCGCGGAAATAGCGTCCGCCGGTGGTCTGGGCCAACTCGCGCAGGATGTCTTCGTCCAAATCTGTTGAGGGATTGACCTTGATCGTGCCGAACAGCTGGCGCACCAGCATTTCGTCGGCGCCGATGCCGACGGTATAAATTTTCAGGCCTTCGCGGGCCGCCAGCTGGGCGGCGCGTCGCGGCTCAACATGCCCCGAGGTGTTGGCGCCGTCGGTCATCAGCACAATGGTTTTATGCGGCGCGTTCTGCATGCGCAGGCGCTTGGCCGCCAGCCCGATCGCATCTCCGATGGCGGTACTGCGACCTGCCAGCCCGATCACGGTTTCGTCCAGCATGCTGGCGACGGTGGCACGGTCGAAAGTCAGCGGCACGTTGAGATAGGCCTGTTCGCCAAACAGCACCAGCCCCACCCGATCGCCTTCGCGCCGCCGGATGAACTCCCGTGCGACGGCCTTGAGCGCTGTCAGGCGGTCGACCGGGGTGTCGTTGAGGATGAAATCTTTCACTTCCATGCTCTGGGACAGGTCGAGTACCAGCATCAGGTCGCGGCCCGATGCGGTTACGCCCACCGGCTCGCCCAGCCAGCGCGGGTTGGCGCTGGCGCCGACCAGCAAGAGCCACCCGAGCAGCCCCAGCCAGCGCCGGAAATTGCGCGGACGCCCCGTCACCGCGGGTGCGCTACCCCGCGCAAAGTCGCGCAGATCCGGCACGCGCAACGCGGCGTCCTGACGCGCGGCGCGGGGCGGTAGCAGGCGCCAGCACAGCCAGGGCAAGGGCAGCGCGAGCCACGCCCAGGGCCAGGCAAACTCAAACATGGCGCACCCGCAAACGGCGCTGCGGCAGTCGTCGAATCCAGCGCTCGACGGCGGCGAGGAACGCGCCCGTATCGAAACTGATTTGCGGGTCATAGGGGCCGGTCAGCAGCGCCCCACGCAGCGCGGGATCTTGCGTCAATCCGGGGGCTATGGCGTCCAGCCGGGCTAACCAGCGCTCGCCCTGCAGACTGCTCTGGGGCTGCGCGGCGTCCAGCGCGATTGAAATCTCACGCAGCAACAACGACACCGCCATCGCGGTTTGATGCGGGCTGCCCGCGCTTTGTCGCAAGCTGGCGAGGCGCGCCAGCGCTTCGCGGCGCAGGCGCGTGCGGCGTCGCCACGTCCACCACGCGAGCGCGCACAGCGGGCCGGCGAGGCTGACGAAGGCCAGCAGCCACCAGCCGGGCGCCGGCGGCCACCAGCCGATCGGCGCGGGGAGATGGATGTCCCGCAGGGGCAGGGTGGTCGGGTCGATCGGGGTCACAGGGCGGCCTGCTGGAGGCGCTGGAGCGGGTCGTCGGTGGTCGTGATCCCGATCAGCGGCATGCGGTGGCGGCGGCAAAAATCCGGCACATGGGCGTGCCGCGCGGCGTAGCGCTGCTGATAGCCGGTGCGCAACGCCGCGTCACCCAGATCCAGATCCAGCGCGCCGCTGGCGGCCGTCACCCGCAAGGGGGACTGCAGGCTCGGTAGCGCCTGCTCAAAGGGGTCCACGAGGTCGACGACGCGCAGCTGGCTGTGCGCCGCGATGCGTCCGAAATCCGCTTCGCTCGCCGCGTCAAGGTCGCGAAAATCGCTCAGCACAAACACCAGCGCGCCGGGCTTTACCAGCCGCTGTAAGGGCGTGCTGAGCGCGGCAAGGGCGGGCTCGGCTGCCTGAGTGGCCCCGGCCGCACTGACGATTTGGCGGAGCAGGCGGGCCACCGCCACCTGACCGCGCCCCGGCGGGAGTTCGTGTACGCCGTGGGCATTCAGCACCACACCGCCAACCCGGTCGCCGTCTTTTACCGCCTTGAAGGCCAGCAGCGCGGCGACGCGCGCGGCCTGCACCTGCTTGAACACGCCGCGGGTGGCGAACGCCATCGGCGTGCGCAGATCGATGGCGATGAAAACCGGCCGCTCGCGTTCCTCACGGAACAGCTTGGTGTGCGGTTTGCCGCTGCGCGCGGTTAGCCGCCAGTCGAGCGCGCGAACATCATCACCCGGCTGATACGGCCGCGATTCGGCGTATTCCATGCCGCGACCTTTGAGCGGCGCGTGATAAAGCCCCATCTGCCGCGCCCGCGCCGGCCTCGCCCAGGCCGGCAGCGCCGCGGCCCGAGCGCCCTGCGCCAGTAAATCGGCCAGCAGCGGCTGCACCCGCGCCTGCTCGGCGGGCGGGGCGATGGCCGTCTCGGCGGGACGCAGGAAGCGCGGCCGCATCGGCAACTCAGGGCACCGGCACGCGGGCCAGCAGGCTGTCGATGAAGCGGTCGGGCGTGATGCCTTCGGCCGCCGCCTCGTAGTTAAGGATCACCCGATGGCGCAGCACATCCGGCGCGATGGCGTGGATGTCGCCCGGGTTGACGTAGTCCCGACCGGCCAGCCAGGCGTGGGCGCGGGCGCAACGGTCGAGCGCGATGGTGGCGCGTGGACTGGCGCCGTACTGCACCCAGTTGGCGAGTTCAGTGCCGTAGGCGGCCGGGTTGCGGGTAGCGAACACCAGCGCCAACACGTACTGCTCCAGCGCCTCGCTCATGTGCACGTTCAGCACATCGCGGCGGGCGGCAAATACCTGCGCCTGCGGCAGGATGGCCGCCGGGGCCGGCGTGGCATGGATCGCCGCCCGCGCTTCTTCGCGCGACAGCGCGAGAATTTGCTGCTCTTCGGCGTGCGTCGGGTAGGTCACGTTGACGTGCATCAGAAACCGATCGAGCTGGGCTTCGGGCAGCGGGTAGGTGCCTTCCTGCTCCAGCGGGTTCTGGGTCGCCATCACGAGAAAAAGTTCGGGCAGGGGGTAGGTTTCGCGCCCGATGGTGATCTGGCGTTCGGCCATGGCCTCGAGCAGCGCCGACTGCACCTTGGCCGGCGCGCGGTTGATTTCATCAGCCAGTACCAGGTTGTGGAACAGCGGTCCCTGCTGAAACTTGAAGGAGCCGTCCTGCGGACGGTAAATCTCCGTGCCGGTGAGGTCGGCCGGCAGCAGGTCGGGGGTGAACTGCACGCGATGAAAATCGCCTTCGATGCCTTCGCCCAGCACTTTGATGGCGCGGGTCTTGGCCAGCCCCGGCGCGCCTTCGACCAGCAGGTGGCCGTCGGCCAGCAGCGCGATGAGCAGGCGGTCCACCAGCCGCTGCTGGCCGATGATCCGTTGGTGTATGAAAGCTCTGAGCGCGGCGAGCGCTGCGGTGGTGGTCATGATGACTGGCCTGCGTTGCTGCTGATGGATACTCGGGCAATACGCTGCCCGCTGGCGTCCTGGTCGACGGGAAGTGCCCCCGCATTCTACGGGCTAATGGCCCGTCTGCGACCGCTGGCGGCGCGCATCAATGACATTGTCAAAAACGCCGCCGATAATCAGCCGTCCAGTTTTACGTCGCACAAGAGAGGGCAGGCCATGCACCGGACGAGTCGCGGGTTCACGCTGATTGAAGTGATGGTGGTGGTGGTGATCCTGGGCATCCTCGCCGCCGTGGTCGTGCCGCGGGTGATGAGCCGACCGGACGAGGCGCGGGTGGTCAAGGCGAAACAGGATTTGCGCGCCATCGGCGCGGCGCTAGACCTCTACAAGCTCGACAATTTCCAGTATCCAACGACCGCGCAGGGCCTCGAGGCGCTGGTCAAACGACCCGCAGGACTCGCCTCCGGCGCCAAGTGGCGCAGCGAGGGTTATCTCGCCGGTCTGCCCAAAGACCCCTGGGGCCGCGAATATCACTATCTGCAACCCGGGCAGCACGGCGCCTACGATCTCTACTCGCTCGGTGCCGACGGCGCCACCGGCGGCGAGGCTTTCGATGCCGACCTCGGCGCCTGGGAACTCGACCGTTAGGCCGACGCGCATGCGGCAAGGTCCTCGGGGGTTCACCTTGCTGGAGTTGCTGGTAGTGCTGGCCATCGTGGGCGTGATGGCCGCGCTGGTCACGATGGGGCTGGGCCCGCGTGGTGATCGTCGCACCGCCAGCGAGGCCGAACTGCTGGCAGCGGCCTGTAATGCCAGCGACGAGGCCGCCGTGCTGTCCGGCCGCCCGCGCGGTCTGGTGCTGGCGCAGGACGGCTATCAGCAGGTTCAGTTTGACGGCCGGCACTGGCTGCCGGGGCAGGGTGGGCCGGCAGGCGGCTACCGGCTGCCCACGCCGCTGACGCTGCAAGGCGCGGGCCTGTGGCGCAGGCTGGGTGAGGGCAGCACGCCGCAACTGCCGCAGCTGGTTTTCCTGCCGGGCGGTGACCGCCAGCTTGGCAGCGTCAGTGTGATCAATTCAGTCACCGCCGAGCGCTTCGATATTGCGGCTGGCGCCGACGGGCGGCTCCGCGCGCTGGCGGTGCTGCGGCAATGAAAAGGGCGCGCGGCTTTACCTTGCTCGAAGTGCTCATCGCGCTCGCGATTACCGCCATCGCGCTGAGTTTGGGGATCGGCGCGGTGCAGGGCGGGGCGCGCACGTTGGCGGCGCTGGAAACCGGCGCGCTGGCCGGCTTCGCCCTCGATAACGCGCTGAGCGCGCAGACCCTCGAAGCCAGCCCGCCGCAGGCCGGACAGCGCAGCGAGGAGGCGACCCTGCTCGGCCGAACATTCGTCATTCACACCCGCACCGCGCGGCCGGCCGGCCCTTTGCCCCTCGGCGTGCTGGACGTCACGGTGGCCGCAAGCGAAGCGCCCACGGCCCTGCTGGCGCGCGGTCGACGCGAAGAACTCGATGCGCCACCCGCGCCGTAAACCAAACCGCGGGTTCACCCTGCTGGAGCTGCTGATAGCGGTCGCGATCTTCGCTGTCGCCGCCGGCCTGACCTACGGCGGTCTGCGCCAGGTGCTGGCCGGACGCGAAGTCTTGCTGCCCAGACTGGCCGCGCAAACCGCGCAGTGGCGGGCGTTGGGGCTGCTTGGCGCCGATCTGGAACAACTCGCGCCCCGCCCGGTGCGCGACGCGTTGGGCACGCCGCGTCCCGCGCTGGAAAGCGGCGGCGCCTCCGTCAGCCTGCTCGAATTGACCCGCCGCGATGCCGGTCGCAGTTTGCTCGCCGGACAACCCGCCCTGATCCGCGTGAGCTACCGGCTGGCGGACGGGCAGTTGTCCCGCGAGATCTGGCCGGTGCTCGACCGGGTGCAGTCGACGGTGCCGACGCGGCAGGTCTTGCTGGATGAGGTGCAGAGCCTGTCGCTTGAATTCCTGGACGGCCGTCAGGGCAGCCAGTGGACCTCATTCTGGCCGCCGCAGACCGGCGAGGACGCGCTGACGCGCCTGCCGCGCGGGCTTGTCCTCACGCTGACGCTGCGCGACGGGCGCAGCCTGCGCCGCGTGTTGCGCCCAGCGGCCGCGCCATGAGCACAGCCCTTGGCGCTTCCCCAAACTATGCGAGACTGCGGCCCCGTCCAGCCGCTCGCCGAGGAGCCGTCGCGCGCATGATTTACCGTTCCGCCTTCCCGCTGCTGGTGCCCGTCGGCGCGTGCGCTTGACCATGGCCCAAATCACCGCCACTCGCGTCTTCTTCCAGATCCATGCGGATGGTGTGGCGCGTTGGCTGCGGCCGGGCAGCGCCGTTCAGCAGGGCAGTCTGGCCGAACTCGCCCGTTGCGGCGCCAGCGAATGGATCTGGTTGCTGGACGGACGACGGGTACAGGTCGCCGAAGTCGAAGTGCCGGCCGCGCGCGCCGCCGTGCAGTTGCAGGCTTTGCCGTTTGTGCTGGAGGACCAGTT
>JAURHQ010000153.1 GCA_030833185.1 Gammaproteobacteria bacterium | reverse complement strand
CGTTGGTCGCGCAGTGATAGGTGTAGGTCGGCACGGGCGTTCTCCTTCGTCCAGCAAAACGGAAACGGGCCGGAGTATAGCGATAAAAAAAGGCGGCGGGCGGCCCAGTGCCGGAGCGCCCGATGGCGTCCGGCGCCGGGATTTATTCCCGCAGGGCTTGTCCCGTCTTGTCCGGCGCGCCGGGCCTGCGCGTCAATACGGCCACGACTCGGCCGCAAGCCTGCCTGGGCCGGAGTCGCTTATCCCAACGGTCTCAAGGAGGAGCCATGACCAGACCCCTGCGTCTTGAGGTAGCGCACACGCGTTATCTCGTCGCCGCGCGTGCGGCCCCCGGCGAAGTGTTGTTTCGGACCGACGCCGACTATCGCTGCTTTACCGATCTGCTGGCCCGCAGCTGTCGACGCTACGGCTGGCAGGCGCTGGCCTACACCCTGCTGCCGGACAGCTACCAGCTGCTGCTGCGCATCACCGCGCCCAATCTGGCCACCGGCATGCGCTACCTCAACAGCGCCTACACCGCGAGCGTAAACCGTCGAATGCCACGGCGGGGCGCGCTGTTTCGGCGCCGCTATGAGGCGCTGGTGGTGGCCTCCGGCGCGTGGCTGGCTGACGCGCTACAGCGCTGCCTGCTCGCGCCGTGGCGAGCCGGGCTGGCCAGCGGGGCGCACGATTGGCCCTGGTCCAGTTACCCGTGCTGTGCGGAGGACGGCGTGACGCCCGACTGGCTGGCGGTGGACGAACTGCTGGGCGGTCTGGCACCGCAGCCGGAGGTGGCGCGGGCCGCTCTGCTGGCGGTGCTCGATACCGGCGCGCAGAGCCGCGAGCCGCCGCCGCGGCCGTACCGGCGCTGTCTGGGATCGCCAGCGTTTTTCAGCCGCTTGAAAGCCGCCGCGCGCAAGGGAGGTGACGCGGCCTTGCCCGCGCGTCCGGTGCTGCAAACGACGGCGCTGGGCTTACCCCATCGGCGCGAGGCGATGCTCGCGGCCTACGCCGAGGGCGGCTACACCCAGCGGGAGATTGCGCGTCACTTTGGCGTGCACGCCACCACCGTTTCCCGCGCGCTCAGTCCGCCGCGCGCTTAAGCCCGCAATCCATCAGCCAGAGGAATACCCGATGCCGCTTGCGCCAGACCTCATCGCGACCGTGCCGCCGCTGTCAGATTTTGTGCTGAGCTACGGCGGCCCCTCGCTGGTCCTTACCCTCGGCCTCGTGCTGGGTTTGCCCTGGGTGTACCTGCGCTGGCTGCGGCCACGCGGGCAGCGCTGGTGGGTGCGTCTCGCCGTGCTCGCCGGGCTGTGGGGCGGGCTCTGGGTGCTGGTGTATGGCGACGTGCTGTGGCGCGCCCACGAGGCGCGCCATCTCTGCCTCAGCGAGGGCGGGCTGAAGGTCTATCGACAGGCGGAAGCCGAGGGCTTCATGGGGCTGGTGGATTTTGCGCCCTGGGCGGCTGCCGGCTTCCGCTATGTCGAGACCGAAGGCAACGTGCTCATCCGCACCGAACTGGTCGACGGCAAACCGGTGGAGCGTCGCGTGGACCAGCCGCTCGCGCGCTATCAGCTGCAAGAAGTGCTCACGCCGGGCGGCGGATCGCTGACCCGGATCAGCCTGCAGATGCAGGATCGCGAGCGCGGCGAGGTGCTGGGTGAAGTGCTGCGTTTTGAACTGGCGCCGGGTTGGGTGGACCGCCGCCTCATGGGGCTGTTGGGTGCGCCGCTGCCCGCGTACTGCGTGGGTCCGAAAGTTGGCCGCTTCGAGAAATTTCCGCATCTAGAAGACCCGCTGATCGCCGCCACGCTGCGCCCGCCCGGCAAGCCCCCGGTGCAGCCGCCGCGGCGACCCTGGCGCGGCTAGGCGGGCGGCGTTTTATCCCTCAGGCGTTGGCAAGGAGGCCGACATGAATTTTCGCAGCCTGCACGAGTTGGCCGTTGCGGCCAGCCTTGCCTATATTCCATGGGATGAAGCCTCCGCGGCTTCGGGCGCTGCGATGGCGGCGCAGGCCTACGGGCAACGCGCCTTGTCCTCGCGCTGGGCCAGTCATTTTCTGCAAGCCGCGGGCGGGCTGGGCTGGCACATTCCGCTAGCGGGGATTAAGCCCAACGACGCCGCCGGCTTTGCCGCCAATCTGTTCGAGACCTCGGCCGGCAAGCTGCTGGCGATCCGGGGCACCGAAGTGGTTCCTGGCAGTTGGGGCTTGTTGGCCTCGTTGCTGCCCGGCGTCGATTTTGGCGAGGAAATGCGCAAAGACGTGCTGGACGCGGACCTCGACATCCTGTGCAGCAGCGGTTTCGCTGCGCAGCAGACCCTGTCGCTGGTCAATTACATCGAACGTCTGATAACGCCGCTTGGCGCGGTCGCACCGCAGTGGCAGTTCGCCCCGGTAGCGAATCTGGACCTGCGGCAAGTCGCTGCAGCCTTGCACGACGGTCTGCCGCCTGCGCAGGTCTTGTGGCAGCCGGTGCGAGACCCGGTCGGCGCCAGCGGTCTGGGCCTGGTCGCCGCCGGCGAGCAGCTGCAGGTGGTCGGTCATTCGCTGGGCGGACAACTCGCCGCGTTCGCACTCCGGCTGTTCCCGGATGTATTCACCGACGCTGTCCTCTTCAACGCACCCGCGGTGGGCAACGTGTGGGCGGAGCGCTTCGTCGACGCGCTGCTGCCCGGGCTGCCCCACCCGCCAGCGCCGGGCTTTCTGGCGCTGGGCGAGCGGCTGCTCACGGTGCGCTCGGAAGATTCAGCGCCCGGCAGTGACGCCAGCCTGATCGCCGCCTTGCACGAGAGCGCGGGGCAATTCCCGTCGGCAACGACGGTGCGTACGGAAATGAACAGCCACAGCATCGACCAACTGGCAGACAGCCTGACGGTGTTTGCGTTGCTGGAAACTCTGGCGCCCGAACTGACGCCCGCACAGCACGCCGCGCTGTTCGACGCCAGCGCGCGCACGCCGGATGAAACGCTGGAAAGCCTGCTCGGCGCGCTTTCCAGCTTGCTGGTGGGCGAGCGGGATTTTCCGGTGGTGGCGGCGGGCGTCGCGGGTTACCCCATCGACAGCTTTCCGGCGCGGGCGGAGCAACTCGACGCGCTCTGGCGTCTGCAGCAGCTTGCCGGCTCGCGGCCGGAATTGCGGCTCGAAGTGCTGCTGGCGCAGGACCCTGATGCACTCGCCACCCTCGCGCTGGAACGGGTTGACGTGCGCCACGCGCTGTGCGCCTACACGCCCTGGACCCTGACCGGCGACGACAGCCTCTATGCCCGCTTTCCGGAGTCTGCTGTCCAGACCACCGATCACGTCGCGTCCCGCGAGTGGACTGACCGGGCGAGCATTTATGCCGTCGAAATGACCCGCAGATTGCTGGATCTGGCCTCGCCACAGGCGCCGGGCATGGTCGTGCAGCGCTACACGGATCTGGCTGCCGACCTTGATTTTGTGGAGTCTTCGCCCGTGCCCGACCTGCCGCTGGTGCCGGAAACCAGACGCATCGCCTTTGGTTCCGACAATGCTGATGACGCCGCCTTGCGGGGAGGCGACGGCGCTGACCGAATCTACGGCGGCGGGGGTAACGACACCCTGGACGGCGGCGCGGCAGCCGACTGGCTGGAAGGCGGGCCGGATCAGGATTTGCTGCTGGGCGGCGCGGGCAGCGATACCTTGCTCGGTGGGGCGGGCGACGATGCCCTCTACGGTCACGGACTTGCCGCGGAGGACGACGGCCAACGCGACCTGCTGTGCGGTGGCGAGGGTCAGGATCTCCTCTGCGCCGGGCCTGGCGACGACGTGCGTGACCATGACGGCGTGTTGCGCGTGGCGGTGTCCGACCGTTGGGTCGAGATCAGCGGTCTTGCGCTGCGGGCGCTGCCGGTGACCGGGGCGGTGCGTCTCTTTGAAACCCCCGGTCCGACGCCGCTGCTGCTGGCGTACAACCCGGCATCCCGCGAGTTGCGCGTGGGGACGGTCACGGTGCGCGATTTCGCCGATGGTGACCTCGGCATCCTGCTGCCCGCGCCGCCACCCAGCCTGCCGCTGCCGCCGTTGGCAGGCAGTGGGTTGGATGACTTTCTGACCGGCACCGCCGCCAACGACAGGATCGAGAGCTTCGGCGGCAATGACCGGATCCGCGCTGGCGCCGGACAGGATCAGGTGCTGGCCGGCACCGGCGCCGACAGCGTGCTGGGCGAGGGCGGCGATGACGATCTGCGCGGCGAGGCCGGGCGCGATGTGCTGCTGGGTGGCGCCGACAACGACGCCCTGTTCGGCGGTGATGACGATGATCTGCTGGGCGGTGACGATGGCCGCGACGTGCTGGCCGGCGGTGAGGGCAACGATCTGCTGGCCGGCGGACCCGGTCACGATGTGCTGCTCGGCGCCGGTGGCGACGATTTGCTGGTGGCGGGGCTGGCCTTTGGCGTGCCGGGGTCTGACTGGTCGATCCTGCGCGGGCCGCCGACGATCGACGACCGGCTGCGCGATCCGCGCAACGTGGCGTTCCATCACTTCGGCGCGGTCGACAGCACGGCAGCCAATTTTCCCACCGATCCGGCCGGCGATTTTCTTTACGGCGAAGACGGCGCGGATTTTCTGATCGGCAGTGCGGGCGAGGATCTGCTGGACGGTGGCGCTGGCGACGACACCGGGCTGGGCGGCGATGGCGCGGATCGCCTGCGCGGTGGTGACGGTGACGACCACCTGCGGGGCAGCGGCGGGGCCGATGTGCTGGAGGGCGGCACGGGCGACGATTTTCTGGTCGGTCACGGCAGCAACGACGACGGCCTGGCAGCCGACGGCGACGACCAGATTTTTGGCGGTGATGGCAACGACGAGCTGCAGGGTGGGCCGGGCGCCGACCGCCTCGACGGCGAAGGCGGCCATGACCAGCTCTACGGCGGTGCCGACGCTGACTGGCTGGCCGGTGGCGCTGAGGATGATCGCCTCTGGGGTGATGAGGGCGAGGACACGCTGCTGGGCGGCGGCGGCGCGGATCGACTTTACGGCGGGGACGGCGACGACCAGCTGCTGGCGGGTGCAGGCAACGATTACCTTGACGGTGGCGACGGCGACGATCTGCTGGCCGGAGATGCGGACAACGATCGGCTCACGGGCGGGCAGGGTCACGACCAACTGGCCGGCGGCAGCGGCGACGACGTCTTGCAGGGCGATGCCGGCGCCGACTGGCTGGACGGCGGACCGGGCAACGATTTTCTTTACGGCGGTAGCGGCCATGACCAGTACTGGGTAAGCGCTGCGGAAGGGCTGGATCTCATCGTCGACACCGAAGGCGACAACGGCCTGTGGTTGCGCTACGCGCCCAATCTTGCGGGCTGGCAGATGGAGCGCAGTGGCGCAGATTTACTGCTGCGCATGGACGACACGCACGGCCTTCGCATCGCGGACTGGGCGCACAGTATCGACTGGCTGCGCTTTGGTGACCGCGGCGTGCTGGATGGCGCGCACCTGCTGCAGCCCGCGTTTGCGGGGCGCGCAGAGACGCTGTTCGCGGCCGGGCCCGCCGGCACCACGGGCGACGATGAACTCACGCTGGAAGCCGGCATCAGCGCCGCTTACCAGACCGATGGCGCAGGGCCAGCGGTCAGCGCCGGCACGGGCAATGACCGCTACGTGCTGAAGCCCGGGGTGTGGGCCCGCATCGAGGATCTGGCGGGCAGCAACACCTTGGTGCTGCCGCAGGGCAGTCAGCCAGCGGCGCTGACGCTGGGCGGTGACGATCGGCGCTGGCAACTCAGCATCGGGGAGACCCGCGTGGATTGCGCGCCCGATACCTTCGCCCGCTATGTGTTCGACAACGGCGCCGTGCTTTCCGGGGCCGAGATGCGCGAACGTGCGGCGCGCGCACTGGCGTTGCCGCCGCAGGTGGTTGAGCACGCGGCAAACCGTGGGCTGCTGGCCGGCGAGCGGTTCAGCTTCAGCCTGCCGGTGGGGGCATTCATCGATCCCAACCCCGATACAACGCTGATTTATCGCGCCAGCCTGGGCGGCACTCGTGCCCTGCCGGCGTGGTTGAACTTCGACCCGCAGGCGGGTCGCTTCAGCGGTCGCGCGCCGGACGACGTCACCCTGTCTTTGGCGGTCACCGTCACCGCCACCGACGAGACCGGCCGCAGTGCGAGCCAGCAGTTCGGCATCGACGTTATGCCGCCGTTCCAGCCGGGGCGCGCGGCGGTGTTGGGGCTGGCGGGGCTGAACGGCGTCAACGGCAGCTGGCTGCAATTGCCCGGCATCCCCTTTGGCGGCCCCCCGCCGGTGGTGGCGGTGGCCGCCGGTGATTTGAACGACGACGGTCTTGCCGACCTGCTGGTGGGCGACCGCCTCATCTGGGGTCGCCGTCAGGGCTTCGGCGAAGTGCTTTCGCCACAGGTCCCGGCCACGCGGCTTGCCGGGGCGCCGGACTGGGTGCCGGGCGGCGTGGGCCTGCACCGCTTCCAGCCCGTCTACGAAGACATCAATCTCGACGGCAAGCCGGACCTGCGCCTGCTGCCGGTGGATAGCAGCGGCCCCGCTGCCATTGTGTTCGCGCACCGTGGGCCGTGGCCGGCGGTGTTGCCCTATGCCGCGTTGAGCGCAGCGCAGGACGACGGCCCGCCGCCGGTCGCTGCGCTCGACACCCTGCCCCCGCTGCGTGCGGGCGATGAAGCCTGCGCGCTGAACTGGGTCTTGCGTATCCCTGACTTCAACGGCGACGGCACCGATGACTTCGCCGTCGGCGCCCTGTTGGGCGAGGCGGCCACGCCCTGGCAGGGCGTGGTGTTCGGCGCTAACACCCCCGCGCCGCTAGACCTCACGCGGCCAGACGGCGCCCGGGCGCTGCAGCTCCTGTGTCTGCCCTATGGCAGCTATCCGTACCACGATGCCGGCGGGGCGCTTGCGACCAGTGGCTGGGGGCCGGTGATCGGTGTGGGCGATTTGAACGGCGATGGCTTAAGCGATGTGGCGCTCAATGCCCAGCCCTATTTGTTCAGCGACGGCGCGGCCTACGGGGCGGCGATTTTCGGGCGAACGGCGCACAACGCCAGTCTCAGCCTCAACGCGCTCGATGGTCACAATGGTTTTCTTGTGGCTTACCCCGAACCCGGCACGGGCTCGGCGCGCGCGCATTTTCCGGCCGCTGCCGGCGATGTGAATGGCGATGGCCTGGGCGATCTCTTGCTGACCGATGAATCCACCGGCGGCAGCGCGCTCATCTACGGGCGCGCCGCGTTCGCCGGCGAACTGCTTGCCGGCACGGCGGCCGCAGATTTTCTGGAGGCGAGCATCGCCGGCACGGTCAACGCCGGCGCTGGCGACGACACGGTGCGGGTGACCGCCGCCGGCTACAGCACGGTGCTGACCGGTCTGGGCCAGAACCGGGTGATCGTGGCGGCGCCGAATGGTGCGGTCGTGAACCTGGTCGGTGGGCCCGGCAGCGACCGTTACGAAGTGCAGGACGGCGCCGTGCGCGTGGTCTTGTCGGACCCGCACGGCGGGCCGAATACGCTGCAGTTGCCCGCCAGTTTTGACTACGCCCGGCTGACGCCGGCGCTGGGTTCGGTGCTGCTGACGTCTGGCCCGGCGGGACCGGCAATTCATCTCGAGGATGTCGATTTTGCCGACGTGCTGGGCGGGCCACGCAGCGTGGACTTCATCGAGTTTGCCGACGGGCGGCAGCTGAGCTACGCCGCGCTCATCGCGCGCGGCTTCGATATTGTCGGCGGCGATGGGCCCGATGCGCTTACCGGGACCAACGTGGTGGACCGCCTGCAGGCCGGCGCGGGCGAGGATTGGCTGTCCGGTGGCGCCGGCGACGACACGCTGAATGGCGGCGCAGGCAACGACATCTACGCCTTCGCCGCCGGTAGCGGGCAGGACCTGCTCGAAGACCGCGGTGGCGTGGATACGCTGGTCTTTGCAGATCTGGAAAGCCTGGACCAGCTGAGTTACCGCCAGCTTGGTGGAGATCTCTGCCTCACGCGCCCCACGGGCGAGGGGTTGCGTCTGCGCGACTGGTACGCCGACCCGACCGCCCGGATCGAAAGCCTGATCGGCGCCGACGGGCAGGCGCACGCGCTGGCGGCACTCGTTAACCGGGCGCCCGTCGCGGGTCCACTCGGTACGCTAAGTGCAGGTCTGGGGCGCGCGTTCAGTTTCAGCCTGCCGGTGGACGCTGCCAGTGACCCCGATCCATTCAGCACCCTGCAATGGCAGTTTGACGCGGCCCGCGCGCCGCTACCGCCGGGTCTGCGCTTCGATCCCGCAACGGGCCAGCTGTCCGGCGTGCCCACCCGCGCCGGGGACTACGCGCTCAGTTTTCTGGTGATCGACGAGTTTGGGGCCAGTTGCCGGGTGAACGGCGACCTGCGGATTGTTGGCACCGCATCGCCCAGCGGCAGCGCGCGCGACGATGTGTTGCGTGGCGATGCTGGAGACAATCGTCTGCGCGGTTTTGGCGGTAACGACCGGCTGTGGGGCGGCGCCGGCGATGACGTGCTCCTCGGCGGCATCGGCGCTGATGCCCTGTACGGCGAAGCTGGCATGGACCAGCTGTTTGGCGAGGCCGGTAACGATGTGCTTGATGGCGGCGCGGGCAATGATCGGCTCAGCGGTGGGGCGGGACGGGACAGGCTGCACGGTGGCGCCGGACAGGACTCACTCTTTGGTGACGCCGGCGAGGATGTGCTTGATGGCGGCGCGGGCAATGATCGGCTTATCAGTGGGGCGGGATGGGACAGCTTGTATGGCGGTTCCGGGCAGGACGCGCTCTGTGGTGACGATGGCGAGGATGTGCTGAACGGCGGTGCGGGCAACGATCGGCTATGGGGTGGCGAGGGCCGCGACCGGCTACAGGGCGCGAGCGGCACCGACGTCCTGCACGGTGGCGCTGGTGCAGATCTGCTGCTGGGCGGGGCGGGTGATGACTGGCTGGACGGCGCTGCGGGCGCTGATTTGTTGTCCGGCGGGGCCGGCAATGACCG
>JAURHQ010000152.1 GCA_030833185.1 Gammaproteobacteria bacterium | reverse complement strand
GTGAGCTCGATCTGCGCTTTGGAAACGGTTTCAGCCACGGGCTACCTCACTGCTCTTGCGCTTGTGCAGTACGCTTGCGCGCGGCGTAGACACGTACAAACTCGCGCTCGACATCGCGCACGAGCGCAAGCTCCAACGGCGCGATGTCGGGCCGCAGGCGTGCGATCCAGGCGTTGACCTCGGGCCAGGTGGCTTGGCGCAGACCCATGGCGGAATCGACCCCTTCGCGCAATTCAATTGCCCATTCAATGAGGTGGTCGCAATCGCCCGGGTGCAGGTCGGCAAATGCTTGCAGGGCTTCGGCAGCGCGAGCAATGCCCTGCTGCGCAAGGCGCTGCAGGTCGGTGAGCTCGCTGGTGCTGCCATGGTCGCAGGCGGTTATTTCGAAGTAGCGTCGGGCGTAGGCGCGGAGACTTTCTCGCCACTGTTTGCCGGCGTCTCGCTCGACGCCGGCGGCAGAAAATTTGCGCGGTTGAGGGTGTACATGGCGACCTGCTCGCGGATCCACGCGCGCGACAAGGCCTCTTTGGCGTTCTCGTGCGAGAAGTCGAGCCAGTCGGTGCCGTTGAAGGTGATCTGATCGCGGCGCTTGCCGTCAACAATCGTCCACCAGCCGGTGATGATGCGTGCCAGCGCACGGATTGATTGCTTCTGCACATGCTCTGGGCTATTGACCACCACATACAGGCCAGAGGCTTTCAGCGCGGCGTTCTCGCGCGTGTTCTCTTTGATCTGCTCGGCGAAGACGTCGGAATCCTGCCCGAGCACGTTGAAGAAGATCGGCAGCAGGTGTTTATCCGTGGCCAGCTGCATGGGCCGGCCGAGGTCGGCTGCAGGCTTCGGGTCGTAAGCGTCAAGGTTGATTTGCATGCGTGAGCCGCCTCCTTGCGGCTGGTGTTGGTGCCAGACGAAACGACGTAAGGAGGAGGAACGCCGCCCCGTCTGACGTGGAAAAACCGGGTTACGGTGCCAGGCTGTCCTGCACGAACATCGTGGACTGCACGGTGCCGGTGGCGGCGCTGGCATTGGGGCCGGCGATGTAGGTGTACTCACGCACGGTGCTGGTGATGCCGCCGTTCTTCTTCGACGAGAACAGGCGCGTTTGCGGCAGGCCAATGTTGACGAACTCTGCGGCGGCGCCCGGACCGTTGAAGAACGGGGCGTAGATGCCAATGTCCGTCTCGGCCAGGAAGGCGGCGTCGAAGGTATCGTCGAACCAGAGCGCCTTGAGCGTGCCGGTGACGTTGATCTGGCTCGCCAAAATAAACGGATACTTCGACGCGTTGACCACGGCCGGCATATCGGGCTTGAGATCGATGTTGAAATCGATGCCCGTGGCGTAGCCGATGACCGTGCCATTTGCCACCAGCAGGCCGGTGGACGTGCTGCACACATCGGTGGCGCTGATGGCGCTGGGCGAGCTGAAATACTGCGCGTTGCCCTTTTGGTAGGCCAGCGCCGTCATGTTCAGCTGCGACACCAGGTTGCCGTTCGGATCGGCCTTGAAATTGCCGCCGGTGATGCGGGCATCCCACCACACCTCATCGCGGCCGCCGACGTCAACATCGGGCGACCACTCGTCGAAGGTCATGTAAGCGTCGAGGAAGCTGCTTTGCGGCGTGTAGCAGTATTTGCCCGGCGCGGTGAACGTGACGCTATCGCCAGAGGCTTTTGCGGCGACCGCCGTACCGTCACGCGTTGACACCGTGAGCTGCGTGGCGGTGATGGCGGTGATGATGAAGTTGCGCGAGTTGTTGCTGACGCCGCCCGTGGTCCAGCCGGTGCAGCGGATGACTTGACCGAGGCGGAAACCATCGGTAATCCAGCTGCCGGTTGCACGCGTGAAGTGCGGCGCCGAGGCAGCGGCGGTGACGTTAGTCAACGCGCCCGAGGTGACGGCCGATTGATAGGCGCCCATGACAAGCGCATCCCAGAAGCCCGATTGTGAGCCTGGCGAGACCGGGCCAGACCATTGCAGATCGCCCGTAGCCATGCCGCCACGCGCCATCGCTTTTTGCCGATCAGGGCGAATCTCGGGATTTTCAATCGTGGAGCGGTTCCAGTTTGCCGAGAAATCAGCACGGCGAAGTTGTGCCGCGCCGCTGGTGGTGGCGATGGTGCCCAGCGCCGATTGACGCTTGAACGAAACGATGCGGTTTGCGCCAGTGCCGTAGCCCATGGGTTACCTCAGAGTGATGTGGCAGGGTTACCCTGCGTGGTTCGATAGGTGCCGGAAAACGTGATCTCGGCGGTGTAAAGTGGCAGCTCGCCGCTGATGTCGAGATCAAACAGGGTGCGCGTTGGCACCGATTGCTTGAAGCCGGTGAACGCTGCAATCGCAGCCTCAATCTGGCCGCACGCCGTGTCGGCCGCGTCCAGGTAGCCGCTGGCGGCCTTGATGATGTAGGTGACGGTGAAACTGATCGTGCGCTCAAGAATGCCGTCGATCTGGCCAAACGTGATGCGCTCGGGCGTCTCTTGCTGAAACGCCAGCAGCACAGCCGGCAATTCGCCCTGCGCAATGGCCTGCACGCGCTCTTCCGTGTACACACGCGAGCCGGCCGCCGTGATGCCAACCAGCGCGGCGACAAGCGCGGTGCGGATGGTGCTGCGTGCGTGTGACATGGTTAGGCGGCGTGGAGGTAGAGGGTGGACATGCCGGTGTTGTCGGGCTCGCGGCGGTGGACGGTGTAGGTGGTGCCGTTGACGATGAGGGTGCGGTCGTTCGGTGGGGCGGGCACGGCGGCGGTGAGGCAGCGGAACTGCGGGCCGGTGCTTTCGAGCTCGAGGCCGCCGATCTGCTGGTCAACGCTGCGGTTGTCGAACACCCCGACGATGGGCGCACCATTCATGGTGGCCGTGCCGTTGCTGAAAGCGGCCACGACGGCCGCATTCAGGTCTGCTTCGAGGGTGGCGAACGACATGCGGCGTGAGCCGATCTAGCCGAGCAGTTTGATCTGCACCGTGGTGACGCCGTTGCCCGCTGCGGCGAACGCCCAGCCCGCCAGCGTGTTGCCCGCACTGGTCAGCGTGAAGCGGCTGTTGGTGTTGTCCCAGTACAGCGCGGCGCCCTGGGTGACGACATCGGTGGAGAGCTTGGCAGCAGACCAGACGCCGGTGACGTGCAGCACGCCGGGGCTGTTGGCCGCGATGGCGTCCTTGGCGACGCCGACGCGGGTGCCGATGAGCACGACCTGACCCGACGTGATCGCCGAACCGCCAGCCGTGTAGTCGACGGTGTTGCCGCCGCTGATGTAGTTGGTTGCCATGTGTGTGTCCTTGACTGTGGTTTGTGTTCAGCCTGGCGGCGCGCGAGGGTTGCCCGTTGCGCGCTGCGTGGGTTGGTCGGTGGGTTAGGCGCCCGGGTTTTTGTACAGAGCGCGGTAGTCGAGCGGGTTGGCGCCTGCGTCCATGCGGACCTTGAACTCGACGCCGTCGATCGTCCAGCCGTTTTGCTGCTCGAGCACCGGCTGATCGTTGCCGTCGAGGTAGTCCACCGTGATGGTGTCGTACTGCGACGGATCACCCGCCATGTACCAGGCGTTGGCGCTGTTGGCGTCGAGCCGCGGGTCGGAGATGGTTTCGAACAGGCCGCGCACGAAGTTGGGCGTGGTGTTGTTCTTGGTGCTGGCACCGACCTCGAACTCGCTGTTTTGCACCACCAGCGCGGCGCCGCGTTTGCTGACCGGGCAGAGCAGATAACGCGGTTTGATGTTGAGCGTGTTGCCGTTGTCGGCTTGCAGCGCCATGGCGGCCATGGCTGCATCCACCGAGGTGGTGCTGATGGCAGTGCCCGAGGCGGCAAGGTTGTTGCGCGTGCTGTGGAACAACGCGGCGCCGTTGAAGGCGACCGGCGCGGTGATCAGCGCGTAGACCAGGTCGCCCAGCTTGCGCATGGCGGCGCGGCCCATGAGGCGCGGCACTTTGGTGAACGCCTCAAGATCATCGTTGATGATGGCCGCACGGTTGATGTTGAACATCTTGCCGTAGGTGTAGAGGATGCGCGTGGCGCCGTGCTCGCCGATGCTGGCGTATTGGTATTCCTTGCCGGGCAGGATTTGATCGAGCGCGGGGAAGGTGTTGAGGCTTGCGGTTTGCGCTTGCTTGAAGTCGGGCAGCGTGCCTTTGTTGGTCCAGAGCTGGAAGGTTTCTTCCGTCTCGTTCCAGCCCATCAGCATAGCTTTGTTGGCCACGTTGGCGAGCAGCAGCGGGAAGTCGCCCGAGCTGTGGGTGAACGCGGCGGCGACCTTGGCCATTTTGTCCATGCCGCGCGTGTTGACGCCGCTGCGCTCGAGGCTGGCTTGCGCCATGTCGAGCAGCGTGTCTCCGCGGTAGGGGTTGGTGGTGTCGTTTTTGGCGAGGCCGGCGCGGATTTCAAGCGCGAGCGACATGCCGGCGCGGCGCTTGTCGCCCTCATCCTCAACGGTGCCGATGCGCGTGGTGCCCTGGATGGGCTCGGCGCCTTTGCCCAGCACGTCGAGCAATTTGGCGTTGGCTTGCTCCGGCGTGCAGGAGACATCGGCCAGGCAAGCGGCTTGCGCCTCGGCGACGCCGCTGCGGGTGGCAAACTTGGCAAACGCGGCGGTGATGTCGTCGCGGCGCTTGGCCTCGGCCGCGATGCCTTCGGCTTTAGCTTTGGCTGCAGCCGCTTTGATTTCGTCAGGGGTCATGGTGGATTGCTCCGTGGGTTGGGCGGCGGCTGCCGCAGGAAGGGGGGGCGCCTTGGCGCTGATGCGCTGCGCAAGGGCGGCGGGGAGGCGGGTTTTGTCGAACCGTGCAAACGATTCGGCGCTGAGCGAGGCGGCGACGGGCGTGGCCTCGATCACGTCGGTGACGAAGCCTTCGGCCTTGGCTTCGGCGGCGGTGTACCAGTGGTCCACACCGTCGGTGAGCAGCGCCATGATGGCTTCGCGCGGTTTGCCGCTGGCGGTGACGTAGCTCTGCGCCATGGCCTCGGCGTATTTGTCGAGCACGTCGGCCTGCTCGCGCATGTCGGCGCTGTTGCCAACGGCGAGCGACCAGGGCGCGTGGATCATCATGAGCGCGTTATCCGCCATGTGGCGGACATCGGCGGCCATGGCGATGAGCGATGCGACGCTGTAGGCGGCGCCGTCAACGGCGACGGTGACCTGCGCCGGGTGACGCTTGATAGCGTTGTAGATGGCGATGCCATCAGTGACGCTGCCGCCGTAGCTGTTGATGCGCACGGTGATCTCGGCGGCGTCGATCGCGGCGAAATCCTTGACGAAATCCTTGGCGGCGATGGTGTCGCCATACCAGCTCTCGCCGATGTCGCCGTAGATCAGCACCTCGGCGCGCGTGGGCGCGTCAGCGGATGCAGCAGCCGATGGGCCTCGCGACGCGAGGGCTCGGATGGAGTACCAAGGGTGTTTCATGCCGCACAGTTTTGCGCGGCGGCTTTGCAAAAACTACCCGAGAATTTGCAAAGTTCAGCTTTCAGAACGCCCTGTGACTTGCGTATACAGAGAACCACCAGTTGCATCACGTCGGCGTTTTCCGCTGACCCAGTATGAAATTGTTGCTGGCGATAGCTTTAACTCTCTGGCCACCGCCCTAAGACATTCGCCTGCTTTTAAGCGCTCCATAACGGCTCGAACTTGCTCGTCCGTTGCAAACCGTTTACCCGCCGATGTGTGCTTGCGCGCTCTCTCCTCTGTTGGTGGCACAGGGTGGCTTCGCGTTTTCACGCCGGTCTTCGCAAAATGTTCGAAATTGGGGCATCCGGATTTTCCGGTGGACGGGAGTCGTTGAAATAGCCGCCCAGTAATTTCACTCTCCGGATTCTCCGGTGGACGAAGACTTTTCCTGCTCGATGCGCTCACGTTCGTTAGCAAGCATATGCGCAACTTTCCAGAATGCCTCGCTGCCATGCTTGTATCGCTCCGCATCGGTCATACTTACAGA
Organism: Gammaproteobacteria bacterium; assembly: GCA_030833185.1. GTDB lineage: Bacteria > Pseudomonadota > Gammaproteobacteria. The sequence continues at coordinate 3,101 of JAURHQ010000152.1, read as the reverse complement.
AGCCCACCTGACGAGCGAATCCGCCTCATCCATCAACAATAGCGCTTGGTGCGCCCAGTTGTCCGGATGGTGTCTGACATTTGCTTCCTGGGCCGTCGCTTCTCTATTTAGGCGCATGAATGGGTGCTGGTTTGTCAGCGAAATTGATGCTCATAAATCACTTTGCATTGAGCGCGCTGTAGAACGTGCGCAGGCTGATGGCGAACTCGGCGAGCACGACGTCGCGCGCTTTGGTGGGGCCGAGCGTGCTGATGATCTCGGCGTGCCGGGCGCGGATCTGCGCGTAGCGTTCGGTGGCGCTGGGCGCTGGGATGTAGACATCACGCCCACCCATGCGGCGGCGCAGGATGCGAACGACAGCGGCGGCGATGGGGGCGGCGTAGGCCTCTTTGTAGCCCACCTCTTCGCGCAGGCCTTCGGTGACGACGTTCTGCAGCTCGGTGGCGTGGTCCTCCTCAATCGCGGGGGTGCGCGGCTTGACGGCGACGGCGTGGGCTTGGCTCATAGGCGGCTGCTCCATTCGGGTTTTGCAAAGGGGGATGTGGGCGCGGCGGTGGGGGCCGGGCGGGGGGTGAGTTGCGTAGCAGGCAGCACGCCGGGCGCGGTGGCGGCGATCGGTGCAGGCGGTCGCTCAGCGCGGCTGACCAGATCCTCAGGCGGGCAGACTTTGGCGCGCAGGGCGGCCCATTGCGCCTCGCGCATTTTGTGCAGGCCGAGGTAGTGGGCGGCGGCGAGGTTGTAGACGTAGAGGTCGAGGCCTTCGTTGCGCTGGTTCTTCTTTTTGTGCCATTCGACGATCTTGTGGCCTTTGCTGAGGCGCGCGACGCGGTATTCGGCGGTGATCTGCTCAAAATCGTCGTCGCTCAAGTCGGCGGCGAAGTGGGCGGCGCCGGGGCCGGGCTCTTTGAGCAGGCGTGCGGCGATCCAGTCTTTCGCGGTGTCGGTGCCGATGATCCAGACGAGGGCGCCGTGCTTTTCCATACGGCCGCGCCAGTTGACGTCCGCCTTGCTCGGGCTGGTGGCGAGGATGCTGCGGCCGGGGCGGCTGGCGCCTTTGATGGCGTAGATGTGGCGGTGCTTGCGGTGGCGGCAGAAGTTGTACACATCCTGCGTGTGGTGGCCGCCGCTGTCGACAAACATGGCGGCGACTTGGTGTGCGGGGTGGCCGTCGGCGCGCGCGTAGCGAACAGTGCGGTGCAGTTCGTCGAGGGCGGACCACACGGCGTCCTCCGCGGGGGAGCCGCTGAGGATGCGCTTGTCGATGATGGCGTGCTCCATGCCTTCGCCCCAGGCGATGGCTTTGTATTCGAGGCGGTCGCCTTGCGTGTCCACCGCGGCGGTGACGACGAGCGCCCAGGCGGGGACGATCTGCGAGGGCAGCGCTTCCTGCTCGGCTTTCGCCTTGAGCGCTTTGGCGCTGGTGGTGGCTTTGGCGACGGCCCACGGGAGGGCGAGGCGGGTGTTGTAGAACACCTGCATCTGCTCGTCGTCGCCCTGCTCTATGGCGCGCTTGGCTTCGGCGTGCTCTTTGGCGAGATCGGTCCAGCTGACCCAGCCGAACGGGGCGTAGAGCGCGCTGATGTGGAAGCTGACGGTCTCGCCGCCGTCACCATCGGTGCTGGCCTGCCAGTGGCCGCTGGCGAGCAGCGCGGTTTTGTCGCGCTCGGTGTGCACACCGCCGCACTCGGGGCAGATCATGGTGGCGTCGCCGCCGTCGTAGGCGAGGTTGGCCCAGATGAGCTCGTGCGGGTTATCGCAGTGCACGCAGTGGACGAGGAATTTGCGCTGGTCGCCCTGCTCGTAAAGGGTTTTGATGCGGCTGGTTTCGTCGAGCGTGGGCGAGCTGGTGTAGTAGAGTTTTTTGCGGCGGCCGTAGGTGGCGAAGCGGTTTTCGAACAGCTTGACCGGGTCGCCCTCTTGCTGCACGTTGCCCTCGGCGCGGTCGATCTCGTCGAAGTAGCCGTAGCGCGCGGAGGTCTCGGCGAGATTTTTGGCGGTGCCAGCGGTGAGGCAGAAAAGCGTGCCGCCGCGGAAGTCTTTGGCGTTGATGGTGTTGCGCGCGTCACGGCTGCGCGGCTTGGCAACGCGTTCGGCGACGCGGGGGATGGCTTTGATGGTTTTGTCGACGCGTGCGCTCAGCCGCTTGGCCAGCTCGCCGGATGGCATGAGGGCGATGATGTTGGCGGGGGCGCCGTCGATCCAGGCCATCGCGGCGTTCAGGAAGGTCTGCGTCTTCAGCAGCTGCGACGCGCCCATGACGACCACACGCTGGCACGGGTGCTCGGGCGAGAGGCAGCGCATCACCTCACGCGCGAACGGCGTGCGCGCAACGCGGTATGGCCCAGGCTCAGCAGCGCCGGTGTCGGGCGGGATCCGCATGTGATCCTCCGCCCACTGGTCGACCCACAACGGCGGGTCGGGGCGCATCGCGCGCGCGATCAACTGCATCGCGTTGGTGTAGGCGCTTTGCTGGGTTAGGAGGTGGATGGTGGCGCTCACTGCACCGGCTCCTGCACCAGCGTGGTCTGGATGGTTTTCTCGACGTCCGCGAGCGTGTCGCGCAGAGCGTTGCGGAGGGTGGCGCAGACGTCAACGGGCAGCGGTAAGCGGTCAGGCGTGGCCATGATCGCGTCGCGCACCAGGCGGAAAGCCGTCTCCATCGCCATTTCGACGCCGGCGCGGTCGATGAGCGAGCCGGCTTTGGCTGCCAGTTCCAGTTCGGCAAGCGATGCTTCGGCCTCCTCGCGACGCGAGCGCGCTCCCCAGTAGCCCTCGCCCTCTTCGCTCTTCGGCTGCTTGCCAGCCGCAGCCCCGGCCACGACCTTGCCGGTGTCGGTGGTGGCCTTGCCTGCATCGGCCCGGGCGCGCGTGTTGGTCGACCACTGCACATCGGCCACGATAGGGTCGATACGCCCATCGATCAGCGACACCCGGCCCTCAGCCACGGCCTTACGCACAGCCTCACGGGACACCCCGCGCCGCCGCGCATACTCCGCCTGAGTCACCAACTCAACCGCCATGTCAACTACCAAGCCTCATAACGTCATCTGTCAACTTTTCCCCAGCCCAGTCACTAGCGTTTTTCCGCGCTCGTTTCGACC
>JAURHQ010000151.1 GCA_030833185.1 Gammaproteobacteria bacterium | reverse complement strand
CCACAACTACCGTCCGCGCCGCCCCGGCTCTCCTGTGGGAGCGGCAACGCCGCGACGCCAGCCCCTCAATCGCTTCATTCGCGGCAGGAAGCCGCTCCCACAACCGCCGTCCGCGCCGCACTCCCGTGGGCGCGGCAACGCCGCGACGCCAGCCCATCAATCGCATCAGTCGCGGCAGGAAGCCGCTCCCACGAATACCGCCGGTGCCGCACCCCGTGGGAGCGGCAACGCCGCGACGCCAAGCCCTCAATCGCATCAGTCGCGGCAGGAAGCCGCTCCCACAACTACCGTCCGCGCCGCCCCGGCTCTCCTGTGGGAGCGGCAACGCCGCGACGCCAGCCCCTCAATCGCTTCAGTCGCGGCAGGAAGCCGCTCCCACGAATACCGCCGGTGCCGCCGCGCCCCGTGGGAGCGGCAACGCCGCGACGCCAGCCCCAACTCGACAGTCCAAGCCGGACCAGAAAGCCCGCCCGCGCGTGACGTTGCTCCGCCAAAAGAAAGCGCACATCCCAAGGACCTGAACCCCGCGCCCCCCGGCACCGCACACCATCATGGAGGACCTGCGTATGTTGATAGATGCCTCACTCGCCCACGGCCTGGCCCATCGCAGCCATCGGGAACTGCAGGGCAAAGACGCCCGACTCAACGAGCAAATGAAGCGCAAGAAGCGCGCCCGCAGCAGCCTGCCGGACACCCGCAAGGGCGCCCGGCGCTACCTGCGGGACATGCTCGCCCCCATCAAACCGCGCGCCATCTACCTGCTGGAAACCGAAACCCGCCGCGAGGGGCCGGTCTGCCGCTATCTCGACTTTCGCGCTTGCGCCGACGATCAACAGATGGTGCTGATCCGCGGCGCGCTCGCGCCGCTGTCGCCGGTGATTAAAAGCGAGGAAGCCGCGCTCGCGCTCTTTTCCCGCCACGCCCTGGCCCGCGGTTTCCAGCGCTGCAACGTGATGTATTGGGACCAACTGAAGCCGCACATCACGCAGGCCGTGGCGCCGCTGTGGTTGATGAACGCAACCGCCGCCGCGCTTGGCCTTAAGCAGGGTTTTCTCGCCACCACCGACGGCCTCTTTGTCGGCGACTACGCGCCCGACGGCCTGCTGCTGCTCAAAACCTTCATACGGCTTAATCAGTCCTACGGCCGCTGGCCCCAGATCCACGCCCTGACCCAAGCCCTGCAGCGCCGCTTCGCGCCCACCCAGGACCAGCTTTATGCGGCCATCGCCACCACGCACAGCGAGGCGTTAGCCGATGCGCGCGACTGGCTGACCGACAAGCTCGCCCTGCCCCGCTACCACTGGCTGCACGAGGCCTACGAGGAGCGCCCGGACCCCGTCGGCACGCGGTGGCAACAGGCGCGGGACGCGGCGGCCGCCGAACTCGCGTGCAGCGAGCCGCCAAGGGCACAACAAACGGCGCGCGCGGCCTAGACGGCTTGCAATTCCACGCCCTGCACGCACCCCAACAGATTCCAGGAGTCCCCCATGCGTCAGCTTGATCCAGCCGCTCTTTTTCAGAGGGCGTTTCCCTATCACTACCGGCACCTCAACCCATCCGATGTCCTCAAGTTCCCGCTGCCCGAGGGCGACACAGGCCCGCGCACGATGTTCGACTGGCCAATATCGGGTGTCGAGCACGAAGACAGCGAGACGCACGAGGAGGAGGAGGGCTGGACCGAGCGCTTCATCGAGCTTGTCGACGATGACGAGTTCGCGCCCACCGTTGAAGAAGGCGGCACCGATGTGCTGGCCTGCTACGTGCCCTGGTCGCTGGGTGGCCGGGGTGGCTGGGGCATTGTGTGGAACGAGCCGGCCTTGTTTCGAGCCGCGATGCGGTTGAGCCATCGCGCCAACGCAATATGCGCGGACGTGGAGGCAAGCATGGTGTTCCGGTGCCTGCGTCGCACCGTGCGCCAGCACGAGCTGTTTCATTTCGCGGTGGAATACACCGCCGCGCACTTAAGCCTGCAGCGCGAAATGGACTGCTATCGCCCGCGCTTCAAAGACCCGGACAAAGTTGCGTGGGAAGAGCGACTTGCCACCGCCTGGGAAATGGAATGGCTGGGCGGGCGTCAGGCGTCGAAGTTAATCCCGGCGCCCGCGCTCAAGGCGATCCGCCACGCCTGGCGCGAAACGCCCCGGCCTTCTCCGTATTCGCAGTGGGAAGACGCCGCCGGACCGCGCTGGCTGGAAGCCGCCGAAGCGCACGCCGACGCCTTATGCGGCATCCCGGCGGCCGGACGCTTGTATCGTGACCTGCTGCAGCTTGCCCCGCGCAGCCCGACGTCTGGTGTGGTGCCCGAGTATTCGTTCGGCATTTCGCGCCTCGTCGCGCTTGGGAAACAGTGCGCGGCCTGAGCCACGGCGATTGCCCCCTGTGCTTCGCCGCCGGCTTGCGGTAAAACTGGCAACGGCGCAATTTTGAAAGGAGGTGATCCAATGTCTAGTGGGATTGAGATGACATCGACGCAGTCTTTGGGTCGTTCGCAGTTCGAGGCCAAGAAGGCCTAAGCGAATCGCGCGCGACGAGCTGCGACGGTGTCGTAGTCTCACGGAAGGCCGCAGCGATGCGGCCTTCTTTTTTTGCGGGCCGCGCTGGGGCCCCACTGTTGGCGCGGCGTGTACGCCGCGAACAGGCCAGCGATGACACTGGCGACTATCGCGGCGCAGGCGCCGCGCCTACATCGGCCTTCAGGCGCCGCCCGCACCACCCGTAGCCGCCCCGTACCCCCGCAGCGCCTCCTCCACCCGCCCGCGCGGCGTGCTCTGCACCAGCTCCAGCACTTCCGCTTCCACCGTCGCCAGCCCATAGCGCGATGCCAAATCCCGCCGCATCCGCATGTGCGCTAGAGCTAAAAAGTGTTCGAGCGTTGCAACGCGCACGCTTGCTTAGCCGAAGCTAGGGATAAGGCGCCGAAAGCCCCCGACAAGAACTAATAATAATTTGATAATTTGCGAATAACGCGCATAATTTTTTCATATTTAATTAAAAGGCCCGAGTCATGCTGGTCGAGTTCCGCGTCAAGAACTTCCGCAGTTTGCGCGACGAGCAGGTGCTCAGTCTGGTCGCGTCTGCAGACAAAACCTTGCTCGACACAAATGCCCTGCCTACCGGCTTGAAGGCGGCTCCTCACCTGTTAACGAGCGCGGTGGTTTACGGCGCCAACGCCAGCGGCAAGTCCAACCTCATCAAGGCCCTGCAGTTCATGCGCGGCGTGGTGACGGAGTCGGCGGCCTTGCAGCCGGGACAGACCTTCGACCGGCTTCAGGCCTTCAAGCTGGATACCCTATCGGGCAACCAACCGACGGACTTCGAGGTCACCTTCATCATCGACGGCGTGCGCTACCAGTACGGTTTTGCCATGACCGCGCAACGAATCGTCAGCGAGCAGTTGCTGGTCTACAAAGCGTTCAAGCCGCAACGCTGGTTTGAACGCCACTTCGATCCCGACAGCGGCAAGGACATCTACGAGTTCGGCCCCAGCCTGAAGGGCGCCAAGAATCTATGGGAAGGAGCGACCCGACCTACCGCCTTGTTCCTGGCAGTGGCCGCGCAACTCAACAGCGAGGCTATGCGTCCGGTGTTTGACTGGTTCGCCAATCGCCTGGTGATTTTTAACGAGCAGTCCCCCCTGTCGCCGCAGTTTTCCGTTCAGATGCTCAAACAAGAAACCCAACGCAAAGCCATTTGCGACTTTCTGCGTGCCGCCGACATCAGCATTGCCGACATCGAGGTGGCCACCCGACAGGCGGTGGTCCACACGATCAACGTTGGTCTATCCACCGGTAAGCGTGAGGAAGCAGCCAGCGAGCAGGCGGTGGATGAGGTGAAGTTTCATCACGTCACAGAGCGCGGCAGGGCCGTTTTTGATCTGGTCGACGAATCCAGCGGGACCCGCAACCTGTTGTTTCTGACGGGCCCGATTCTGGACATCCTCCGTAAGGGGCTGACGCTGGTGGTGGATGAACTGGATACCAGCCTGCACACGCTGCTGGTGCAGGCGCTGGTGCGCTTGTTTCACAGTACCGAAGTCAACACCGGCGGCGCGCAGATCATCTTCACCACGCACGACACCTCGCTGCTCGATGCCTACGGCCTGTTCCGGCGCGATCAAGTCTGGTTTGTTGAAAAGGGCCCGGACCAAAGTTCTTCGCTGTATCCGCTGCTCGACTTCAGCCCGCGCAAGAATGAAGCGTTGGAACGCGGTTACCTGCAGGGCCGCTATGGCGCACTCCCCCTCCTTCGCAATCAAGTGCTGGGGGTGAAGCACTAATGGGGCGCGACAACCAGCCGAAAGACCGGCAGCTGCGTCGCCAGGCGGCCAAAGCAGCACGGCGTGCCCCTTACGCCCGCGTCCTGATCGTCACGGAAGGCAGCAAAACCGAACCCCTGTATCTGGAGGAAGTCCGCGCTGCCCATCAACTGCATTCCGCCAATGTGGAGGTGCAGCCAGGACAGCGCGGCACTGCGCCAATTCAAATCGTGCGTTATGCCCGGCGACTTTTTGAAAAAGGCGATTTGCACACCGGCATTCGCCCAAAAAGCTTCGATCAGGTCTATGCCGTCTTTGACCGCGACGACCACGACAGCTACTTCAACGCACTGGATTTGGCGAAGTCGCTGGACGGCAAGCTGCGTAACGACGAGAGGCAGCCAGTCAGCTTCAGGCCGATCGTTTCCATCCCCAGCTTCGAGTTGTGGTTGTTGCTGCACTATGAAGACATTCGGGCGCCCATTCACCGCGATGAGGTGCTGGCGCGCTTGAAGCGGCACATTCCCGGCTACGAAAAAGCCGCTGGCGGCATGTTTGCCATCACCCGGAACCGGCTGGCCACCGCGACGCAGCGGGCGCAAGCGCTGGCGGAGAAGTTCGACGCCTACACCGAACCCCAACCCTACTCGGCGCTCCACGAGTTGGTCACCCTGCTCACCACCCTGCGCGCCTGAAGCCAGTCAATCCCAAGCAGGCAAGCCTGTCCGCAATCCTTGTCAGCAGTCAGTCCGCCGCGATTGGCGTTTTGCGGCGGCCTTAAGTTCTGCACCCGGGAAATAAAGCCTTCTTTAATTTGATTAACAACAATTAAAGCGCGCTTTCATTTGCCAATCGCCGCCGACCGCCGCGCCCCTGTAGGAGCGGCGCGCGCGCCGCGAATAGCCCTCGGCGCATTCGTGTTAACGCCGGGATAAAACTGACCCACCGGGTCAAAATTACTTCGGCGTTGACAATTCGCAAAATCCATTCGCGTCCGACCGGCCGCTTGTATGTTCGCGACCGTCTTTATTGAGGAACGATAAAGGCGCCGGGGTGGAGGGACTTTGGCCGCTTCCGACCAAAAGGTACGGACCGTAGGAGCTACAACCCCACCCCATCTCACTCCTGAACGTCGATTAGGGATCTGGCTGTCACGACTCAGCCAAATGACAAGCTGAACTGGAAATCTGAGATAGGGCGTGGTTCGCTCATCGGCTTGCGCCGTGTGGTGACCGACGGCCTGAAGCATGCACCGTACCGTGCGGCGAAAAAAAACGCGGCAGGGCCGCCCGCAGCGGAGTCCGCAGAAAAATCTGGTTTGCGGTGCGCTCGCCAGCGCCTGAAAACTTTCGCGGCCGCTGCGCAACCGGGCCGCGGCGACCGCTAAAGCCGCCGGCCAATCCCGGTGCGCGAGGCGCGTCAGCGAGCGCGCCCGGGCTACCTACTGCGGGGCCGGCAAATAACCCTTTCGATTGCCCTGAAGGTCGAAGAAATTCACTCCGCCGTCGTCCTTCGGCACCGCATAGCCGGCAGCGTTGCCCTCGGCATCGCGCAGAATGCGCTCGTTACCGTAACGGTTGGGGCTGTTGTCCCAGTTGTTGGGACTGTTGTTCCAGTTGTTCGAGCTGTTTTCCCAGTTATTTTCGCTGTTGCGCCAGTTGTTGGGATTGCTGTTCCAGTCGTTCGCCAGAGCGCCGGCGGCAGCACACGAAAGGCCGCACAGCAAGGTCACCACACGCAGCGTGCCAAAGGCTTTTTTCATATCCTCTCTCCCTGAAAAATTGTTCAACGCGACCCTGCATGTTTTGTAGAGCGCCGAACGTGAAGCGCGCCTTAACCAAGGCCGGCTGCGCCCGGCCAACCGCGCGGATTTTGCAATTCCGTCGACGCCTGAGCGCCTCGGCGCCCAGCCGGATTTGCGCTAGCCGCCGACCGCAGGCATCCGTCCAAGTCATTTCTCCGTGGAAGCGACACGCCAGCCGCAAATGACGCATCCCTCGCATCCACGCGCGCCGCCCGCTGCTGTTCCGGCCGTCGCGGCGGGCCGAAGGGCTTATCGCGCAGCGCATCCATTACCCGCGCGCGACGTACCTCTCGTCAGTTCCAGCACATCGGGGGCTACGGCCGCGAAAGCCCTAGGACACCACAAGGAAATCGCTGGCGCTGGGTGCCGTGTTGCCACTCATGCTGATGCTTGCGATCAACACCGGCGCGTGCGGCCCGTTGCCGTCATCGTCGTAGAACAGCTTGTCGGTGCGCGGGTTGTAGAGGATGAAGTCGTTTGCGTCGGCCGCACTCGCACTCACCCTGTAGTGGGCCGCTTGAAGCGCCCGACCCGCAGTCGTGCCCGTTCCCAGGCGCGTGAACAGGTCGTCGTCCAGCACCAGACGGTCGATGCCTAACTGGAAGTCTTTCACTGCGTCGATGTTGTCGGCTGCCGGCCGCGCGTTGAAGACGAAGCGGTCGTTGCCCACGCCGCCGTAGAGCGTGTCGTTGCCGGCGCCGCCAAACAGCATGTCGTTGCCAAAGCCACCCGCCATGAAGTCATCGCCGGCGCGGCCGAACAACCGGTCGTCTCCTGCATAGCCACCAATAGTGTCGCTGTAGCGATTGCCGTAGATGACGTCGTTTTTGGCGCAAAGCACGGCATTGCCGGTTGCAAGCTGCGCGAAGGTCAGCGAGATGCCTTTCACGCTCAACACGAGGACGTCGTCATTGAAAAAGCGGACGTCCAGCACGTAGCTCACATCGTTCACGATGTGAATACGGGCGATGGTGACGTCGAGATATGGGTTGCCGCGCAACTGACTCGTCACGTAGTAGTAGCTATTCCCGAGACTTTCCGTGCTGTCTGAAGAGCTCGTTACGGGATGCTCCTTGCCGTCGGGATAAGCGGTCAACTTCCCCGTATCCATCCCCAAACCAAACCCCTGCGCGTCGTATGCCGTAATCGTTGCCACTCCATCCTCCTTGCCGGTGTTGCCCCGCTGGGCGGGCCTCAGGGCATCACGCGTGCGCCGATGCGCGCTTTGACGACGGGTCGATAGTAGACGGCCGGCCAGCGGGCGCGCCAGCGAAAGCACCCCGGCAACAACCCGCCAAATCGACTGGCATTCCACAAGCCTTTGCGGCGGGCTTGGCGGCCGCGGTCTTGATCGGCAGGGGCGACACGCCCGCCGCGACAGAAGGCTAGATTTTTTGTGCTCGCCGCGCCCCGACTAAGCGCCCAAGTCGCGGCAGCGCTGCCGCGCCCACAGGTCAAGCGACTACCGCGCATGCCCTCCACGACCACGTGCACGGCATCCTGTCTGCCATGGGCGCGGCACCCGTGCCGCCACAGCGCCTGCCACCCCATCGCCGCACCTCACCCACACGTACTCAGCATCCACCGCCTGCCGCAGCTGCCGTCCCGCCCTTCGCAGCAAGCCTCACGCCTTGCCCCGCAGCGCCTCATCCACCCGCCCGCGCGGCGTGCTCTGCACCAGCTCCAGCACTTCCGCATCCACCGTCGCCAGCCCATAGCGCGATGCCAAATCCCGCCGCATCCGCTGCAGCAGCTCCACCGTCAGCAGCGCATCTGCGTGCGCCCGGTGCGCGCGGCCCGGCGTGACCAGCTGCAGACAATCCCGCAGGTGCTGCAGGCCGTGCCGGGAGAACTGCGGATACACCCGCCGCGCCAGCCGCAGCGTGCAGAGAAAGGGATTGGTCGCCGTAATGCCGATGCGCGCCAGCACGAGCGTCCAGAACGCCGCATCAAAGGCCGCGTTGTGCGACACCATCTGCCGCGCGCCCACAAAGCGCAGCGCCTCCGTCATCACCTGCCCCACCGACGGCGCCTGCGCCACCATGGCGTTGGTAATGCCGGTGAGCGCTTCAACCTCCGGCGGAATGCCAATGCCGGGATTCATCAAGCGGCTGAACGCATCCACCACCTCGTGGCCACGCACGATGACGATGGCGATTTCCGTAGGACGGTCGATGCCCGGGGTGAGGCCGGTGGTTTCGAAGTCGATGATGGCTAGGTCTTGCATGGGGGAGTTGGCTACGCGGATGTGCGCCGATTATCAGGGTGGGCTGGGTCGTTTTGTGAGCTTGTGGCGCTGGCTGGCCAATGGCCGGCAAAAAGATTTCAAGCCTGATTCAGAAACTCCCGCCAGATCCCCTGCTCCGGCCGCCTGACCGGCGCCGCGCTCCCGCCGTCCCGTAAGCGCTTGCGGAGCGCCTTGGCGTATTTGGTATTGCCATCCCGGAGTTCCGTGTATTCCCCTATCCAGTCGAACTGAACCACGTGCTGCAACGCCCTGTTGAGCGCCTTAACCGCAGCTGCATCTGACAGCCTACCGGCTTTCATGGCTGCGGCGATGCGCTCGACCTTGTCATCGATGGCAAAACAATCCACGCCCGCGTGCGGCAAGTAGATGGCGACCGCGTAACGACGCAGGAAGCGGATCATCCCCGCACGGCTCGCCTCCCAATGGAATCCACCGACGCCACCGCCGTTGGCGGCCACGGTATCGCCCCAGCAATAGAAACCCCAACTGCCTTTCCTAGGTGATTTAGAGCGCAGTGGCTTGAGGTCGTGGGAAATCTCCTCCACTAACGCACGAAAACCTTTTCTTGCCATATCGCCTCCGGCCATCAGGCGCTCTCGTTGCACGACCAGATTATTTTTCTAGCCCTACTCCGAAAACGCCTTTAGCAACGCGTCTCGGCCGTCCTTATAGAGCTCGATAGCGGTTCGCAGCGCCATCTCGTCCGAAAGCACAACCAGCTGCAGTCTGACGGAAACGGGCACCACTACACGGGAAGCAGACGCAGGTAGGGCAGCGGCCCGAGGCACGCTTGACCGG
>JAURHQ010000150.1 GCA_030833185.1 Gammaproteobacteria bacterium | reverse complement strand
CGGCGTGATGGACGCCGAAGCCTTCTCGCTCTGCGAGGCCAACAAGCTCCCGATCATCGTCTTCTCGATGTCCGACCGGGGCGCCGTCAAGAAGGCCGTGCTCGGCCAGCGCATCGCGTTTCCGCTGGTATTGGCGCCGACCGGCATGTCGCGTTTGTTTCACTGGGAAGGCGAGCTTGCCGTGGCCCGGGCAGCGGCCCGCGCCGGTACCATCTATTCGCTCTCCACCGTCGGCACGCACTCGGTAGAAGAAGTGGCGGCGGTCAACCCCGGCCCCAAGTGGTTCCAGATTTATGTCTTCAAGGACCGTGGGCTGGTGACCGAATTCATCGACCGCTGCCGCGCCCAGCAGTATCACGCGCTGTGCCTGACTATCGACCTGCCGCTGACCGGCAACCGCGAGCGCGATTTGCGCACCGGCATGACCGTGCCGCCGAAGCTGTCGGTCAAGAGCTGGCTCGATTTTGCGCTGCGCCCGCTGTGGTCGTTTGCGCACATCACTTCCGATCCCTTCACGCTGGCCAATGTCGCGCACCGCGTGCCGGCCGCGCGGCCGGGCGACGTCAACACCCTGCAGGCCTATATCGGCGAGCAGTTTGACCGCACGGTGACCTGGGACGACGCCGCGCTGATGGTGCAGCAGTGGAACGGGCCGTTCGCGGTGAAAGGCATCCTGACGGTGGACGACGCCAAGCGTGCGGTCGATATCGGCGCCACCTGCATCATTGTGTCGAATCATGGCGGTCGGCAGCTTGACCACGTGCCGGCACCCATCGACGTGCTGCCTGAAATTGTCGCCGCAGTGGGCGACCGGGCGGAGGTCATTCTGGACGGCGGCGTGCGCCGCGGCACCGACGTGCTCAAGGCCATCGCGCTGGGCGCGAAGGCCTGCATGACCGGACGCTGCTACCTGTTTGGTTTGGGCGCCGGCGGCGAGCCTGGCGTCGACCGCGCCTTGCACCTGCTTAAATCTGAAATCAACCGCGACATGGCGCTGCTGGGCACGCGCACTGTCGGCGAAATAGGGCTGCAGCATGTCCGCTATCGACGCCGAGTTCGAGACTGATATTCCCACCCTGCGGCGCGTGCTCGCGGAGTCGAAGACCATCGCCGTGGTCGGCCTCTCCGCACACTGGCACCGCCCCAGCAATTTCGCCGCGAAGTACATGCAGGAGCACGGCTACCGGGTGATCCCGGTCAACCCGGCCTATCAGGAAGTGCTGGGCGAGAAGTGTTACCCCAGCCTGCACGACATCCCGGAGCCGGTCGACATCGTGGACTGCTTTCGCGTAAGCAGCGAGATTCCATCGATTGCCGCCGACGCGATTGCCATCAAGGCGCGCGTGCTGTGGATGCAAATCGGTGTGATCAACATGGAAGCCGCGCGCACCGCGCGCGCTGCCGGGCTCGATGTGGTGATCGACCGCTGCGTGAAAATCGAACACGCGCGGCTGTTCGGCGGGCTTAACTTCGTCGGCGTAAACACCAAAGTGATTTCCTCGCGACGCCCGCGTCACGTCGCCAACTGAGAACTGCCATGGCCGACCGTCAATTTGGTTTCGAAACCCTTTGCCTGCACGCAGGCCAAATCCCGGACGCCGCCACCGGCTCGCGTGTGGGTCCGATTTATCAGACCACGTCCTACGTGTTTGACAGCGCGGATCACGCGGCAAGCCTGTTTAACCTGCAGACCTTCGGTAACGTCTACAGCCGACTGTCGAACCCGACCAATGCGGTATTTGAGGAACGCATGGCGGCGCTGGAAGGCGGGCGCGCCGGGCTGGCCGTCGCCTCCGGCATGTCGGCGCAAATGGTCACGCTGCTGACGCTGCTGGAGGCGGGCGACCATCTGGTGTCGTCCAAAACCCTCTACGGCGGCACCTATTCGCAGTTCGACGTGAACTTCCGGCGCATGGGCATCGAGACCAGCTTTGTCGACATCGACGACATGGACGCCATCGCGGCGGCGATCGGGCCGAAGACCAAGGCGGTATACGCCGAGACGGTGGGCAATCCGCAGGTCAACGTGCTGGATATCGAAGCCGTTTCTGCGGTGACCCGCGCGGCCGGCGTGCCTCTGGTGGTCGACAACACTTTCCCCACGCCCTATCTCTGCCGGCCCTTTGAATGGGGCGCCGATCTGGTGGTGCATTCGGCGACCAAGTTCATCGGCGGGCACGGCACCTCGATTGGCGGCGTGCTGGTCGAATCCGGCAAATTTCCGTGGGACAACGGGCGCTTCCCCGGCATGATCGAACCCTCCCGCGGCTATCACGGGGTGAAGTTCTACGAAACCTTCGGCGACTTCGGTTTCACCATGAAGGTTCGCATGGAAGCGCTGCGCACGCTGGGGCCGGCGCTAAGCCCGTTCAACGCCTTCCTGCTGCTGCAGGGTCTGGAAACCTTGCCCTTGCGCATGGACCGCCACGTGGCCAACGCGGCACGGGTCGCGACCTTCCTCAGCGAACACCCGCAGGTCAGCTGGGTGCGCTACCCGAGCCTCAAGGGCGACCGCTATTACGACCGGGCGCAGAAATACCTGCCCAAGGGCGCGAGCGCGGTGATGTCCTTCGGCATCAAGGGCGGGCAGGCGGCGGGCGTGAAGTTCATCGAGAACGTGCAGTTCCTGAGCCATCTCGCCAACGTCGGCGACGCCAAGACGCTGGTGATTCATCCGGCCTCGACCACCCACCGGCAGTTGTCGGAAGAACAGCAGATTGCTGCCGGCGTCGGCCCCGACATGATCCGTATTTCCGTTGGCCTTGAAACCTGCGAGGACATTCTGTGGGACCTCGATCAGGCGCTGGCCAAATCCCGTCTTTGAGCAAGCGCGGCCGGCGCCGCGACGGAGTGCTTTCGCATGACTGATATCGTCCAGCAACTGCGTGAAATCCTCGGCCCTAACGGCGTGCTTACCGGCGAGGATGTCAGCAACCGCATGATCCACGTCTGGCGGCAGGAGCCGATCGTCGCCAAGTGCATCGCGCGCCCGGCCTCAACCGAAGAAGTGGCGGCGGTGCTGCGCCTGTGCAACGAGCACGCGCAGGTGGTGGTGCCGCACGGCGGGCTCACCGGCCTCGTGCAAGGCTGCAACGGCGGCACGGCGGACGTGGTGCTGTCGCTGGAACGCATGAACCGTATCGAGGAAGTCGACCCCGTGGGCCGGACGATGACCGTGCAGGCTGGCGTGCCGCTGGAACGCCTGCAGCAGGAAGCGGAGAAGGTGGGGCTGATGTTCCCGCTCGATCTGGGCGCGCGGGGCAGCTGTCAGATTGGCGGCAACGTCTCGACCAACGCGGGCGGCAACCGCGTGATCCGCTTCGGCATGACGCGCGATAACGTGCTGGGTCTGGAAGCGGTGCTGGCCGACGGCACGGTCATCACCTCGCTCAACAAAATGATCAAGAACAACGCGGGTTACGACCTCAAGCATCTTTTCATTGGCAGCGAGGGCACACTGGGCTTGGTGACGCGGGTGGTGATCCGCCTGCGCGAAATGGCGCAGGGCGTGCAAACCGCCTTCGCCGCATTTGACGACTTCACCAGCGTGGCGGCCTTCCTGCGCCATATCGACCGCTCGATGGGCGGCGCGCTGTGTTCCTTCGAGGTCATGTGGCGCGACTACTACGAACTCGTCACCACCGCGCCGGCGACCAACACCCGCCCGGTGCCGGTGGAACACACGCATTTCGTGCTGTGCGAAGCGCTGGGCACGGGCCACGCCAACGATGCGGAACGCTTCGAGGCGGTGATGATGGAAGCGCTGGAAGCCGGGCTGGTGGTGGATGCCGCGGTCGCCAAGTCCGAGAGCGAGCGCCGTGCGATGTGGCGCATTCGCGATTCGGTGGACAATTTCTTCCGCTATGGCCCGGCGTTTCTCTACGACGTCAGCCTTGCGATTGGCGAGATGGACGCCTACGTCACCGAGGTCAAACGGCGCTTGGCCGAGGCCTATCCCGACCACCACTGCTTCACGCTGGGCCACATTGGCGACGGCAATATCCACTTCGCGATTGCCGTGGGCTCTGCCGCGCACGAGCACCACAAGCGCGTGAACGCCTGTGTTTATGAACCGCTGCAGCCGATTGGCGGTTCGGTGTCGGCCGAGCACGGCATCGGGACCGAAAAAATCGACTACCTGCCGCTCAGCCGCAGCCCGGCGGAAATCGCGCTGATGCAGCGGCTGAAAGCGGCGCTGGATCCGAAGGGCATCCTCAACCCCGGCAAGATTTTTCCTGCGGGCTAGCCCCGTGGGAGACGCGCATACGGCGCGGCTGGCGGCCGCGCGGGCGGCCGGGCTCGACTATGTCTCGGTCGCCGCTGTCGACTGGCAGGGCCGCCTGCGGGCGAAGCAAATTCAGCTCGCGGCCTTGCCGCAGGCCTTCACCTCGGGCATTGCGCTAACCAGCGCAATTTTCGCCACCGACAGCGCCGAGCGGCCCATCGAGACCTCGCGTTTTCAGGACCCGGCTAACGGTTACCGTGACGCGCTTTTGCGCGCCGACCAGAACGCAGTCTACGGCGATGCCTTTGGCAGCACGCCCGAGGGCCTGCTGGTGCTGGGTAGCCTGGTCGATGAACACCGCGTGTACTGTCCCCGGGCGATCGTGCAGCGCGAACTCGACGCGCTGGCCGCGCTCGGCTTCGAGGCTTACGGCGCGTTTGAATACGAGTTTCACCTGCTGCAAGAGACCCCGCAGTCGCTGCTGGCCAAAACACCCGCGCTGCTGGCACGCCTGCCGGAGCTGACGCGGATGTATTCCTACGTCGATCAAAGCCTGACGGCGCCGCTGTTCGAGGCCCTGCGGCAGGCGGCGACCCGCAGCGGCAGTCCGCTGGAATCCCTGCACGCCGAGTTCAGCGGCCTGCTGGAGGCCGCGCTGGTGCCGGCCGCAGGCATGGCCATTGCCGACCGCGCGGTCGTGTTCAAGGCCTTGTGCAAAACGCTGGCGCGCCGGCAGGGCCTGATGGCGGTGTTCATGGCGCAACTGGCCGACAGCTTCGAAAGCGCCGGCGCGCATCTCAATCTCTCGCTGCGGGCCGACGACGCGCCGGCGTTTCCGCAGGCGGGCGCGGCGCAGGGCGTAAGCGCCACGCTGCGGCATTTTGTGGGCGGCCTGCAGCGCTACACGCCGGGGCTCACGCTGCTGCATTTGCCGCATCTCAATTCCTACAAGCGCTTTGTCGGCACCTCGTTTGCGCCACGGGCGAACCAGTGGGGCATCGACAACAAGACCTGTGCCTGGCGCGTGGTGACCGCGACGCCTGCGCTTACGCGCATCGAGTGTCGCCTGCCGGGTGCCGACGTCGCCCCGCATTTCGCGCTGGCGGCGGTGCTGGCCGCTGGCCGGCGCGGGCTTGAGGAACGCATCGAGCCCGGCGCGCCATGCGCGGGTGATGCGGCACAGGCCACGCCCGGCGGGCCGGCGTTTCCCTTCCGGTTTGAAGCCGCGATTGCCGCGTGGCGCGCGGCGCCGCTCGCGCACGAGGTCTTCGGCAGCGATTTCGTCGAGGCCTATGCGGTGAGCCGCGAGTGGCAGCTGGAACTGCTGCGCCGGCGGGTCACCGATTTTGATCTCCAACAGTTCGCCGAGGGCGTTTGAATGACTGCGGTGCCGGTGCCTTTTGAATCCAGATTGAGCGTCGAGCCCGCGTGGCTGGACCCCAACGGCCACATGAACGTCGCGTTCTACATGACCGCTTTCGACCGCGGCAGCGATCCGTTTTTCGACGACTGTGGTCTCGGCTGGGACTACACCCGCGCCGGCGTCGGCTCGATTTTCGCCACCGGCTGCAATGTGGACTATCGCCATGAGTTGCTGGCGGGCGACCCGCTGCGCGTCACCACCCAGCTGATCGATCTCAGCGAGAAAATGATTCATCTCTACGCCAGTCTTTACCACGACGGCACGGGCGCGCTCGCCGCGACGCAGGAGATCCTTTTCATGCACGTCTCGCTGAGCACGCGGCGCAGTACACCGATTCCGCCCGCGGCCTACGCCAGACTGCAGGCGGTGCTCGAGGCGCACGCAGCGCTGCCGTCGCCGGCCGCGCTGGGCCGCAAACTCGAGATTCGCCGCCGCTGAAGCCGACAGCGGCTAGCCGCCGAAGAGTCGCCACTGCAGCCACCACAGCGCCGGAAACGCGCTCAGCCAGATCCACAGAAAACGGTTGAGCCCGAACAGCAGCGCGTTCGCGAGATGAAAGGCAGCCGCCAGCGCCAACATCACGGCCAGCAGGCGGGCGGAGAGCAAGCCCAGCGGAAACGCGAGTTCAAACAGCACCACCGCGCGGCCGGCGCCAGTCATGAGCGCACGATGCGCGGCCAGCGCGCGTAGCGCTTCGCTTTGCGGGTAAATCGAAAGGCTGAAGACATCGGCCAGCGCGCGGCCGTTCCACCAGTCGCGATTGACGGCCTTCACCCAGCCCGCCAGCGCATAGGACAGCAGCAGCTGCACGCCCAGATAGCCCAGCGCCATCTCCTGCCAGTGCGGCGTGGGCGCCACATGACACAGCGCGAGTGAGAGCAGGATGAGCAGACCCATGCGGTCGCTGCCGCCGTTGTAGGGGCCATCGAAACGGCGCAGCAGGCTTATGCCAATCCCGAGCAGCCCCCAGCTGGCCAGCGTGGTCTGAAAGGCGGCGACCAGTGCCAGCGCGAGCAGCAGGCGCAGGCCGTACAGCGCGCGCGCCGGCGCGGGCCGGGCAAGATGTTCCAGACTTTGTTGAATCAGCGCGCAGCCGAACAGTATCTCGGTCAGGCGCAGCGCGGCGTCGAGACTCATCCCGGCGCCACCGTGCCGGGCACCCACGGGCTTGCGATGAAGGCGACCTGTTCGAGTTTGGCCTTGTCTTCCCGCCAGACCCCGCGCACCCGAAACACCAGCAGGGCCGGCGGCGCGGTCCTTAGCGGGTAGAGCAGACCCGCCCGGGCGGCCGCGTCGATACGGCGTTGGAGTTCTGCGACCGGGAAACCGCTGTCGCCCTCCAGCACGCGTTCCGCACAGCGCAACACATACAGCGTTTCGTTGCGCTCCGGGTTCCACAGCAGGCGCCACAGCAGCGCGGCGAGGCTTAGCCGCAGCGGTGCGGGGCGAAACGGCTGCCAGTCGGCATCCGTCAGCGCGCTGGCGGTCGGCAGCAGCGCATAGTCGATCCGCGGCGAGGGGCCGATCTCATCGAAAAAGCGCCACCCCGGCAGCAGGGCGGGGAGCAGATGAGGGCGCATGGTGCTCGGCTTGGCGGTGGGCCTGCGGGCGCTGCCTCAGCCGATGTGGACCCGGGGCAGCACGGAGAGCAGGCGGACCAGTTCGGTCTGGCGATGCGTGCCGGTCTTTTGGAACACCGATTTCAGCTGCGAGCGCACGGTCGAAATTTCCAGCCCGGCCTTGTTCGCATAGTCCTGCGGTGTGGCGCCGTTGGCGACCGCGGTGGCGAGGTCCGCCTCGCGGCGCGACAGCGCGTAGAGCGTGCGCAACAGGGCAACGGCTTCCGGCGCGCTGGGGCTCGCCTGGGGCACCAGCACCAGCACCGCCGGGTCGCCGCGCAGCTGGTAGGAGTCGCTGGTTTGCGGCAAGCGCAGCAGGTAGCAGGGCAGGCCGGAGCCGCGCGGACCTTCCGGACTTTTCAGCAACACCGCGCTCGGCACCCCGGTGTTGAAGACCTTGGTGACTTCGTCGTTGAACTTCTTGCGCAGCGGCGCGCTGGCCAGTTCCAGCACGCCGTCGTTCAGATTGAAGCCCTGATTGCTGCGGAACAGGGACTCGGCCGCGGCATTGGTGAACAGCACGCGCTGCCACTGGTCGAGCAACAGCACGCCGGAAGGCAGGTACTGCAGAGACTCCAGACCCGGCGCGAAATGGGTACGGAAGCTCCGCGTCTTGTAGAACAGCTTGGAGGCGCGCGTGAGGTGAATGGTCAGCTGGCGGAGAAAGCGCATGTCTTCGCTGTCGTGTGGGCCCTGCTCGGCGCGGCGGTTGAGCCCGAGGTAGGTGGTCAGCCCGCCGCCTTGCCCCATGCGGATGCCGGCGAAGTAGCGGTAGTCCCACTTCTGGACAAATTCCTTGAAGAAGCGCTCGCGCTTCAGCCGCTGCGGCGGAAACACTTCGTGGCACTGAAACCAGGTCCCGACCGGCAGACCGGTGAGATGAATCCGCCGGTAGTCGATGCTGGCGTAGGTGGCGTCGTAATCGCGACGGATGCTGGCCAGCTCCTCGGGCGTCGAGCCGACCACGCCGCCGGCGGCGTCCAGCAGCACCGTTTCGCTGCGGTCGTCGAAGACCGCCAGATGCACCGCGCGGGACTCGGTGCGCACGGCCAGTTCCTGCAGAAAATCGAGCAGCACGGCGGGCTCGACGACGGCTTCGTAAAGATTGGCGATGAGGACATCGGTAGAGGCGGCAGTGGCGCGCGACATGGTGCTCTCCGTAATTCAGCTCGTCGGCCAGCGGCCGCCGCAACGGCCCGCGCCCGGAACCGCCGACGACCGTTGATTTGAATGCTGGCCTGCAATCTAACAGCGATGCGGCCAGCCGGCATTACCCCAAGTGAAGGCAGTCAACGCGCGCGGAGCGCGGCCGGCAAGGGCAGGCGCGCGGCGTGCAGCGCCGGCAGCAGCCCGCCGATGAAGCCAATCAGCAGCGCCCAGCGCAGCGCGGAGCACACCAGCGACCACGACACCTGAAACGCAAACACGACCTGGCTGAAGTTCTGGCCCAGCGTGGACACGGTGTAGTTGTCGAACACGACCCAGGCAATCGCGCCGCCCAGCGCGCCGCCCAGCAGCGCCAGCGCGAGGGCTTCCAGCAAAATGGCCAGCACTATCGTGCCGGCGCCAAAGCCCAGCGCGCGCAGAATCGCGATTTCGCGTCCGCGCACCGTCACCGCCGCGTACATTGTGTTGAGCGCCGCGAAGGTCGCCCCAATAGCCATGATGATGGCGACCGCGGTGGCCAGCACCTCAATCAGCCGGCGCAGGCGCTGCGACTGCGTGGCGTAGTAGTCGCGGGTGTTCTGAACGTCGACTTTGAGCCGCACGTCGCCGGCCAGCGCGGCGCTCACCTTCACCGTGGCCAACGCCGCCGGGCAGCTGATCAGCAGCGGGCAGGGCGCGGCCGCGTTCGCCTTCACCCCCAAC
>JAURHQ010000014.1 GCA_030833185.1 Gammaproteobacteria bacterium | reverse complement strand
GGTTGTCACGCGATTTCGCGAGCTAAGGGAACTGGCACATCCCGAGCTTCGCCTCGCGATCGCGTCAACAAAGGTCTCAAGGTTGCTGGAAGTTGGTGGTGCTGGCGTCGACGTCAAAGCGCAGCGTGCCCGAGACAAACCATTCTTCGTTCAGGCCTTCCAGTTGCCGATAGTTGGCGCGGAATTCAGCCGCCGGGCGACGCTGCACGCGACCGCCGCGGCTAAGGGTTTCTACCGCCTCGACCAGCGACCAGATTTCATGCCCGAAGGCGCCCGCGTTCATTGCCAGCGCGCCGCCAATCGTGCCCGGAATGCCGCCCAGAAATTCACCGCCGCCCAACTGGCGGCGGGCGGCCTGACGAGCCACCTTGGCGCAGGCGACACCAGCGCCTGCCTCTACCCGCCGCTCGTCCAGCCAACGCAACTGGCCGAAGACGCCGGCGGTCAGGATGACCGTGCCGGGAAGGCCGCCGTCACGCACCAGCAGATTGCTGCCAAAACCAATCAGGGTCAGCGGCTCGGCCAGCGGCGCCGCCTGCAGGAAGCTCACCAGATCCGCCAGATCGGCCGGCTCGAACAGCCGCTCGGCCGCGCCGCCGGCCCGCCAGGTGCAGTGCCTGGACATGGGCTCATGCGACCGCAGTCGCCCACGCAAGGACAGCCCCGTCAGCCACGCCGGACTGTTCAGCACGCTTGCTTCTTCACCCTCAGCCACTTGCATTGCCCTCGCGGTTGCCTCGCGTCTGTTCATCTTCAGGCGTCCGCCTCGTAGTGCAGACGCTCGGCGACGCGGCCGATACTGCCGGCGCCCAGCAGCATTACCAGGTCGTCATCCCTGACCACGCCGGCCAGCGCTTCAGGCAGCTTGTCCGGCCCGGATACAAACACCGGGTCGACGGCGCCGCGGGCGCGAATCGATCGGCACAGCGCGCGGGCGTCGGCGCCCGGCAGCGGCTTCTCACCGGCGCTGTAGATGTCGAGGAGCAGCAACACGTCGACGCCGCTCAGCACCTCGGCAAAATCTTCAAACAAGTCGCGCGTACGGCTGTAACGATGGGGCTGGAAGGCCAGCACCAAGCGGGTCCCGGCCCAGCTTTCGCGGGCGGTTCTGATCATCGCGGCGAGTTCGCGCGGGTGATGGCCGTAATCATCAATCACCGTCACCAGCGCGTTGCCAAAGCGGGTGCGGCCGCGCACCTGGCAGCGCCGGCCCACGCCCTGAAAACTCCCCAGGGCGCGCGCGACCGCCGCATCGGAAATGCCCAGCTCGCCGGCGACCGCAATGGCCGCCAACGCATTCAGCGCGTTGTGCCGTCCGGGCATATTGAGGGTGACTTCAAAATCGTCGGCCACGCCGCGGCGACGCACGCGAAAGCGCGACCGGGTGCCGCGTAATTCGATGTCATAACCCTGGATGTCCGCGTCCTGCTGCTGGCCATAGGTGATGACCCGCGTGTGTAACTGGTCGACCAGCGACGCGGCGTTGGGGTCGTCGGCGCAAATCACCGCCACCCCGTAAAACGGCAAGCGGCGGAAGAAATCGCGAAAGCTGCCGCGCAGGCGCTCGAAATCCTGCTGGTAGGTGTCCATGTGGTCGGCGTCGATGTTGGTCAACACCGCCATCAGGGGATTGAGGAGCAGGAAGGACGCATCGCTCTCATCGGCTTCCGCCACCAGATAGTGGCCGGTGCCCAGGCGGGCGTGCGAGTCGGCGCTGTGCAAGAGCCCGCCGATGACAAAGGTCGGGTCAAGCCCGCCCTCGGCCAGCACGCTGGCCATGAGGCTGGTGGTCGTCGTTTTGCCGTGGGTGCCGGCGATGGCAATGCCGCTGCGAAAACGCATCAGTTCGGCCAGCATTTCGGCGCGCGGCACGATGGGCACCCGGCGCGCCCGCGCGGCCAGCAGTTCCGGATTGTCAGCCGGGATGGCACTGGAATAGACCACCACGTCGGCCTGCGCCGCGTGTTCGGCCGCGTGGCCCACCGAAATCGCGACGCCCAGACGCGCGAGCTGCTCCGTCATCCGGTTCGACGCCTGATCAGAGCCCGAAATGGCATAGCCCAGGTTATGAAACACCTCGGCCAGCCCGCTCATCCCGGCACCCCCGACGCCCACAAAGTGGATGCGTCGGACGTTGTGCATCGGCAGCGTCTCGGGCTTATGCATGGAGCAGGTCCAGACAGTGATGGGCGACCGTGTCGGCCGCCATTGGTTGCGCCAGCGCGCGCGCCTTGGCGCCCATCTGCGTCAGCAGGTCGCGGTCCGCGGCCCAGCGTTGGAGTTGCGCCGCCAAGTCTTCGGCGGTCAGCGCGGCATCGGCCATCAGCACGGCCGCACCGGCGTCTGCCAGATAACGCGCATTGGCCGTCTGGTGGTCGTCGACCGCGTGCGGGAATGGCACGAGCACCGCTGGCAGCCCCGCGGCGGCCAGTTCCGCAATCGTCATGGCGCCGGCCCGGCACACCACCACATCGGCCCATTGATAGGCGGCCGGCATGTCGGTGATGAAGGGGTCCACGCGCGCGCCGGGCACCGCCGCCGCGTAGGCCGCGCGGGTGCTCGCGAGGTCGACCTCACCGGTTTGATGCCAGACTTCCAGCGGCTGCGCCGCCAGACGGGCAAGCGCTGCCGGCAGCACGGTGTTGAGTCGGCGCGCACCGCGACTGCCGCCCAGCACCAGCACCCGCAGGGGCGCTCCGGCCGGACGCGAGGCGCGAATCTGCCCGGCCAGCGCGGCGATTGCGGCACGCACCGGATTGCCGGTGGTCAGCGCGCGATGCGCGGCGCTGAAGCTGCCCGGATAGGCCTCCAGCACGCGGGTCGCGAGTCGCGCCAGCAAACGGTTGGTCAGGCCCGGGATGGCGTTTTGTTCATGAATCACCAGCGGGCGCCGGCACAGCCAGGCCGCAAGCCCGCCGGGGCCGCTGACAAAGCCGCCCATCCCCAGCACCACGCCGGGCTGGAATGCGCGTATCGCCGTCACCGCCCGCGCGGTCGCCACCAGCAGCGTGAATGGCGCCAGCAACCAGCCGCGCCAGCCCCGTCCGCGCAGCCCGGAGACCACCATCTCAACCAGTTCGATGCCGGCACCGGGCACGATGCGGCCTTCCATGCCGCCGGCCGCACCCAGCCAGCGCAGGCCCACATCCTGCTGACGCAGCACGTCGGCCACCGCCAGCGCGGGATAGATATGCCCGCCGGTGCCGCCCGCAAGAATCAGTACGCGCCTAGCCATGCGCAAGCTCCGTGGGTGGCCCGTCGATGACGGGCGGCGGCTCGGCGGGCGGCGTGACCGCCGAGCGGTCGGTACGCGATTCATGCGCCACCCGCAGCACCAGCGCCATCGCCGCACAAAGCACCATGGTGCTGTTGTTGCCATAGCTGATGAAGGGCAAGGTCAGTCCCTTGGTCGGGAAGAAGCCCATGTTCACGCCGATGTTGATGAAGGACTCAAGGCCCACCAGCAAGGCCACGCCGTAGGCCAGATTGGCGCCATAGGTCTGGCCCATCCGCTCGGCCCGTTCACCAATGCGAAAGATGCGCCAGACCAGAAACAGGAACAGCAGAATCACCGACACCGTGCCGGCAAGGCCAAGTTCTTCACCGATCACGGCGAAAATAAAGTCGGTGTGCACTTCCGGCAGATAGAACAACTTCTGCACGCTGTTGCCGAGTCCGACACCGGTCCACTCGCCGCGCCCGAAGGCGATCAGCGACTGCACGAGCTGGTAGCCCGAGGTCTCGGCATGCTCGAAAGGGTTGCGGTAGCTGCTCAAACGGGCGAGGCGGTAGGGTTCCATCACGATCAGGACACCGACCAGCGTTGCCAGAATCGAGCCCGCCCCGATGAACGTGGGGATTGGCGCGCCGGCCAGCAGCACCATGCCCAGCGTCGTCGCCGCCAGCACGATGGTGGTCCCCATATCGGGCTCGGCCAGTAGCAGCAGGGCGATGATCCCAAACACGCCGATCGGCTTCGCGAAGCCCCACAGATGCTGCTGGACCTGCAGTTGATGGCGCACCAGATAGCCCGCCAGATACACGATGATGCCGAGCTTGGCGACTTCGGAGGCCTGAACGGTCACACCGCCGATCGACAGCCAGCGCCAGGCGCCGTTGACGCGATGGCCAATGCCCGGCACCAGCACCGCCATCAACAACAGGATTGAAATCCCTAGCCCGTAGACGCTGTAGCGCCGGATGGTATCGAGCCCGGCGCGGTAGAGCATGTAGCCGAAAAGGCTGCCCATGCTCAGCGAAAAGAGGTGGCGCTTGGCGTAATAAAACTCCGTGCCGTGATTCCGGGCGCCGAGCGCGATTGAGGCCGAGGCGACCATCACGATGCCGAGTGCGACCAAGGTCACCAGCGCGAAAACAAACCACGGGTCAAAGCGCGGCTCATCGTGGATGCGCATCACGGGCACGGGTTTGCGAACCGCCTGAGTCATGCGCTGATCTGCGCCTCCACCGCTGCGGCAAAGACCCGGCCGCGATGGGCGTAGCCCTCAAACATATCGAAGCTGGCGCAGGCCGGGCTTAGCAGTACGGCGTCACCCGGCCGTGCGGCGGCGGCGGCCAGCGCCACCGCCTGCGGCATGCTGGCGGCGAATTCGATCTGCGCCAGATCGCCCAGCGCGTTGGCGAGCAGCGGGGCGTCTTCGCCAATCAGCACCAGCGTGTGCACCCGGCCGGCAACGGCCTCGCGCAGTTCGCGAAAGTCAGCGCCCTTGCCCTGACCGCCGGCAATCAGCACCCCGCGCCGCCCGTGCATGATGCCGGCGATCGCGGCGCTGGCCGCGCCGATATTGGTGCCCTTGGAATCGTCGTACCAGCTGACGCCAGCATGCGTGGCGACTTCGCGGCAGCGGTGTTCCAGCCCCGTGAACTCGCGCAGCGTCGCGCACTGGGCGTCGCGTGCGAGCCCCATGCAGTCGGTCATGGCCAAGGCAGCCAGGGCGTTGAGCTCGTTGTGCTGGCCCTTGATGCCGAGTTCGGCGGCCGCGATCACGGGCTCGTCGCCGCAGCACAGCCAGCGCTGCCCCGCGTGCTCGGCCAGATGATAGTGAGCCTGCGCGCGGTGGCTGCCGAACCAGCGCACGGTCTGCCCCCTTGGCGCCATCGCGACCACCAGCGGGTCGTCAGCATTCAGCACCAGGTGCCGCGCGCCGCGCAAAATGCGCGCCTTGGCGCCAGCGTAGGCCTCAAGGCTGCCATGCCGATCAAGATGGTCGGCCGACAGGTTGAGTACGCACGCGACTTCGGCAGCCAGATCGGGGGTCAGGTCGAGCTGAAAGCTGGAAAGTTCCAGCACATAGCAGTCGGGCGCCTGCCCTTCCAGCAGGTCGAGCGCCGGCGTGCCGAGGTTGCCGCCAGCCCGCACCACCTGCCCTGCGCGGGCCAGCATCTGCCAGACCAGGGTGGTCACCGTGCTCTTGCCGTTCGAGCCGGTAATGCCCAGCAGCGGGGCGTTGGCCGCACGCCGAAACAGGGCAATATCGCCCAGCAGCGGGCCGGTGCGCGCCAGCAGTGACGGATGGTCCAGCGGCACGCCCGGACTGACGGCCACGTCGTCGCAGGCGCCGAAAACATCCGCCGGCAACTCGCCGCAGCGGGTCGCGATGTCCGGGGAGAGCGCGCGCACGGCGTCCAGCAGCGGCGGGGCCGCTCGCGTGTCGACGCAGGTCAGTCGCGCGCCCCGCGCCAACAGATGACGGGCGCAGGACAGGCCGGTCAGCCCGAGGCCGAACACGCCCCAATGCTGCCCGGCATAGATGGCGGGGATGGGCTGAGTCGCGCTCATCGCAGCTTCAAGGTGGCAAGGCCGGCCAGCACCAGCACCACGGTGATAATCCAGAACCGCACAATGACCCGCGGTTCCGGCCAGCCCTTGAGCTCAAAGTGATGATGCAGCGGCGCCATGCGGAAAATGCGCTTGCCGGTCATCTTGAAGGAGGCGACCTGCAGGATGACCGACACCGTCTCGGCCACAAACACGCCGCCCATCAGGAACAGCACCAGTTCCTGCCGGACCACCACCGCCACGATGCCCAAGGCCGCGCCCAGCGCGAGCGCGCCGATATCGCCCATAAAAATCTGCGCGGGATAGGTGTTGAACCACAGGAAGCCCAGCCCAGCGCCCACGATCGCGCCGCAAAAGACGCCCATTTCGCCCGCTCCCGGCACATACGGCAGACCCAGGTAATGCGAAAACTTGACGTTGCCCGTGACGTAGGCGAACACGATCAGCGCCCCGGCCACCAGCACGGTCGGCAGGATCGCAAGGCCATCGAGTCCGTCCGTCAGGTTGACCGCGTTGCTGGTGCCGACGATGACGAAGTAGGTCAGCGCGATATAGAGAAGCCCGAGTTCAATCGACACGCCTTTGAAAAACGGCACGATGAGTCGCGTTTCAGCCGGGACCAGCGCGGTGTTGAACAACAGCGTCGCCACCGCCAGCGCGATGACCGACTGCCAGAAATACTTGTAGCGGGCGGCGAGTCCCTTCGGGTTCTTGCGCGAGAGTTTGAGGTAATCGTCAACCCAGCCAATCACGCCGAAGCCCAGCGTGGTCAGCAGCACCGGCCACAGGAAGCGGTTGGATAAATTGCCCCAGAGCAGCGTGCTGAGCGAAATCGAGACCAGAATCAGCGCGCCACCCATGGTCGGCGTGCCGGCCTTGGAAAGATGCGACTTGGGGCCATCGTCGCGGACGGTCTGTCCAATCTGGCGCAGCGTGAGGCGTTTAATCAGTTCGGGACCCACCAGCAGCGCGATGAAGAGCGCGGTCAAGGCCGCCAGCACCGTGCGCAAGGTCAGGTACTGAAATACGCGGAATCCCGACTCGTACTGCGCGAGCCACTCGGCCAGCATCAACAGCATAGGGCCCCCTCAGCGGGCGTCAGCAAGGCCTTTACCAGCAGGTCGAGTTGCATGGAACGCGAGCCCTTGCAGAGCACGGTGACGTCCCCGGTCAATTGTTCGCGGAGCGCGGCGAGCGCGTCGTCTCGCGTGGCAAAGCGCAAGCCGTCCGCGCCAAAGGCCTCTGCGGCGGCGGCGGTCAGCGGCCCGATGGCAAACAGTCGGCTCACCCCGGCCCCCCGTGCGGCCAGTCCGGCCGCGCGGTGCAACTCAACTGCCGAGGGTCCAAGTTCGCCCATATCCGCCAGCACCAGCCAGCGGGCCCCCGGCTGGGTCGCGAGCAAATCAAGCGCGGCGGCCAGTGAGGCCGGATTGGCGTTGTAGGTATCGTCGATCAGGGTCGCGCCGGTGGGCAGGCGGCGCACGTTGAGGCGTCCTTTCACCGGCGGTACCGCTTCGAGGCCGGCCTTGATCACGGCGATCGGCAAATCAAGCGCGGCGCCGACGGCGGCAGCGGCCAAGGCGTTGCGAACGTTGTGCAACCCGTCGAGCGGCAGCGTGACCATCGCGGCCTCGTCGCCTACCCGCAGCCTGAACTGCGACCCGGCACCAAGGCCGCCGGGCTGGATGTCGGTCGCCGTGACGGTGGCGTCCGCGCCCAGGCCAAAACACAGGATGCGGGCCGCGCCCGCCGTGGTCTGCCAGCGCGCGTGATGCGGGTCGTCGACGTTGATCAAGGCCGTATGCGTCGAATTCAGTCGGCTGTAAATCTGGCCCTTGGCCCGGGCAACGCCGTCCAGCGAGCCGAAGCCCTGCAGATGCGCAGGACCGCACATGGTGACCAGCGCAACGGTCGGTTCGGCGATTGCCACCAGCGACGTGATGTCGTCGGGGCCGTTGGCGCCCATTTCAATCACCGCATAGCGATCGCTGGCGGCCAGCCTGAAGAGCGTCAGGGGCACGCCAATGTCGTTGTTCAGATTGCCCAGCGTCGCCAGCGTTGCGCCCTGTTGGCGGAGAATGCTGGCGACCATTTCCTTGGTCGTGGTCTTGCCGTTGCTGCCGGTGATGGCGATGACGGGAATGGCGAAGCGGCGGCGCCAGGCGCGCGCCAGATCGCCCAGCGCGCGGCGGGTGTCGGCCACCACGATCAGCGGTAAACCCGGCGCCTGTACCGGCCGGTCCACCACTGCCGCGACGGCCCCGCGGGCTTGCGCCTCGGCGACAAGTTCGTGGGCGTCAAAGCGCTCGCCGCGCAGCGCCACGAACAGATCGCCCGGCATTCAGGTTGCGCGTATCCGTTCCGAGGCCGGCGAAGCGCAGGTCCGCACCCTGCAACTCGCCGCCGGTCGCCTCCGCCACCCAGGCCAGTGTGCCTTCAAGCATTGGCAAGCTCCTGCAACAAGGCCCGCGCCACCGCTACGTCGTCAAATGCCACCACCGCGCCGCCGCCTGTTTGCGTGCTTTCATGACCTTTGCCGGCAATCAGCACCACGTCCGCCGGCCCGGCCTCCATCAGCGCAGTACGAATGGCCGCCGCCCGATCAAGCACCACCAGCGTCCGCGCAGGCTCGCGCATGCCGGCGCAAATTTCATGGGCGATGGTGGCGGGGTCCTCGCTGCGCGGGTTATCGGCGGTGACGATGACGCGGTCGGCGTCGCGCTCGGCGATGCCGCCCATGGGGCCGCGCTTGCTGCGGTCGCGGTCGCCGCCACAGCCAAACACGCAGATCAGGCGCGCCACACCGGGCAGACGCAAAGCGCGCAACACCCGTTCCAGACTGTCGGGCGTGTGGGCGTAATCCACGCAGACCAGCGGCTGGTTCGACGTCCCGGTGATGAGTTCCATGCGTCCGCGCACGGGATGCGCCTTGGCCAGCGCGGCGACTGCCGTCGCGGCCGGCGTGCCCGCGGCCATCAACGCGGTCAGCGCGGCCAACAGATTCTGCACGTTGAACTCGCCAAGCAGCGGGCTCTGCAAGCTGAACTCGCCCTGCCAGGTCCGCAGGTCAACTTCACTGCCTTCGCGCGAACAACGCACCGCCAGCGCCTGCACCGCCACCGGCGCGCCATCGGCTCGGAGGCTGAAGGTGTAGGCGGGGGTGCCCGGCGCCAGGGCCGCCAGCATCTGGGGCGCATAAGAGTCGTCGGCGTTGACCACGGCGGCCTGCAAGCCCGGCAGGCGGAACAGACTTTGTTTGGCTTCGCCGTAGGCGGCCAGACTGCCGTGGTAGTCGAGATGGTCGTGGCCCAGTCCGGTGAAGACGGCCACCGCAACCGGCAGTTGCGCAAGGCGCCCTTGGTCGAGGGCGTGCGAGGACGCTTCGAGCGCCACATGCCCGCAGCCTTCTGCTGCTAGCGACGACAGCACCCGCTGAAAGGTCACCGGATCAGGCGTGGTATTGGGCCCGGACTCAAGCGCGTCCAGCGCGCCATAGCCCAGCGTGCCGAAATAGCCGCTGCGCCCGTAAATCGTCTGCAGGGCCTGCGCGCAAAGGTGGGCGGTGGTGGTTTTACCCTTGGTGCCGGTAATCGCAATCAGCCGCATGTGTTGCGCCGGGTCGCCGTAAAAGCGGCGTGCGAGGGTGGGCAGGTGTTCGCGCAAGCCGGGAATACCGAGCACCGGGATGCCCGGTGCAGGCAGCACATCGGCCGCTTCCGTCAGCACCGCTACCGCGCCGGCGGCGGCCGCGGCGCGAATATAGCGGGCGCCGTCTTCGCGCGTGCCGGCGTAGGCCAGAAAGCAGTCGCCCGGGCGCACCAAACGGCTATCAATCGCAAGCCCGGTTAGCGTGCAGTCGCCGCCGTAGGGGCGCGCGACCAGACCGCGCACCAGATCCGCAAGGCGTACCGACGAAGACTGCACGGCTGCCATCATGGATTTTTCGACGCCACCTGCTGCATCGGCGGCGCCCACGCCGCGAAACGCTGCGGCACGGTGGTCGCATCTTCCGGGCGGTCAGGCGTGAGATTGAGAATCCGCGCGGCTTCCTGCATCACGTTGGAGAACACCGGCGCCGCCACCAGCCCCCCGTAATATTCCTTGCCCTTGGGGTCGTCGATCACCACCACGCCGATCAGCTTCGGCGCATTGGCCGGCAAAAAGCCGGCGAACAGCGCGCGGTAGCCGCTGTCGTTGTAGCCCTTGGCGGAAGCGCGCTTGACGGTGCCGGTCTTGCCGGCAACGGTGTAGCCAGGCACGGCGGCGTTTTCGGCGGTGCCGCCTTTTTCGGTGACCAGCTTCATCATGTCGCGCACGGCATCGGCGGTGGCCTGCGAGATCACGCGCGTGCCGGCGGGGGTCTCGGCCTGCTTCAGGACGCTGACCGGGCGCAGCAATCCGCCGGAGGCGAAGACGCCGTAAGCGCGGGCCAGCTGCACGGCGGTCATGTTGGTGTGATAGCCAAACGACAGCGTGACGTGGTCGGCTTTCCCCCAGTTGCGCCAGGAGTCGAGCTGGCCCGCCGTTTCACCCGGCAACTCGACGCCGCTGGTGTGCCCGAAGCCAGCCCCGTCTAACACCTGCCAAAACAGCTTTTCCTCAATCGCCAGCGCGATTTTGGTCACCCCGACGTTGCTGGATTTTTGAATGATGCCGGCCAAGGTCAGGGGCCCGTAGGCGTGGACGTCCCGGACGGTGGTGGTGCCGACCCGAAAGACGCCGCCCGAGGTATCGATGACGGTCGTTGGCTTGAAGCGCCCGGATTCCAGCCCGGCCGCCACCGTGAACGGCTTGATGGTCGAGCCGGGTTCGAACAGGTCGGTAAGGGAGCGATTGCGGAAACTTTCCCGCTTCGCTTCGCTGCGGTTATTCGGGTTGTACGCGGGCTGATTGACCATCGCCAGCAGTTCGCCGGTTTCCGCATTCAGCACCACCATCAGGCCGCCCACGGCGTTGTGCTTCTCAACCGCTGCTTTCAGCTCGCGGTAGGCGACGTACTGCAGGCGCCGGTCGATGCTCAATGCCAGATCGCGGCCTGGCTGCACGTCCTTGATGCGCTCGACGTGTTCCACCACCCGACCAAGTCGGTCGCGAATCACGCGGTTTTCGCCATTGACCCCGCGCAAGGCGGCATCAAAGCTCAATTCGACACCTTCCTGCCCCAGGTCATCGACGTTGGTGAAGCCAATCAGGTTCGCTGCGACTTCACCCGCCGGGTAGTAGCGTCGGTATTCATCGGTCAGGTGCACGCCGGGGATGCGCGCTTTTCTCACCGCCTCAGCCAGCTCCGGGCTGGCCTGACGCTTCAGGTAGAGAAACGAACGCTCGGCCCGTGGTTCTAGCGTGGCTTCGAGATACTCCGGCGAGTAAGCCAGCAGTTTGCCCAGCTCCGGCCAGCGGTCGCGGTGCTTGACGAGTTCGCGCGGATTCACCCACACCGAGTTCACCGGGGTGCTGATCGCGAGGGGCTCGCCGTTACGGTCGGTCAACATGCCACGGTGTGCGTCGGTCTGAATGCGCGCCTCGTAGCGATCCTCGCCCTCCCCAATCAGGAACTCGCCTTTATCCAGCTGCAGATGGACCGCGTGCCAGCACAGCGCGGCGGCCACTAGCGCGAACATGCCCAGCACGAACTGTTGCCGCGTCATCGAGGACTGCGGCATCCACTTCGGACGCAGCCTGGCGAACACACTTCCCTGTTTTTTCCTGCTCATGGATAGACCCTCATGATTTGTTCTTTATTGGGGACCGTCATGTCGAGTTTCTGGCGCGCAATGGCCTCGACGCGCAGGTGGGCGCCTGCGGTGCCTTGTTCCAGCAGCAACTGGCCACGCTCGCGATCGAGGTTGTCGCGTGCCAGTCGCAGGCCGTGCAATTCCATGTAGAGCCGCTTGCTCTCGTAACGCGTCATCACCAGTTGCAAGGCGCTGGCGAAGATCAGAACGCTGACCAGCGCGACGGGAATCAGCGCTCTCATGCCGCCCGCTCCAGCACCCGCAGGCGCGCGCTGCGGGCGCGGGGATTGGCCGCACATTCCGCCTCAGCGGGGTAAATGGGCTTGCGGGTGACGAGTGCAAACCGTGGTCCGGGCGCCTGCCCAAACTCCGGCGCCCGCGCCGAATCACGGAAGTAACGCTTCACGATGCGGTCTTCCAGCGAATGAAAGGCAATCGCGCAGAGGCGGCCCGCGGGTGCCAACGCGTCGCGCAGCACCGGCAGGGCGCGCTCAAGTTCCCCCAGTTCATCGTTAATCTGGATGCGCAGGGCCTGAAAGCTGCGGGTGGCCGGATGAATCCGCTCGCCGCTGCGCGGCACCGCGCCGGCGATCACGGCCGCCAGCTGGGCGGTCGTGCGGAGGGGCTCACGCATCCGCGTGTCGCACAGGCGACGCGCAATGCGCCGGGCGTGGCGCTCTTCCCCGTAGTCGCGCAGACAGCGCTCGATCTCGTGTTGTTCGGCGTGCGCCAGCCAGTCGGCAACCGATTCGCCGCGGGTGGTGTCCATCCGCATGTCGAGCGGGCCGTCGTGCTGGAAGCTGAATCCCCGCTGGGCCTCATCGAACTGCGGGGACGACACCCCGAGGTCAAGCAAGACGCCATCGAGCCCGGCTTGCAGCCGCTCGGCGCCTAGCGCGCTGGTGATGGTCGAAAATCTGGCCTGAACCAGCGTCACGCGCGGATCGGCCTGCAGGTCGGCCCCTGCCGCAACGGCCGTCGCGTCGCGGTCACAGGCCAACAGGCGCCCTGTCGGCCCAAGCCGGCGCAGGATTTGCCGGGAATGGCCGCCCCGCCCAAAGGTGCAATCGAGGTAACTGCCGCCCGGACGAATCGCGAGCTGTTCAAGCACTTCATCAAGGAGGACGGGGATGTGGGCACCGGTTTCCACCCGCCATTACAACGACAGGGACGCCAGCACGTTGGAGGTCGGCGTGGAGCCGGAGGCGACTTCCTGCAGCCATTCGCCACGTCGACGCTGCCAGGACTCGTCGTCCCACAGTTCCAGTTTGTTGCCCTGCCCCAGCACCACCGTGCGACGGTCGATGTGGACCAGATCGCGCAACTCCTGGGGCACGAGGACCCGGCCCTGAGCATCGAACTGACAGTCGGTGGCGTGGCCAAGCACGACCCGTTTGGCCATGCGGGCTTCCGGGTCGGCGGCAGGCAGGGCGTGGAGCTTGCTGTCGATGCCTTCCCACTCGGGGAGGGGATAGGCCCAGATGCATCGGTCCCACGGGCTGATGGTCATGATGAGGGTGTCGACGTTGCGCGCAGCCAGCAGTTCGCGGAAGCGCGCTGGCACTGCCAGCCGCCCCTTCGCGTCGATCGTTACTGCGTTGAAACCCCGAAACATTTGCGCTGCTGCTCGCGTTGTTCGAGGGTCTTCTGGTTCGCTACGGAGCCCCCCGCTTTGGCGGGTGTTTTTGCTCCAGAATGTCCCCGAATCCCCACTGTCACCCACTATTCCCCACGCGAGGCACTATACGAATCGCCTTGGAAAGGTGTCAAGGAATGAAGCGCAGATTCTTGCTTTGCGAACAGCAACTTAGGGCGAGGCCGTGGGGGGCGCCAAAATCTCGACGGAACAAAAAGCATTAAACGCTTCAGGTTCAAAAACCTAAGCGTGAAACCTCGGTTAGGGGAGAGCTGCTGATTAGCCCTGAAGAAGGGGCGAGTCGGTCGATAAGCCGGGTTCTGTCCCGCGGTGAAGCGGTGACGGTCATTCCTCTGGGACGTTCGTCACCGAACGCCTCAAGCAACCTACCCGGAAGCCCACGCGGACCGCGCTTTACCGCTCGAAGCGGCTTGCTTCCCTATTTGGTCTTGCTCCGGATGGGGTTTACCCTGCCACCGGCGTTGACCGGCGCGGTGCGCTCTTACCGCACCATTTCACCCTTACCTTCGGCCCTGAGGCCGCGGGCGGTATCTTTTCTGTGGCACTTTCCGTGGGCTCACGCCCCCCAGGTGTTACCTGGCATCCCGTCCTGTGGAGCCCGGACTTTCCTCCAGGGCTTAACGCCCCAGCGACCGTCTGACCGACTCGCCAAGCCGAGTATCCCCCGCGCGATCGTGAATTGAAAGAAACCCGGCCGGCCTGACACCGGTCCCTGCGTTTATTCGTCGTCCTGGCTGCGCAGGGCGAGCGCATAGACCTCATTGCGCGGGCGCGCCAGCAGGCTCGCAGTCAGGTCGACGGCCGTCCGGCGCGACACGTGTGGGGCCAGCAGCGCCAGCACCCGCTGGATTTCACCGGTTGCGGCGGCCGCCGCAGGCGCCGGCCCCAGCAGGATGACAAATTCACCTGCCTCGCCGAACGGGTCGTCCGTCAGAGTCTGCGCGACGTCGGCCAAGCTGCCGCGATAGTGGGTTTCGTGCAGCTTGGTCAACTCGCGAGCGACACAGCAAGCCCGCTCGTCCCCCATGCTTTCACGCATGAGGGCAAGGGTGCGCAACACCCGCCGCGGCGACTCGTAAAACACCAGCGTATGGTCTTTGTCGGCCAGCGCATCGAGGCGTTGGCGCGCGGCCTGTTCGCGCGGTGGCAGAAAGCCCTCGAACGCAAACCGGTCCGTCGGCAGGCCGGCCACGCTCAGGGCGGCCAGCAGGGCGCTGGCGCCGGGCACCGCACGCACGGCCAAACCTGCGGCCAGCGCGGCCTGGACGAGCGGAAATCCAGGGTCCGACAGCAAAGGCGTGCCCGCATCGCTGACCAGCGCGGCCGTCTGCCGCTGCTCGAGCAGACGCCGCACGATGCCCGAGGCGACTTCGCGCTCGTTGTGCTCGTGCAGGGCCTGAGCGCGGCGGGCGATGCCATAGTGATCCAGTAAGCGCTGCGTCATCCGGGTGTCCTCGGCCAGCAGCAGGTCGGCGTCGGCCAAGACCTGTCGCGCGCGAAAACCGAGGTCAGCCAGATTCCCGATCGGGGTAGCCACAAGGTATAAGCAGGGCCGCTCGATTGTTACACTGGGGCCCGAATCCGGCATGAATGGCGACATGGTGACTGGCAAGGCTTCCTGGACAGGGCGTGGGTGGGGCTTAGGCCTGCTGATTATCCTCGCCGGGTGCGCGCAACCTCAACCGGCGCCAACGCCAGCGCCGCCGGTGGAAGATCCGGTAGCCCGCGCTGAAGCCAAACTCACCGAAGGCGACTTTACCGGGGCAGCCGACGCCTTCAGCCGTCTGGGCGGGGCCGCCGACGGGCAGCGCTGGCAACTGCAGGCGGCGCTCATTCGCGCTGACCTGGGCGAGGCCGTTGCTGGCCAATTTGAGGCCGCGGACCCTGCGCTGCTTGGCCTGTTACGGGGGCAGCAGGCCTTGCAGGCAAACGACCCCGTCAAGGCGCTGCGCGCACTGCCCGCGAGCGGCACCAAAGACTTCAATACTTACGCGCGCGGCCTGTACCTCCGCACGCTCGGTGCCGCGCAACTTGGCGCCGGGGACGCCGACTCTGCGGCCGTCAATCTCACCCTGGCCGAGCGCTATCCCCTGCCCGCCAAGCGTCGAACCAGCCTGACCTATGCGATCTGGCAGGCCCTGAACGGCGCGCACATCGAAGCGCTCAAAACCACCCTCAAGCCGGATGCCCCGCATGCTGCCGGCTGGCTCGCCCTGCTCGAAGTGGCCGGCCCCGGGGCGCGGCATGGGACCGCGTTCACTACCGCGCTGACCGACTGGCAAAGCCGGTTTCCGACGCATCCGGCGCATCTGCTGCTGATCGATGAACTGCTGGAACAAGCCGAGGAGGCGCCGCACACGACCGCTCCGCGACGCATTGCGTTGCTGCTGCCCTTTGAAGGCAAACTCAGCCGGGTGGCGCGCGCCATCCAGGACGGCTTCCTGGCCGCCCGCTTTCAGGACATCACGAACGGCGAACAGGCCAGTGTTGTTTGCTATGCCACCACACCCGCAACGCTGGCGGCCGTTGTCGAACGCGCGTTGCAGGAGGGTGCTGACTTCATCGTCGGCCCACTGGAAAAATCCGCGGTGGAAGCCCTTAGGGCGCAGGCCGCATTGAAGGTACCGGTGCTGGCGCTCAACGCGAGCGAGGGCAAAGTCACCGCAGGCCCCGACTTCTACCAGTTCGGCCTGCGACCGGAAGATGAAGTCATCGACGCCGCCGACCGCGCGTGGCGCGAGAACCGCCGGCGCCCGGTGGTGCTGGTGCCCAATACCGATCTGGGCACCCGGCTACTGGGGGCCTTCGAAGCGCGCTGGCAGGCGCTGGGCGGCGAGGTGCTGGGCTCGGCACGCTTCAACCGGAACGTCGGCTCCTACGGCGAATCGGTGAAACGCTTGTTCGGCCTGAGCGAAAGCCAGACGCGCGCGAGCGCGCTCCAGCGGCTGCTCGGGCGAGCGGTTGCCTTTGACATGCAAACACGCGACGACGTCGACGCCGTGATCATGGCTGCCGAACCAGTCGATGCCCGGCAAATCCTGCCCCAGTTTCGGTACTTTGGAACCGACGCGGTCGCGATCTACGCTACGTCGCTCATCCACGAGGGGACTGCTAACACCCGGGCGGACAAAGATCTGGACGGCGTGATGTTTGGCGATACGCCCTGGACGCTGGCGCAGGGCGATGCCGCCCTCCACGCCGCCGCGCGCAAGTACTGGAAAATGCCCCCGGCCGAGCAGCGCTTGTTTGCTTTCGGCGCCGATGCCTGGCGACTGATCGGCAAGCTGCGTCAGTTGCGCGGCGATCCAGCCCAAAGCCTGTCGGGTCTGACCGGCGAACTGTGGATCGATGAGCAAGGCATGATTCACCGCCGTCTGGCATGGGCGCAGTTCTCGGGCGGCCAAGCGCGACTGCTGCCCTAAGCGCGGCCATGCTGAAGGCGCTGAACACCCGGCTCCGCGGTAAAACCTACGAAATACAGGCCGAGCATTGGCTGGTGGCGCAAGGCCTGCGGCCACTGGCCCGCAATTTCACGGCCCGTGGCGGGGAACTCGACCTCATCATGGAAGACGGACCGGCGCTGGTCTTCGTCGAGGTTCGGTTTCGCGCCAGCAACCGTTTCGTGGGCGCACTTGAAAGCGTTACCCCGAGCAAACAGCGGCGCGTCCTGCACGCTGCGGCCTGCTGGTTACAGCGCAACCCGGCGCAGGGGACTCGCCCTTGTCGCTTTGATGTGGTGGGGATCGAGGGCGTCGGCGAGAGTTGTCGTATCGCATGGATCAAGGCCGCGTTTACGGCATAATCGACCTCGCTCCGCAGGCAGTCAGGTGATCGATGGAAGTTTCTGTAGCGCGCATCAGCGAGATCTTCGAGCAGGGCGCGGCGCTAAAAAATCTATGCCGAACGGCGCTGGCGCCGAGCATTGCGAGTGCGGCCAGCGTGCTCATCGCGGCGCTGGATGCGGGGGGCAAAATCCTGAGTTGCGGCAACGGCGGCTCGGCCGCAGATGCGCAGCATTTTTCTTCTGAATTGCTAAATCGCTTCGAGCGCGAGCGCCGGGAACTTTCCGCGTTAGCGTTGACCACCGATGCTTCGACCGTCACGTCCATCGGTAACGACTACGACTTTGCCGAAATTTTCGCCAAGCAGGTGCGCGGGCTAGGGCGTGCCGGCGACGTCTTGCTGGCCTTTTCTACCAGCGGTAAGTCGCCCAACATCCTGCGCGCCATCGAGGCTGCGCAGGCTCGGGGTCTGCGAGTGGTCCTGCTCAGTGGCCGCGATGGCGGCCCGGCGGCCAAACTGTTGAACGCGGAGGACGTCGAAATCCGCGTGCCCAGCGCGGTGACGGCCCGGATTCAGGAAATTCACCTGACCGCCATCCACTGCCTTTGCGAATTGATAGATCGCCACGTCATCGATGGCGCCACATCCCATTTCCCAGCGAAAGGACGCTCCGAATGAAAACACCTCTGCTGCTGACTCTTCTGCTGGTGGCACCCGGCGCCGGTCTCCTCCAGGGCTGCGCGGCCGTCGTTGCGGGCGGTGCCATGACCACCGCCGCGGTGGTGGCAGACCAGCGGACGACCGGCACCATCCTCGACGACCGCATGATCGAGTCGAAAGCGAACGACTTCTTTCAGGCGGATGGCGCAATCGCCCAGCAGGCCCACCTGAACGTCACCAGCTACAACGGCATGGTGCTGGTGGTGGGTCAGGCGCCGACCGAAGAACTCCGCACACGGGCGCTCGAATACGTCTCGCGCGTTGCCAAGGTGCGGCACGTCTATAACGAGGTCACCATCGGCGCACCGATTCCCGCCTTGGAGCGGACGAACGATGGCCTCATCACCACCAAGGTGAAGAGCAAGCTCATCACGATCTCCGATATCTCCACGAATGACATCACCGTCACCACGGAAACCGGCGTCGTTTATCTGATGGGTCTGCTGGATCAGGCCACCGGCGATGCGGTGGCCGAGGTGGTGGCCGGCGTCTCCGGCGTGAAGAAAGTGGTGAAGCTGTTCGAGGCGCCGGCTGCTGCCGCGTCGAAATAAGCGCCCCTACTTCACTCGGCGCAGATGAGCGCCTTTGGGCGGCGCCCCGCCGCCCAAAGGCGGCGGTTCTGGCGGCTGGACACCTGCTTCGGCGCCGGCTGGCGCGTCGTCCGGTAGCGTCATGCCTTGTCCATTCTCCCGCGCGTAAATCATGCGGGCCGCGCTGAGTGGCACCAGAACCTCATGCGGCACGCCGCCAAAGCGGGCGCTGAAGCTGATGAAGTCATTCCGCAACAGCAGATCACGCACCGCGCCCGGCGAAATATTGAGCACGATGCTGTTGTCCTTGACGAACTGCGTGGGCACGCGGACCTGTGGATCTTCCGTGTTGACCAACAGATGCGGTGTCATGCCGTTATCGACGATCCATTCGTAGATCGCACGGAGCAGATAGGGTTTGGTCGGCGACATGCCGGTTGGCTCGGTCATGGCTGTCAGGCCCGCATCGTGCGTTCCACGGCGGACAGGCTGTGGCGGAATGCGGGGCGCGAAAAAATGGCGTCGGCATAGCGGGCTAGCGGCTTGGCCTCGGGCGCCAGATTTACCCCATAGACCGGCAAGCGCCACAACAGCGGCGCAAGGCAGCAGTCCGCGAGCGAGAATTCGTCTGACATGAAGAATTTGCGGTGCGAAAAGATGGGCGCAATCGCGTGGAGATTGTCGCTGATCACCCGCCGAGCCTGATTCACCGCAGCGGTCCCGCCTTTGAATCCCCCCGTCGCCTCCAGCAGCTCCCGGCTGATGCGCCCGCGCAGTTGTCGGTTGTTGGCGCGGGACATGGGATCGGTAGGCATCAAGGGCGGATGTGGGTAACGCTCATCCAGATACTCCAGCATGATGGGCTGGTCATAGAGCACCAGTTCCCGATCGAGCAGCGTCAGGATCTGGTGGTAGGGATTGAGCGCGTAAAGGTCTTCCGGACAGGTTTCCGGCGTGACGTAGTGGATGTCGGCGCTTAGCGATTTTTCCGCCAGCACCAGACGGACGGCGTGCCCGGCAAGATCGGCGGCGTCCACATAAAGCGTGAGTCCTGACCGCCGGTTTGCCGTAGACGTCATCTCAATGTACGTCTTTCCAGTACTCGCGTTTCAGGAGATACGCAGCAATGAAGAAAATGCAGAGGAACCCAATGACCTTGATGCCCAGCGCATAGCGAACCAGCTTGGCGGGCTCACCGACGTAGACCATGAAGTTCACCAAATCGCGCGTCGCGCGCTGGTATTCCACCTCGTTTAACACGCCTGGGCGCGCGGTCTCGAAGCGTTCAAATACCTGATGAGTCGCGCCGTCGTGCGTGGTTTCGGTGGCGAACACCGCCCGCTTCAGGCCCTGAAGTTCCCACAGCACGTGCGGCATGGCCGCGCCCGGGAAATACAGGTTGTTGACGCCAGAAGCACGGGTGGCATCGACATAGAACCCGTTGAGGTAGCTGTACAGCCAGTCGGCGCCGCGGGAGCGGGCCACCACCGACAGATCCGGCGGCGCGACCCCAAACCAGGTCTGGCCGTCTTCCGGGCGCATGGCGACGGTCATCGGTTCACCGACCTTGTCGGTGGTGAACATCAGATTCGCCTTCATGACGTCTTCGGGGATGCCCAGATCTGCCGCCACGCGGTTGTAGCGCATGTACTGCGCCGAGTGGCAGCTGACGCAGTAGTTCACGAACATCTTGGCGCCCCGTTGCAGGGAGGCTTTGTCGTGCAGATCGACTTTTGCGTTCATTAACTTCAGGCCCGACTCGCTTGCCACGGCAAACTGGGTAAAGGCCGCCAGAAAAATAGTTGCGAGCAAGGTACGCATCACATCGTCACCCGTTCCGGAACCGGCTTGGTCTTGTCTAATTTGGTGTAAATCGGCATCAGCAGGAAAAACAGGAAGTAGGTTACGGTGCAAATCTGCGCAACCAGCGTCCGGCCTTCCGTCGGCGGCAACAGACCCAGATAGCCCAGGATCAGGAAGCACACCACAAAGATGCTGAGCGCGCCCTTGTACAGCACACCGCGATAGCGGATGGACTTTACCGGGCTGCGGTCCAGCCAGGGCAGGAAGAAGAACGACAAGACGCCGAGGCCCATGAAAACCACCCCCCACACCTTGGCATCAATCCACAGGAAATTGATGGTGTTGGCGCGAAGGATTGAGTAGTAGGGCGTGAAGTACCACACCGGCGCGATGTGCTGCGGCGTGCTCATGGGATTGGCGGGAATGAAGTTATTCGCTTCGAGGAAATAGCCACCCATTTCCGGCCCGAAGAACACCACGGCAGAGAAGATCATCAGGAAGACGGTCAGGCCCACAAGATCCTTCACCGTGTAGTACGGGTGGAAGGGGATCCCGTCGAGCGGCTTGCCGTCGGCATCTTTCTTCTTCTTGATTTCAACGCCGTCGGGGTTATTGGAGCCCACCTCATGCAAGGCGATGATGTGGAGGAACACCAGCCCGGCGATCGCGAAAGGCAGCGCAATGACGTGCAGCGAGAAGAAGCGATTGAGGGTGATGTCGGACACCACGTAGTCGCCGCGAATCCATTCCGCCAGCGTGCCGCCAATCACCGGGATAGCGCCAAACAGCGAGATGATCACCTGTGCGCCCCAGAAAGACATCTGACCCCAGGGCAGCAAGTAGCCCATGAAGGCTTCCGCCATCAGCGCAAGGTAGAGGCACATGCCGAGGATCCACACCAGTTCCCGGGGTTGCTTGTACGAGCCGTACAGCAATGCCCGCATCATGTGCAGGTAGATCACCACGAAGAACATCGACGCGCCGGTTGAATGCATATAGCGAATCAACCAGCCCCAGTCGACGTCGCGCATGATGTATTCGACGGAGCCGAAGGCCAGCGTGGCGTCCGGCTTGTAGTTCATCACCAGCCAGATCCCGGTGAGGATCTGGATCACGAACACCACCAGCGACAGGGCGCCGAAGTAGTACCAGAAGTTGAAATTCTTCGGGGCGTAGTACTTGGCGAGGTGGTCGTTCCACAGCGTCATCAGCGGGAAGCGGTCGTCGACCCAGTCACGCAAGGCTGTCAGTTTGTTGCTCATGCCGCAGCTCCTTTGTCTTCACCCACAATCAGTTTGGTGTCGGTGAGGAAGCGGTACGGCGGTACCACCATATTGGATGGTGCCGGCACCCCGGCGAACACCCGGCCAGCGAGGTCGAACTTCGAACCGTGGCAGGGGCAGAAAAAGCCGCCCTTCCAGGTCGCACCGACTTCCGGGGCACCTGCTTCGGGGATGAAGCTCGGCGAGCAACCCAAATGGGTGCAGATGCCGACCAGCACCAGGTATTCGGGCTTGTCGGAACGCCAGTCATTCTTGGCGTACTCCGGCTGTTCAGACTTCTCGGACTTCGGATCGCGCAGCGCGCTGGCGTCAAAACTTTTCAGATTTTCCAGCATCTCGGGGGTGCGGCGTACCACCCACACCGGCTTGCCGCGCCATTTCTGGACCACGCGTTGACCGGGTTCAAGTTTGCTGATGTCCACTTCAACCGGCGCGCCAATGGCTTTGGCTTTCGCGCTCGGCTGGAAGG
The DNA here is from genome assembly GCA_030833185.1 of Gammaproteobacteria bacterium. Classification (GTDB taxonomy): domain Bacteria; phylum Pseudomonadota; class Gammaproteobacteria. The sequence goes on along the minus strand of JAURHQ010000014.1, from coordinate 15,550 downwards.
AAGACAGAAAGGGCACGGCGGTGAAAGCAGCGCCAATTCCACCGATCACGACTGTCGTGCCGGTGAGAAAGCGGCGTCTGCGAGGATCGACGGCGTCGTCACTCATGGTCTGAAAAGTCTCCTGTTGCTGGGCAACCCCCGCAGCGCTGGCTGGCGGCGGCCCCGTCTTGACTCAAAGCAGATCTGCGGCGTCATCGATACCCGACAGGCACGGAAGACCGTATCCAGCACGGCGCGGATCGTCGGCGAGTATAGCATCAAAAAATTGGCTGACAGCCCGCCTTTGCGGGCTTCGACAGACGGGTCTCAGGCCTTCTGGTCGGGTCTGATCCGAAACTCGGCCGAACGCGCATGAGCGGTCAGGCCTTCGGCCCGCGCGAGCGTGGAGGCAAGCAGTCCGAGACGCCCGGCGGCGTCGGCTGAAGGCTCGATAATCGACGAGCGCTTCTGAAAATCGTAGACCCCGAGGGGCGAAGAAAATCGCGCGGTGCCGGCAGTCGGCAGCACGTGATTAGGCCCTGCGCAGTAATCGCCCAGCGGTTCGTTGGCATAGCGGCCCATGAAAATGGCCCCGGCGTGCCGGATACCCGGCAGCAGTTGCCGAGGCTCGGCGACCGAGAGTTCAAGATGTTCGGGCGCGATGCGATTGATGAGTTCAACCGCTTCATCGAGGTCGCGCACGTCAATCAAAGCGCCACGGCGCGCCAGCGATTCGGCGATGATGGCGGCGCGTTCCATACCCGGCAGCAGCCGCCGGATGCTGGCCTCCACCTGATCCAGAAACCCGGCATCCGGACAAATCAGAATGGACTGCGCCTGTTCGTCGTGCTCGGCTTGCGAGAAAAGATCCATCGCCACCCAGTCCGGGTCGGTACCGCCATCGCAGACGATCAGAATTTCCGACGGCCCCGCGATCATGTCGATGCCGACGCGGCCAAACACCTGCGCTTTGGCAGTGGCCACATAGATATTGCCCGGTCCGACGATCTTGTCGACCGCCGGCACGGTCGCTGTGCCGTAGGCCAGCGCGGCGACGGCCTGGGCCCCGCCGATAGAGAACACCCGGTCTACGCCGGCGATCGCGGCCGCCGCCAGCACCACCGGCTCAATCAGACCCTGCGGGGCAGGCACCACCATGATCACTTCGCGTACGCCTGCCACCTTGGCCGGCATCACATTCATCAGCACCGAGGACGGATAGGTCGCCTTGCCGCCCGGCACGTAAACGCCGGCCCTATCGAGCGGCGTGATTTGCTGTCCCAGCACGGTGCCATCGCCGTCCGTGTATTCCCAGGAGACTTGCCGCTGGCGCTGGTGGTAATCGCGAATGCGTTCGGCCGCAGCGGACAGCGCGGCCAACACGTCGGTGGGGACCTGAGCGCGAAAACGGTTCAGGTCGTGCACTTCAAGTTCGGCAGCACTCGCCAGCGCGCGCCGGTCGAAGCGATTGGTATATTCCAGCAGGGCAGCGTCGCCGCGCGTGCGGACGGCCGCCAGAATCTCACGCACTGTGCCCTGTACGGCCACATCGGTGTCCTGATCAAAGGCCAGCAGTTCGCGCAGGCGCTGGTCGAAGTCGGCGGCGCTGGTCGACAGTCGCGCCAGTGGCCGGCTCATGGGTTCGACCACGGTGAGCTTTCGCCTACGGCCTCCGCCAGCGCACCGATCAAGGCCGTGACCCGGGCATGTTTGGTCTTCATCGAGGCCTTGTTCACGATCAGGCGCGAACTGATGTCGCAGAGGTGCTCAAGCGGCGCAAGGCCGTTGGCCTTCAGGGTATTCCCGGTGTCCACCAAGTCGACGATGCGGTCCGCCAATCCCACCAGCGGCGCAAGTTCCATCGAGCCGTACAGTTTGATGACTTCGACCTGCACCCCCTGCTCGGCGTACCAGCGACGGGTAATGTGTTCGTATTTGGTGGCCACGCGCAGGCGGGCAGGCGGCGTGCCGGGCGCTACCGGCCCTGCGACCATCAAGCGGCAGCGGGCAATCTTGAGGTCCAGCGGCTCGTAGTAGCCGTCACCCTCATATTCCAGCAGCGTGTCCTTGCCGGCGACACCGACATCGGCAGCGCCGTATTCAACGTAGGTCGGCACGTCGCTGGCGCGCACCACCACCAGTCGAATGGCGGGGTCGGTGGTCTCCAGAATGAGCTTGCGCGAGACGCCCGGATCTTCGAGCGGCGTCACGCCGACTTTGGCCAGCAAGGGCAGCGCGTCCTTGAGGATGCGTCCCTTGGAGACCGCGACAATCAGCTGGTCGCTATTCGAGAGATGATTCATGGCGATTGGCGCTCAACTGCGGTCGGCCCGCTCAGGCGGGAACCCGCCTGATCTGGGCGCCGAGGTTGGAGAGCTTTTCTTCGATGGTCTCGTAGCCGCGGTCGATGTGGTAGATGCGCTCTACCTCGGTCGCCCCGTCCGCCACCAGGCCGGCCAGCACCAAACTTGCCGAAGCGCGCAGGTCGGTCGCCATCAGCGGCGCGCTTTTGAGTTGCGGCACGCCGGTGATGATCGCCGTATTGCCTTCAACCTTGATCTGCGCGCCCATGCGCTGCAGTTCCAGCACGTGCATGAAGCGGTTCTCAAACACCGACTCGGTAATCACGCCCGTGCCTTCGGCCATGGCGTTCAGGGCGGTGAACTGCGCCTGCATATCGGTCGGAAAGCCGGGATACGGCGAGGTGTGCAGGCTCACCGCGCGCGGACGACGGCCGTCCATTTTCAGTTCGATCCAGTTTTCGCCGGAAGTAATTTGCGCGCCGGATTCAGTGAGCTTGGCCAGCACCGCTTCAAGCAGGTCGGGCCGGGTATTTTTGAGCTTCACGTTGCCGCCGGTCATCGCGGCCGCGACCAGATAGGTGCCGGTCTCGATGCGGTCGGGCAGGATCTCGTAGCTCGTGCCGTGTAGCTCGTCGACGCCTTCAATGCGGAGCGTATCGGTGCCGGCGCCTTCAATTTTTGCGCCCATGCTGATCAGGCAGTTGGCGAGATCCACCACTTCCGGCTCACGCGCGGCATTGCGGATCACCGTGACGCCGTCGGCCAGGGTCGCCGCCATCATGAGATTTTCGGTGCCGGTCACGGTGACCAGATCCATCCACAGGTCGACGCCTTTAAGACGCTTCGCGGTCGCCCGGATATAGCCGCCATCGACGCTTAAATCTGCGCCCATCGCCGCCAGGCCCTGCAGGTGCAGATTCACCGGACGCGAACCAATCGCGCAGCCGCCGGGCAGCGAGACATCGGCCCGACCGAATCGGGCCAGCAAGGGTCCCAGCACCAGAATTGAGGCGCGCATGGTGCGCACCAGTTCGTAGGGAGCGAAAAACTCGCGAATAGTGGAGCTGTCGACGTGCACGTTCATGCGTTCGTCCACCGTCAGTTCCAAGCCCATGCGCCCCAGCAGTTCCATCGTGGTCGTGATGTCGTGCAGGTGCGGCATGTTGCGGACCGTGACCGGTCCGTTCGCCAGCAAGGTAGCGGCCAAGATAGGCAGTGCGGCGTTCTTCGCGCCGGAAATGCGGATTTCGCCCTGAAGTCTGGCGCCGCCCTGAATGATCAATTTATCCATGGCGCAGCCCTACTGGAGATTCGCGAAGGGCTTCTGGCGTTCCCACTCTTCAGGGGTGAAAGTCTGCAATGACAGCGCGTGGATAGCCTGTTGCATGCGATCGCCCAGCGCGCGGTAAACCAGCTGGTGCCGCTTGACCGGATTCAGTCCACCAAAGCCCGGATAGACCACGCGGGCAGCGAAATGCACGCCGTCGTCGCCATCCACCGCCACTTCCGCGCCGGCAAGGCCGGCTTCCAGCAGCGTCTTGATCTCTTCTTTACGCATGAGCGTGTTCGGCGCCTTGTCGATGAGCCCGGCGCCTCAGGCGCCGAGGTCCTTGTTTTTGGAGGTCAGATTTTCCAGCAGCTTGTCGATGCCGCCGTCGGTGAGAATCTGCGCGAACGAAGACTTGAAGGTCTTGACCAGACTGATGCCGTCAACTTCAACGTCAAATACTTTCCACTCGCCGGTCTTGTTGTGCAGGCGGTAAACGATGGGCAGGACTTTGCCCACGGTCTGCACGATGTCCTGACGGACGGTGGCGGTTTTCGGATTATTGGCCGCCGGCGACGGCGGATATTCCACCCGCTGGTCGGAGTATTCGAGCAGCGCGGTAGCGTAAGTGCGTACCAGCAGGCGGCGGAACTGTTCGACGAAGGCCGCCTGCTTCTCGGGCGGCGTGGTTTTCCAGGTCGCGCCCAGCACGAACTGCGACATGATCGCGAAATCGAAGTGCGGAAAAATCATCTCCGAGACCAGCGAATACATTTTCGCGGGCTGCGCGCGTAGCGTGTCTTTCTCGGCTCTCACCCGCGCCATCACCTCGGCGGTGGTGGTCTGCACGATTTGCTGCGCATCGCCCTCGGCCTGCGCCGCGCTCGCGCCAAACAGGACGCACAGAATAAGGAAAATCTTGCTCATGACTTGCTGTTTCATCGGGACGTTCTCCATCAGCATCGCGCCCGGGTTGGCGGGCACACAGAGAGATTGCAGTGCAGTGCGGCGGGAAAAACCGCCGGCACTGTAGCACAAAGCCCGGCGCCGCCCGCAAGGCGCGCCGGACCGTAATTAGCCGACGTTGGGTTCGTCCTGCAGGATCTCAACCTTGTAGCCGTCCGGGTCCTCAAGGAAGGCGATGACGGTCTTACCGCCCTTCATCGGACCGGCTTCGCGCACCACTTTACCGCCGCGCGCTTTCACCCGATCGCAGGTGGCGTAGACATCGCTCACGCCGATCGCGATGTGTCCGTAAGCGCTGCCCATCTCGTAGGCGTTGGTGTCCCAGTTATGGGTGAGTTCCAGCACGGTGGAATCCATCTCGTCGCCGTAGCCCACAAAGGCCAGCGTAAAACGCCCTTCCGGGTAGTCCTTGCGGCGGATGAGTTTCATGTCCAGCACGTCGCAATAGAACGCTAGCGCGTGATCAAGATTGGTCACTCGCAGCATGGTGTGCATCAGTCGCATGGGGGCTCCTCGCTGGTCCTGTCGGGGGTAGAAGTCAGGATTGTATGTTGATTTCGATGGCGGCGGCGGCCTGACGCGCGCGGCGCAGGGCCTCATCCAGAGTAGCGCCTCGGGCCAGCGCTACTGCCAGACGGCGCTTGCCGTGCACTTCGGGCTTGCCGAAAACGCGTAACTCGGTTGAAGGTTCAGCCAACGCGGTGGCCGCACCGGCGTAGGTAATCCGGCTGCCGTCGCCCTCGCCGAGGATGGCGACCGATGCGGCTGCCCCCCAGTGTTCAATGCCCGGGATTGGCAAACCGAGCACGGCCCGCACGTGCAGGGCGAACTCGGACAGGGCCTGCCCGACCAGCGTCACCATGCCGGTGTCGTGCGGTCGCGGTGAGACTTCGCTGAAAATGACTTCATCGCCGCGGATGAAAAGCTCTACGCCAAACAGGCCATGACCGCCAAGCGCGGCGGTCACCCGGGCCGCGATATCTTCGGCGCGCGCACGGGCCACCTCGGTCATCGGCTGCGGCTGCCAGGACTCGCGATAGTCGCCGTCGATCTGAAGATGACCAATCGGCGCACAGAAACTGGTGCCGCCCACGTGGCGCACCGTCAACAGGGTAATTTCGTAATCGAATTCGATGAAACCCTCGACGATCACACGCGGCACAGCGGCGCGCGCGCCCGCCACAGCGCTGGCCCAGGCCTGGGCTGCGGTTGCCGCATCGCGCACCACCACCTGCCCCTTGCCCGATGAACTCATCACCGGCTTGACCACACAGGGAATGCCGATGCGGGCAATAGCGGCCTCGCACTCGGCGGCCGAGCCGGCAAATTCATACGGTGAGGTGGGGACGCCCAGATCTTCCGCCGCCAGCCGGCGAATGCCTTCCCGATCCATCGTCAGGCGCACGGCGCGCGCAGTCGGCGCGACGCGCCAGCCCTCGGCCTCAAGCCTCAGCAGACGGTCGGTGGCAATGGCTTCTACTTCAGGAAGAATCACGTGCGGGCGCTCGGCCCGAATCACCGCCTCCAGCGCATCGCCATCCAGCATGTTGATGACATGTGCACGGTGCGCCACCTGCATCGCAGGCGCGTTGGCGTAGCGGTCAACCGCGATGACTTCAACGCCCAGTCGCTGGGCTTCGATGGCCACTTCCTTGCCCAGTTCACCCGCCCCCAGCAGCATCAGGCGCACGGCGGTATCGGTCAGGGGCGTGCCCAGCAGGGGCGCCGGGGAGCTGGTGTCCGCGCTCATATCGTCAGTACCGGAAAGTCGAAGCGTTGCAGGAGCCGCGCAGTATCCGCATCGCCCTGCGGCAGTGCAACCGGCTGGGCGGCGAACTCGCGACGCTCACCAAACTGCGCGCGTAGCCGATCAAACACGGCGCTGCCATGGCGTGCGGTCTCCGCACGAAAAATCGCGCTTTGCGCGAGAGGATCAACGCAATGGCGGACGGCCGCGCGGACGGCTGCCCAGCCGCGCTGGCCGCCCAGATCGAGCGTCGGTGCCGGCGGATAGCCCGCCAAGGCGGCGGGCTGCACCCGCGCCAGATACGCCGCCAGCGCGACCCGTAACTGCGAGGTGCCGCGGGCCCGGGCCTCGCGGGCGTGCCCGGCAATATGCGGGGTCGCGACCTCGGCCCGCGCCAGCAGGGCGGGCGCCACGGCCGGCTCGTTCATCCAGCAATCGAGCACCGCGCGCAGGCGACCGGCGGTGAGCGCGGTATGCAAGGCGGTCTCATCGACCACCCCGCCGCGGGCCGCGTTGATCAGCAAAGCGCCCGGGCGCATCCGGTCCAATTCAGGTGCTCCCAGCAGGTGACGCGTTGGCCACGGGCCGTCATCTCGCAAAGGCACGTGCAGGCTCACGATGTCGGCGTCGAGCGCCGCCGCCAGCGTCACAAAGCCCTGCTCGCCTTCGACCGCGGCGCGCGGCGGGTCGCAGGCAATGCAACTTACTCCAGCGGCCGCCAGCAGGCGCGCGGCGGCGCTACCGGCGTGACCAAGCCCGATGATGCCGCAGCGCAGGCCGTCCAGCGCTCGCACCGGGTGCAGGGCCAGCACGCAAGCGAGCACATATTCCCCCACCGCGCGCGCGTTACAGCCCGGCGCGGCCGCAAACGCGATGCCCTGCCCGGCGAGGTAGTCAAGGTCGATATGGTCAGTGCCGGCGGTCGCGGTGCCGACAAAGCGCACCGGACTATCAGCCAGCAGGGCTTGATTGACGCGGGTGACGGAACGGACCAGCAACACGTCGCAATCGGCGAGATCAGACGGCGCCAGACTGCGTCCGTCTACCAGCGACAGATCGCCAAAGTCGCCGAAAGCTTCGGCCGCATCGACCATCACGCGGTCGGCGACCAGTTTCATGAGCGGACTTGCCGCGCCTGGGCGAGCGGCTGGCTCAAGGCCGGCCGTCGACGTCCGCGCCTTCCTTCTGGATGGGCAACAGGTCCTGACGGGTCGCGCCCAGCGCGAGCACCGAGGCGCTGGCCACATAAATCGACGAGTAGGTGCCCACGACAATGCCGATGATGAACGCCGTCGCAAAGCTGTGGATCAGCGCGCCGCCGAGGAAATACAGCGACAGCACGGTCAGCATCGTCACCACGTGGGTGTTGATGGTGCGGGAGAGCGTCTGGTTGAGCGAGGTGTTCATCACCTTCACTGGCTCCGCCACGCGCATGCTGCGAAAGTTCTCGCGAATCCGGTCAAAGATAACGATGGTGTCGTTCAGCGAATACCCCATGATTGCCAGCACCGCGGCCAGCGCGGTCAGGTCAAACTCGAGCTGGCTGAGCGAAAAGAAGCCCATGATGACCAGCACGTCGTGCACGGTCGCCACGATCGCGCCTACCGCAAACTTGAAGGTAAAGCGCAACATGACGTAGATCAGAATGCCGACCATCGCAATCAGCGAGGCGATGAGGCCGTCCTCAGCCAGTTCCTCGCCGACCTGCGGCCCCACGAACTCCACGCGCCGGACTTCAGCCTCCGGCAAGAGCTTGTTCAGGCGCAGCCCAATGTCCTTGCTCGCGGCCTCTGCGCCGGTCGCCGCTTCCGAGGGCGGTAGCCGCAACAGCACGTTCTCGGGCGAACCGAAGTTCTGCACCACGCCGCCGTGGAAGTCAGACTTTGACAGCGTCTGGCGGATTTCTTCGAGCTTCGCCGGTTCTTTATAAGCAAGTTCGACCACCGTGCCGCCGGTGAACTCGATGCTGAAATTGAGCCCGATGGTGAACAACGACACGATGGCTGCAATGTTGATCGCGCTCGACAGCCACAGGCCCAGGCGCCGCCACTGCATGAAGTCGTAATTGGGGGTTTTCCACTGAAGCATTTGCCGAACTCCCGGACTCAGACCGACAGGCTTTTCAGCCGGCGCCGGCCGAACATAAGGTTGACCATGGCGCGCGTGCAGGTCACGGCGGTAAACATGGAGGTCAGGATGCCCAGCGACAGCGAGACCGCGAAGCCTTTGACCGGGCCAGAACCAAAGCTGAACAGCACCACGGCGGCAATCAGCGAGGTGACGTTGGAGTCCAGAATGGTCGCAAAGGCCCGCTCGTAACCGGCGTGAATGCTGGCCTGCGGCGTCATCCCGCGGCGCATTTCCTCGCGGATGCGTTCGTTAATCAGCACGTTGGCGTCCACCGCCATACCCACCGTCAGCAGAATGCCGGCGATGCCGGGCAGGGTCAGCGTGGCCTGCAGCAGCGACAACAGCGCGATTAGCAGCACCACGTTCAAGGCGAGGCCGATGTTGGCGATCAGGCCAAACATCCGGTAGTACACCAGCATATAGATGCAGACCGCGATGAAGCCGACCACGCAGGACATAAACCCGCGGTCGATGTTGGCCTGACCAAGGCTCGGGCCAACGGTTCGCTCTTCGATGATTTCCATCGGCGCCGCCAGCGCGCCGGCGCGCAGCAACAGCGCCAGATCGCGGGCTTCGTCGCCGCTGTCGAGACCGGTAATCTGGAAGCGCTTGCCCAGCTCATCCCGGATGGTCGCGACGTTAATGACTTCTTCCACCCGCCGGCCTTCCACCTGTTCGATGAAAACCACCGCCATCGGGTGACCGATTTCCTCGCGGGTAGAACGGGCGAAGCTGCGCGCGCCCTTGCCGTCCAGCGTGATAAACACGGCGGGTTCGCCGTTTTGCTGTTCGACGCCGGAGGACGCATCGACGATGGAGTCGCCGGTCAGCATGACCCGCCGTTTGAGCAGAATCGGCTCGCCGGTGCGGCGCTGGAACAGCTTGGAGCCAGCCGGCACCTTGCCTTCGGCGGCGGCTTTCAGGTCGCCGGCCTCGTCCACCATGCGGAACTCAAGCGTCGCCGTCGCGCCGATCAGCTTTTTCGCCTCGGCGGTGTCTTCCACACCCGGCAGCTGCACCACGATGCGGCTATCGCCCTGCTGCTGGATGACCGGCTCGGCGACGCCGAACTCGTTGATGCGATTACGCAGCGTGGTCAGGTTCTGCTTGATGGCGGTCTTGCGGGCTTCGCTCACAAACGCAGGCTTGGGCGCGAGGCGTATCGGGAAATCGGCAACATCGCCGCCATCGGTCAGCAGCAGATCCGGGAAATCCTTGCCAATCAGGTCGACGCCGGCGGCCTTGGCCTCAGCGTTAAGGAAGGTCACATCGACCCCGCCAGACGGCGCGTGGGAGACCGCCCGGAAGCGGATTTTCTTTTCACGGAACGCGCCGCGCAGTTCGGTGATGAAGCGCTCTTCGGTCTGTTTGCGCACTTCATCAACGTCCACCTGCATCAGAAAGTGCACGCCGCCGCGAAGATCAAGGCCCATGTACATGGGCTTGCCGCCCATCGCACGCAGCCACGCCGGGGTCGCCGGCGCCAGGTTTAGCGCGACCAGGTATTGCTTGGCATCGATCGCCGCCTGTAGCGCCGTCATGCCGGCGGCGCGCGCTGCGTCGTCCTTGAACCGGATGAGGAGCCGGTTGTCGCTTAGTTCGCTGGATTTCGGGCTGATGCCGGCTTTGTTCAGCGCATCGGCGAGGTTTTTCTCGAAGGCCGCATCGACCGGCGCCGCGCGTCTGGCGCTAACCTGCACCGCCGGGTCAAAGCCATAGAGATTGGGCAACGCGTACAGGGCGCCAAGCACCGAAATCGCGAGCACGAGCAAATAGCGCCACAGCGGGTATTGATTCTGAGTCATCGCTTTTTCAGTGATTGCGCGGCGCCGGAGGCGCCGGGATCAAAGTTCCTTAAGGGTTCCCTTGGGCATGATGGCGCTGATCGCATGACGCTGGACCCGCACCTCAAGATTTTTGGCGATTTCCACCTTGAGGAAAGTGTCGCCGACTTCCGTGACGCGCCCGAGTAGCCCGCCGGTGGTCACCACCTCATCGCCCTTGCTGAGGCCCTTCACCAAATCCTGATGCTCGCGCTGGCGGCGCATCTGGGGCCGGATGAGGAAAAAGTAGAACACCACAAACAGCGCGACCAGCGGCAGAAAGCTGAGTAGGCCCTGTTGGGTGGTGGCAGGCGCGGTTTGCGCCCAGGCGTCGCTGATCAGGAAAGACATGGTTACCCCTCGCGAAAATCGGCCAGCATTATGACACAGGGTCTGCGGCCGCAGGCATTCAGGATGCGCTGGCCTCGGCCCCGGCCCGCGCCCGGTAAAAATCGGCCACAAAAGCCTCGAAGCGCCCCGCCTTGATGGCCTGTCGGGCGTCCCGCATCAGGCCCAGGTAGAAGGCCAGATTGTGGATGGTATTGAGTCTGGCCCCGAGGATTTCGTTCAACCGGTCCAGATGATGCAAATAGGCCCGGGTGTAATGTCGGCAGGTATAACAGCCACAGGCCGGGTCCAGCGGTTCCAGCGACTGGCGGTGGATGGCATTGCGGATGCGCACCGTGCCGGTCGAGGTAAACAAGTGGCCGTTGCGGGCGTTACGCGTCGGCATCACGCAGTCGAACATATCAATCCCGCGCCGGATGCCCTCCAGCAGGTCTTCCGGAGTCCCGACGCCCATCAGATAGCGCGGCTGGTCGGGCGGCAGGAGCGCGGCGGTGTGGGCGGTCATCTCGTACATGTCGGGCTTCGGCTCACCGACCGACAGGCCGCCAATGGCGTAGCCGTCAAAGCCAATGTCCAGTAATCGTTTGGCCGACTCGGCCCGCAGCGCCGGATACACCCCGCCCTGCACGATGCCAAACAGGGCCCCGCCCCGCCCGCCGTGGGCGGTCTTGCTGCGCGCCGCCCAGCGCATGGAGAGCTCCATCGACACCTTGGCCTCGCCCAGCGTGGCCGGGTAGGGCGTGCATTCGTCAAAGGCCATGATGATGTCGCTGCCCAGCGCCTGCTGGACCGCCATCGAGCGCTCCGGGGAGAGAAAAATCCGGTCGCCGTTGATGGGCGACTTGAAGGTCACGCCCTCCTCCGCAATCTTGCGCATCTCGCCCAGACTGAACACCTGAAAACCGCCGGAATCGGTCAGGATCGGGCCGTCCCAGTGCATAAACCCGTGCAGGCCGCCGTGGGCCGCGATGATCTCTTCGCCCGGTCGGAGCATCAGGTGGTAGGTATTGCCCAGCACAATTTGCGCGCCCAGCCCGCGCAGTTCGTCGGGCGTCATCGCTTTCACGGTGCCATAGGTGCCGACCGGCATGAACGCCGGCGTCTCGACCTCGCCGCGGGCGAACTGCAGGCGGCCGGCGCGGGCGCTGCCGTCGGTGGTGTCTAGCGTGAACTGCATGAGGCGGGTCCGAACGTCAAGGCGCGGCAGTGTACCAGCGCTCAGACGCGCCGCACCCCGGGCGCCGGCGTTAGCCACATGGCGTCGCCGTAGCTGAAAAACCGGTAGCCGGCGGCCACCGCGTGGCGGTAGGCGTTCATCACCGCCGTGTGCCCCGCGAAGGCCGAGACCAGCATCAGCAGGGTCGAACAGGGCATGTGGAAATTGGTGATCAGCGCGTCTACCACCCGGAACGGCGCCCCGGGGGTGATAAAAAGTCGCGTATCGCCGCCATAGGGCGCCAACGCGCCACCGGCGGCAACTGATTCCAGCGCCCGCACGCTGGTCGTACCCACCGCCACCACGCGGCCACCCGCAGCCTGGGTGCGCGCGATGGTCGCGCAGGTGTCGGCCGACACCGCCAGATATTCCGCGTGCATCCGGTGATCTTCGATCCGCGCGCTGCGCACCGGCTGGAAGGTGCCGGCGCCGACGTGCAGGGTGACAAACGTCTGGGCGATGCCCCTTGCCCGCAGGCGCTCAAGCATCGCCGTGTCGAAATGTAAGCCCGCGGTCGGCGCCGCGACCGCGCCCGGGCTGCGGGCGTAAACCGTCTGGTAGCGCTCGGCGTCCTGCGCGCCGTCGCCGTGCGTGATGTAGGGCGGCAGCGGCATGTGGCCGACCCGCTGCAGCAGATCGCTAAGCGGCTCCGGGCCGGCACAGCCAACGTCATAGAAGCCGTCCGCGTCCCGCCCCAGCACCTCAAGGCCCGGCTGCTCGTCAAACAAAATCTGGCTGCCCGCGCGCGGCGGCTTGCTGGCCCGAATCTGCACTTTCGCCCGCCGCGCATCGAGCAGGCGCTCGACCATCACCTCCACCTGCCCGCCGCTGTCCTTGCGGCCAAAGAGCCGCGCCGGAATGACCCGGGTATCGTTGAAGACCAGGCAGTCGCCGGGCGCCAGCAGCTCGGGCAGGTCGAGAAACTGCCGGTCCCGCCACTGGCCGCTGGCGCCGTCCAGCGTCAGGAGACGCGAGGCCGTGCGCTCGGCGCTGGGGTGTTGGGCAATCTGCGCGGGCGGCAGCTCGTAGAAAAAGTCGTCCAGATTCATCGGCGGCTCAATCAGACAAATAATGCAGGGCCAACGGGCAGACACTGCCCAAGGGCCAGTGTTAGGATGCGCCCCCTTGGCGGGATGGCGGAATTGGTAGACGCAGTGGACTCAAAATCCACCGCTGGTGACAGTGTGCGGGTTCGAGTCCCGCTCCCGCTACCACACAGTGCAGCGCACTAGTCCAGAATCTGGGCCTCGCGCAGGCGCGCGGCAATCGCCGCCGCCTCCTCCGCGCTGCGCAGCGCCCCGGCCGGCACGTTCCCCCACACCACCCGTGGCCACAGGGCGTCGTCCTGTCGGCGACCAATCACATGCAAATGCAGCTGCGGCACCACGTTGCCAATCGCGGCGACGTTCAGCTTGGCGCAGGACCAATGCCGCAGCACGAAGCGCCCGAGGCGATCGGCCAGCGCCTGCAAGGCCGCGCGCAGCGCCGGCGGCAGCTCGTGCAGTTCGGTGGCGGCGTCTTCCGGCACCAGCATGAACCAGGGGAACTGGGCGCTGCGGTGAAGCAGCACCTGCACCGCGCCGACCCGCCCCAGCAAATAGCTGTCGGCGGCGAGCGTCGGGTGCAGGACAAACTCGCTCATGCCGCGCTAGCCGGTAATGACGCGGGCGGCATCGACCACCACCGGACAGTCCAGATATTCCAGCATCGGCGCCTCGCCCCAGGCGGCGGTCATGTTCTTCACCCATTCGGCGTTGTACCAGGCCTCGGCCTTGGCTTTGGATTCCCAGAGATAAATGCCGCCGGCGGTCTGGCCGTCTTCACTCATGAGGTAGTACTTGCGGATCAGGCCGTCGAGTTTTTCGTATTTGTGGGTGGTGGCCATCAGGCGTTCGGTGAAGGCCTTGCGGTCGGCCGAGCCGGTGGGGAAGCGCACGTGGGCGATGATCATCAGCAGTCTCCTCAGGTGGGATTACGGCCGCCGCGCGGCAGGCCAAGATTGCCCGGCGACAGCACGCCGGCCGGGTCGAAAGTCTGTTTCAGGCGGTCGAGCGTGCCGTGCCAGGCGCTCATCTGCTCGACTTCTGCCGCCCAGATCTTGCCGGTTTTGTACGGAATACAGCCGACGGCGGTCAGCGCGGCGGCGGCTTCGCGCAACGCCGGTTGCACGGCCTGCCATTGCGTCGCTTCGTCGTAGAAGCCCATCACCCCGCCGTGCAGACCGCGTCGGCACAGCACCACCGCCCCGCCCCACTGGAACTCGGCGTAGCGGCTGCGGATCGCGCCCAGCGTGGCGACGAAATCCGGCAGGTGGGTGCTGGGCAGCGAGGCCATCAGAATCCCGCAGCGCGAGCGGGCGAAATAGCCGGCGAAGGAATACCAGTACACCTGCTCGCCGCGCAGGCGGTTGAAATAGAGTTCGTCGAACAGCGGGAAGGCATCGCCGCCGTGGCGCTGCGCGAGCGCGAGGAGCCGCGCCTGATCGCGCGCTAGTTCATCCGCCTCGCCGCCAAAGTCGCAGCCAACGCAAAAAACCGGCAGATCTTCCGGTACCAGATCCGGCCGCGCCGCGCCCACCCGGCCGCGAATCGTCGCGCTTTCATAGCCGCTGGCGTACCAGACATTGCGGAGCGCCTCGCCGCGCTGGGCGTCCAGCACAAAGCCCGTCGCCGCCGCCACCGAGGGAAAACCGTAGACCGCGGTCGCCCGCGCCGCCGGCAGCGGTCGCAGCCACAGCGCGATGGCGGTGATGACGCCGAGGCTGGCATCGCCGCCCAGAAACAGGCCGCTCAGATCCGGCCCCATGCCGTAGCGGTGGAAAAAGCGCCCGCCGCGGGCCGCCGCGCTGCCGGTGCGCAGGATCTGTCCGTCCGGCAGCACCACTTCCAGTCCGACCACTTCGTCGGCGAAGCTTTGGTAACGCGTGGACCCGGTGCCCAGCGCGTGGGCCGACGCCGCGCCGCCGATGGTTGCCGCCGGCGAGGTTGAGGGAATGATGCCGATGGTCATACCGTGCGGCGCGAGCGCGGCGCTCAAGGCCCCGAAGCGCACGCCCGGCTCCACCACCACCACGCCGGCGTCGAGATCGAGTTCCAGAATCCGGTCGAGACCGGTCATGTCCAGCACCACGCCGCCGGCCGCCGGGTTCACGCCACCGGCATACATGGTGCCGCCGCCGCGCACGTAGACCGGCACCCGCTCGGCGCTGGCCTTGCGCAGCACCTCGGCGACGTCCGCCGCGTCGCGCGGGCGCACCACCATGCCGGCCCGCCCGGCGGGCAGCGCCGAGCAGTCGCGCTGATAGCCGAGCAGGTCGACCGGATCCTCCAGCACCAGCGCGCCGTCCGGCGCGCGAATCAAGGGACCAAGCACGCCCGGCGCGCTCATGCCGCCCCCTGCACGTCGAAAGCGGCAAGGACAAATTCCGCCAGCCCGTAATAGCGCTCGGCCTGCCCGCCGGCCGCAAGATGCCCGAGGCAGCGCGGATCGCTGCCGACCACCGGCAGGTGGTCGTCCGCTGGCACCCGCGCCGCCGCCATGCGCGCCGCGCTGAGCGGATGAAGTTCAGACAGGCTGCCGGCCGCCCCGCAGCACACGGCGTAGCGGGCCTCGAGTGGCGGATTGGCCACCGCCTGCCCCAGCGCCGCCAGCGCGTCGCGGAGCGGATCCGGCGCCCCGCCGGGCCGCCGGCTGGCGCAACTGTCGAACACCTGCACGGTGAGTGGTCGGCTGGCCTTGGGCGTAAGCCGCAGGCGGCCATCGGCCAGTGCA
>JAURHQ010000149.1 GCA_030833185.1 Gammaproteobacteria bacterium | reverse complement strand
TTCCTACCCCACGACCTGCACGATGGCCTTTTTCCGGGCGGGTTACCGCATTGCCTACGTGCCGATCGATGTTCATCCCCGCATTGGCCGCAGCCACATCAATCCGCTGAAGGACGGGCTGCGGTTTCTGCTGATCATTTTCAAAATCGGCACCTTGTTTTCGCCGCTGAAAATTTTTCTACCGATCAGCCTCGCGTTCTTTTTTACCGGCGCGGGCTACTACGTCTATACCTTTCTGCTGGAACACCGCTTCACCAACATGAGCGCATTGCTGTTGTCGAACGCCATCCTCATTTTTCTCATTGGGCTGGTATCGGAGCAGATTACGATGTTGATCTACCGCGAGCGCTAGCGTGAGCCCTCAGCCCGGCGGGCTTAACTGACGCACCGGATGCTCGCGCAGAATCTCGATGATGCCAGGGAAGATTTTCGGTGTGGCGGCCACGATGTCGCCGGTCCGCATCATGTCCTGGCCCGGATACGGCGCCGAGACCATGCCGCCCGCTTCCGACACCAGCAACATGCCGGCGGCGATGTCCCAGGGCTTGAGCGCGAATTCCCAGTAGCCGTCCAGCCGCCCTGCGGCCACGTAGGCCAGATCGAGCGCGGCGGAGCCACCGCGGCGGACGCCGTCGGCGCGGTGCAGGAAGCTTGAAAATGATTTCAGATAGGGATCAATCAGGTGCTCTTCCCGATAGGGAAAGCCGGTAGCCAGCAGCGACTGATCGAGCGAACGGCAGCGGCTTACCCGCAGACGCCGGTTATTGAGCTGGGCGCCGCTGCCCCGGGTGGCGGTAAACAACTCATCGCGTAGCGGGTCGTAGACCACGGCCTGCTGGACCTCACCACGCACTTCCAGCGCAATGGAGATCGCCACTTGGGGGTAGCCGTGGATGAAGTTGGTGGTGCCATCGAGCGGGTCGATGATCCACACGAAGTCGCTGTCGCCGCTGCCGCCGGACTCCTCGGCCATAAACTGATGGTCGGGGTAGGCCGAACGCAAAGTCTCGATGATTGCCACTTCAGCCTCGCGGTCGACCTGGGAGACATAGTCCCGGCGGCCTTTGAGCGTAATTTCCAGCGCATCGGTGCGATCAACATGACGCAGGATGACGTTCGCGGCGCGACGTGCGGCGCGCACGGCGATATTGAGCATGGGATGCATGAGAAAACCTTTAACTGACAAGGGGCCGCAACGCGCGGCCGGCAAGCCGGGTCGCGCGCGCTAGAATGCGGGCGATTCTAACGGATAAGCGAAAGCCTGCGTGACCGAAGCCGATTCTCCCTCCCTGTCTTCCTTGCTCGATCGCACGCGCATCGTGCTGGTCGAGACCTCGCATCCCGGCAATATCGGTGCCGCCGCCCGCGCCATGAAAACCATGGGGCTGCGCCACCTGGTGCTGGTCAAGCCAAAGCGCTTTCCGGCGGCCGAAGCGACCGCCCGGGCGTCCGGCGCAGACAACCTGCTGGTCGCGGCGCGGGTCGTGGACTCGCTGCCTGAGGCAGTCGCCGACTGCGGTTTGGTATTCGGCACCACGGCCAGGCCGCGTTATCTGGATCTGGCCATCACCCCGCCGCGGGAAGCCGCCGAGTTCGCCGCGCACGAGGCCGGCGAGGCGCCGATCGCCATCGTGTTCGGGCGCGAGCAGACGGGCCTCACCAACGAAGAACTGTTGTGCTGTCAGCGGGCGATCCGCATTCCGACCGATGCCAGTTTCAGCTCCCTCAACCTCGCGCAGGCGGTGCAGATTTGCGCGTATGAATGGCGACTCGCCGCGCAGACCGGCAGCTTGCCAGACCCGGCTGAGGCGGAGTTACCGGCGACCGCGGCCGAACTGGCCGGACTGGTTGAACACGCCAAGCGGGCGATGGTGCGGGTGGATTTCTTCAAGCCCGAACGGCCCAAGCGGCTGCCGGACAGGCTTGCCCGTTTGGTGGGCGGCGCCCACCTGCGGCATACCGAGGTGCAGATCCTGCGCGGCTTTTTGACCGCCGTGGAAGAGGCGCTGGATGAGGCCGGTGCGCCCTAGACGGGCTTGCGCAGCAGCCAGATATAGCCCGGACACAGCCAGGGCACGAAGCGCAGCACCGCCCGCGCCACGGTGGTTTTGAGGCTGCCCGGCGGCAGCAGGTAGCTCGCGGCATAGCGGGCCGGGTCGGCGGCGATGCGCGCCGTATAGTCGTGCCGCTCAAATCCGCGCACCAGTTGCTGCAGGCCCCACCAGCTCAGATGTTGCTCGTGATAAAAATCGGCCTTGCCCGCCAGCCTTATATAGCGATGCGCCAGCCAGCGCGGCATGACGGACAGTAGCGGCAGGTTGTAGTGCGGCTCGTTCCACGCCAGCCGGTTGCCGGCGGCGAAGTAGCACACGCCACCGGGTTTGAGCACGCGCCGGATTTCCTCCATCAGGCGCGCCGCATCCGGCACGTGTTCGTAGACATGCGAACAGACCACGACGTCGAAGGAGGCGTCCGGCAGCGCTAATTGCTCTGCGTTATCGACCCGAAACTCAAGGTTTCCACGCTGGTAATGGGTCTGCGCATGGGCAATCGCCGCGGCGTCGATGTCCACGCTGAGGACGCGCGAAAAGTGTTCAGCCAGCACGATGTCGATGGCGCCGCCGGAGCCGCCGACGTCCAGCAAGGAAAGGCCGGACAGGGGCGCAGCGATAAAGTCACGCAGGACCGCCGTCATGGTCTCGGCCTTGCGTCGGCGGCCTTCGCGGTCGTAGACGCCAGGGTTGATGCTGGCGTAGTCGTACTGATAGCCGCGGGACATGTGCAGTCGCCGGGGCCGCGCGGTACTTACAGGCTGCCGCGATAGACCACGGCAGGTTCGGCGGCGCCGGCCTCGATGCGCCCCACGAGCCTGGCCGTTTCGCCAGCGGCAGCGAGGGTGGCGATCACGGCCTCAGCCTCGGACGCCGGCACCACGACCAGCATGCCCAGACCGCAGTTGAAGGTGCGCAGCATTTCGGCCTCGGTGACGCCGCCCTGTTCGCGTAACCACGCAAACACCGGCGGCAGGCGCCAGCTCGTCAAATCGATAGAGGCATGCACGCCCGGCGGCAGCACGCGTGGCAGGTTTTCGGTGATCCCACCGCCGGTGATGTGCGCCAGACCGCGCAAATCGTGCGCGGCCAGCGCGGCGAGCAGGGGTTTGACGTAGATGCGGGTAGGGGCAATCAGCGCATCGCCCAGAGTGCGGTCATCGAAGGGGCTGTCCAGCGCCACGCCGCTCCGCGCGACAATTTTGCGCACCAGCGAGTAGCCGTTGGAGTGCACGCCGCTGGAGGCGAGGCCAAGGATGGCATCGCCGGCCGCGATGCGCCGGCCGTCAATGAGCTTTGCCGCCTCAACCACGCCCACCGTGAAGCCGGCGAGGTCATAGTGACCGGCTGCGTACATATCTGGCATCTCGGCGGTCTCGCCGCCCAGCAAGGCGCAGCCCGCTTGTCGACAGCCTTCGGCAATGCCCTCAATGACGCTGGCGGCGGTCTCGACGTCAAGCTTGCCGGTGGCGAAGTAGTCGAGGAAGAACAAAGGTTCCGCCCCCTGCACCACCACATCGTTCACGCACATCGCCACCAGATCGATGCCGATGGTGGCGTGGCGATTGAGGTCGATCGCAATTTTGAGTTTAGTCCCCACGCCGTCGGTGGAAGACACCAGTACGGGCTCCTGATATTGGCCCGGCGCCAGCTTGAACAGGCCGCCGAAGCCGCCCAGTCCCCCGACCACGCCCGGGCGCAGGGTCGATTTGGCGAAAGGTTTGATGCGGTCTACAAGGGCGTTGCCGCTGTCGATATCAACGCCGGCATCGCGATAGCTGAGAGAGGGGAGTTTGGGGTCCGTCATGCCGGCATGTTAGCGACGGGGGATCGGGGCGTAAACCGGCGCAGGGCCGCGACTTGCCTTGACATCAAACAGCCCTTTGCCTAGCGTCCGCCGCATGATTTCCCGCCTCCTTGGCGCGTTACTGCTCAACGCGCTGCTCGTCCCGAGCTTGCCCGCAGTGACTGTGGACGGGCTGAACAGCGCGACGGTGCCGGTCGCCGACCGCAGCGTGGCTGAAAGCGAGCGCGGGATCGGCGAGGCGTTTCGGCAGGTCATCATCAAACTCAGCGGCTCGCGGCAGACGCTGGAGCAAGCCGGCATCCGGCAGCTGCTCGGCAAGGCGCGCAATTTTGTGACCGTGCAGGGTCAGGCGGGTGATGGCAATGCGACGGACGGCTTTCGCCTGCGGGTCGACTTTGATGCCGCTGCGTTGGGCGCTGCGCTCCGCGAGCGCGGCGTCAGCCTGTGGTCGCGAGACCGCCCGCTGACCGGCGTGTGGTTGGCGGTTGAAGACGCCAGCGGTCGCCGCTTCAGTCCCGATGCCCAAACCGAGCCCAGCTTCCGCGCGCTGACCGAGGCGGCTGCGCGACGCGGCCTGCCTATCGACCGCCGCGTGCCGACCAATGCGCCGGCGACCGGCACGCCAGCGACCTTGTTTGACGCCCTGCTGGGTCCAGCCCCCGCACCGGATCCGGCGGGCTTGCCGGCCACCCCGCTGCTGGCAGGTTTGCTTAAGCAGGGGCCGGCGGGCGAGTGGGTCGCGAGCTTCCGCTGGCGGGTGGATGCCGAGACCGCAGAGTGGACCGGGCAGGGCGTCGACCCGCTCGCCTTGGTCGGCGAGGCCGTAGACCGCGCGACCGAAGCCGTCGCGGCGCGTTACGCGGCAAGCCCGGGCGGAGACGCCGCCGCAGCAGCGGTGCGGCTGAACGTTGGCGGTCTGCGCAGTGCCGCAGATTACGGGCGGGTGATGGCCTTGCTGCGCGGCTTCGATATTGTCGATTCCCTCACCGTCGCTGAAGTCAGCGGCGAGGCCGTGGAGGTGGCGCTGGTTGCCCGCGGCGGCCTGCCGGCGCTGGTGCAAAGCATTCGCCTGTCGGGCCAACTGACGCCCGCCGCCGAGGGCGACAACCACTGGACGCTCGCCGCCCATGACTGATTCCCAGAAATGGTGGGTTCTCGCGGTGACCGTTGCCACCGCCTACCTGCTCTATCTGCTGGGCCCGGTGTTGACGCCGTTCATGGCCAGTGCCCTGCTGGCCTATCTGGGCGACCCGCTGGTCGATCGGCTGGAAAAGCGCGGGGTCTCGCGCACGCTGGGGGTAGGCATCGTGTTCGTCGGCATGCTCGCGGCAGCGGCACTCGGCATGGTGATTGTATTGCCCGCCCTGCAGCAGCAGGTGGTGGTGCTGGTCGGCAAGCTGCCGCAGGTCCTCGTGTGGGCGGATGAGCGGTTCCTGCCCTGGCTCAACGAGCGATTTGGACTCGCCATCGACATCGAACCCGGCGTGCTACGCGAGCATATGGCCGGACACTGGGGCGAGCTGTCGACGGTTGTGCGCAACGTGCTGATGCAACTCGGCCGCTCCAGTCAGGCGCTGCTCGGCTGGGTCAGTTTCCTGTTGCTGGTGCCGGTGGTGACGTTTTACCTGCTGCGCGACTGGGACGGCCTGCTGGCCCAGATCCGCCAGCTGCTGCCGCGCCGGATTGAACCGCGCTTTGTCGCTATCGTCGGCGAGATCGATCTGGTGCTGGCCGAGTTTCTCCGCGGCCAGTTGACGCTGATGGCGGCACTGGCCGGCATTTATGTGCTGGGCCTGTGGGCCGTGGGCCTCGAACTCGCGTTCTCCATTGGTGTAATCGCCGGACTGGTCAGCTTTGTGCCTTATCTGGGCGTGATCGTTGGTGTGCTGTTGGGCGCCAGCGCGGCCTTGCTGCAATTCGGCGACCTGTGGCATCTGCTGGCCGTGCTCGCGGTCTTCGGGATCGGCCAGACGCTGGAGGGCATGGTGCTTTCGCCCTGGCTGGTCGGTGAGCGCATTGGGCTGCACCCCGTGGCGGTGATTTTTGCGGTGATGGCGGGTGGACAGTTGTTTGGCTTCGTCGGCGTGTTGCTGGCGCTGCCGGTGGCCGCCGCGGTGGTGGTACTGCTTCGGCATTCGCGCGACGAATACATCCGCAGTTCGCTCTACGACCGCCAATCCCCGCCATGAGCGGGGGCGCCGAGGACGCGCGCTGGCGCCAGCTGACGCTGGGCCTGTTTGGTCAGCCGCCGCCGAGTTTCGACAGCTTTTTTGCCGGGGCCAACGGCGAGGCCGTGCGCGCGGTCCAGCACTGGGCCGCTGGTGGGGCAGGGCCCTGGTGCGTGTTGCTGTGGGGTGCACCGGGCGCGGGGAAGTCGCATCTCCTGCAAGCGGCGCTGGGAGCGGCGGATGCGGCCGGGGCGTCGTGCATGTATCTGCCGCTGACCGAAGCCTTACGGCACGGTGCGGGGCTGCTCGACGGGCTGGATGCCCTCACTGCTCTGTGTCTGGACGATGTCGACGCCGTGGCCGGACTGCCGGAGTGGGAAACCGCGCTGTTTGCGCTGTATAACGGCCTGCAGGCGCGCGGACACCGGCTGCTGGTGAGCGCGGTCAGCAATCCGCAGCATTTACCGCTGGGGCTGCCGGACCTTCGCTCGCGGCTCAGCGCGGCGCTGGTTTATCACCTGCTTGAACTGAACGACGAGGACAAGGCACAAGCGCTGATGGCGGCCGCCGCGCGGCTGGGCATGAGCCTGCCGGAGTCGGTCGCCGCGCACCTGCTGCGCCGTTTGCCGCGCGACTGGCGGGCTTTGCACAGGGCGCTGGAGCAATTGAACGAAGCCTCCTTGAGTGCCGGCCGCGCGCTGACCCTGCCGTTCGTGCGGGCGACGCTCGCCCTGACGGATTAGTTCGTCGCTAGACGGCGGGCGAGGGTCGCAAGCCGCCGGCCCAGCGCCACACAGAGCTCGCGCTCATGCTCGTCAAGCGCACGGTCGTTGCGGTCGCCGGCAAGGTGACTGGGCCCGTAGGGGGTGCCACCGCCCCGCGTGGCCTGCAGCGCCGCTTCGCTGTAGGGCAGGCCGACGATCATCATGCCGTGGTGGAGCAGCGGCAGCATCATGCTGAGCAGCGTGCTCTCCTGCCCGCCGTGCAGACTGGAGGCAGCGGTAAATACGCCGGCCGGCTTGTCGATCAGCGCACCGGATAGCCACAGGTCGCTGGTTGAATCCCAGAAGGCCTTCATGCCGGCCGCCATGTTGCCGAAGCGCGTCGGCGAGCCGACTGCCAGCGCGGCGCACTCGCGCAGATCGTCCCGCGTGACGTAGGGCGGGCCGTCCTCTGGAATGGCGTCGTCGGCAGCGCCCCAGGGCGGGACGGTGCGCAGGCGCGGCGAGCAGCCGGTGACCGACAGCACGCCGCGCGCGATTTGCTCGGCCATGGCTTTAACATGCCCATGCCGGCTGTAATAGAGCACGAGGACTTCAATCATGCGGGGACAACTCCGTGTGGATCGGCGCCTGCGGAGGAATGAGATGAGCGCGCAATCTGACCGTTTTCCGGCCGGTGGCCAGTGTAGCCCCCGACCATGCTGACCAACAGCCACACGCCGTTATTGCCGGCTGTTCCGCTCCGCTCTCGCCGGCTTACGCCGGCCCGCAGGCGCCGCGCGGCAGCTGTGACATGAGCGAATCATTGCGGCGTTCAAGCTGGTTTTTGCGCGAACTGTTCCGTCGCGGTCATGCGGCGCAATGCCCGCAACTGGCCGCTTCGCTGGCCTTTACCTCGCTGCTCGCGCTGGTGCCGCTGCTGGTCGTGGGCTTCGCGACCTTGTCCCTGTTCCCGGCGTTTGAAGCCTGGCAGGACACCTTGCAGGACTTTATCTTCAAGAGCTTTGTGCCAGGTATGGGCGACCTGATCCAGCAGCACCTTCTGGCCTTCGCGGCCAAGGCGCGCGCCCTGCAGGGCCTGGGCGCAGCCGCCCTGGTGGTGACCGTGCTGTCCTTGATGGCAAACATCGAAACCGCGTTCAACGACCTCTGGGAGGTGCGGCATCGACGGCCGCTGGGCAAGCGCCTGCTGCTCTACTGGGTGCTGCTGACGCTGAGCCCGCTACTGGTCGGCGCAGGTCTGGTTGCCACGTCATTTGTCGTGTCGCTGCCTTGGCTGCGGCGGGCCGGCGAGATTCCGCAGTTGACGTCGGTGGGGCTGCAGGTGTTGCCGCTGATCGCAACCTGGGTGGCCTTCGCTTTGGCCTACAAGGCGATTCCCTACCGGCGAATTCGCCTGCTGCACGCGGTGCTCGGCGGTCTGGTTGGTGCCCTGCTGTTTGAAATCGCCAAGCACCTGTTCGCGTTCTGGCTGAGTAATTTTCCGACCCAGCAGGCCATTTACGGGGCCTTTGCCACGGTGCCGGTGTTCCTGCTGTGGGTGTATCTGTGCTGGTTCATTGTGCTTGGCGGGGCGGTTTTCACGCGCTGCCTTGAAACCTTGCCGGTCGCCGGTGGCAAAGCCCCGACCAGCGCCTGGCAGGCCTCGTCCTGCTATCTCGCCTGGCGCCTGCTGGTGTGTCTGCACGATGCCCAGCGGCGCGGGGACGCGCTGACCGAAGCCATGCTGCTGGCCCGCGAGCCGGCCTTTGACGCCAGCAGTCTGGCCGCCAGCCTGCGGGTGCTGAGCGACGCCCGCTGGATTGCGCGCGACGAGGACTTCGCCTGGTTGCTGTGCCGCGATCTGGACGATCTGCGCCTGGTCGACCTGCTGCGACTGGTGCCGGCGCCCTTGACCGCGCTGGATGACCCGACTCATCTCGCCGGCGAGGACCAGCGGGTATACGCGCTCATCGCCCACCAGCATCAGCAACTCGAAGCGGGCCTCGGGGTGTCGCTGGCGGCGCTGATGGCGCCCGCCGCAAGCGCGGCATGATCACGCGTCGCTACCTCGTGGAGGGACGCGTGCAAGGCGTATTTTTTCGCGCCTCGACGCAGGCCGAAGCGGTGCGCCTCGGTCTGCTTGGCTGGGTTCGCAACCTGCCGGACGGTCGCGTGGAAGTGCTGGCCAGTGGGACATCGCCAGCGCAGGAGGCGCTGGCTACGTGGCTGGCGATAGGACCGCCGCTGGCCAAGGTGCTGCGGGTAAGGACGCTGGAGGAGGCGACTGTCGCGCAGGCTGAGCGCTTCGAGATCCGCTAGTGCCCGCCGCCGACTCCCCTCAGACGCTTTCGCGCTGGGCTGGCCTGCTCGGTGCCGTCGCGGCGTGCGCGCTTTATCTGCTGGTGAATCTCCGCGGCGACTTCGGCGGCTTGCTGGCCGATTCATATGTCTACCTCGCGGCGGCACGGGAGTTGGCGCGCGGCGCTGCGGCGGACTGGTCGCTGTTGCTGGCCATCGGCCGTGATTACGCTTTTCCACCCCTGTTTCCGCTGGTCTTGGCGCTGTTTGGCGCCGGCGCGGAGGACCCCACAACAACGTTCACCCTCAGCGCCGTGC
>JAURHQ010000148.1 GCA_030833185.1 Gammaproteobacteria bacterium | reverse complement strand
CACAACTCGAACAAGTTGCTCGGCTGTCAGTTTGTGGGTGCCGCGTATTGGCGGCTGCAGCTGGAGACTGCGCGGCAATTGGCTGACGGCGTCATCGTCTGGGGCGGCTGGGACGTCTGCAGCAAGCCTGGCGGCCAGCAGTCTTGGGATAGCAAGGCCGAATGGTGGGCGATCACGCGGACCTTCCTGCCTTCGGGCGCGACCGCTAGCCCGCAGTCACGGCCCTCGCCCTAGTTGGCGTCGATCGCGCGCTGGTAAATCTCAAGATACCGACTGGCCACTGCGGCCGGGTCCCAGTTCGCCACGGCGTGCTGACGAAACGCAGGTCGCTGTGCGTCAAGCGCCCCCAAGTCCCCGATCAGCTGGTCGCAGCGCTGAATCAGCGCCGCACGGTCGCCGGGCGGCACCAGCCCCTGCCAGAAAGCTGGCATCTGGTCAGGAATGCCGCCGACCTCATAAGACAGCACCGCGGTACCGCAGGCCATGGCCTCGATAATGACGTTGGGATAGTTGTCGGCGACCGTCGTCATGACCATCAGGTCGGCCGCCGCATAACAGTGCTTAAGGCGCTCCAGGTCCTGAATAACACCTGCGTAGTGGAAGCGCCGTGAGGGCGATTTTTCACGCGGCGGCTTGCCCACTACCAGCGCAGGGACATCCAGAGTCTCCGCTAGGGCCCTGAAGTCAGCAAAACCTTTGCGGGGGTCATTGCAGTCGGCGGCGATGAACAGCAGCACGGGCCCCTCAAGCGGCAGGCCCAGAGCTTCGCGCGCCAGGGCTTGGGGGTACGGGGTGAACTGGGCGATCGGGATCGGGTTGGGAATTACGTGGACGCGTTCGGCCGCAAAGCCGCGTTGCAGCGCGCGCTCGGCCAGCCAACGGCTGGGCGAGACGATGGTCAGGTTGCGCAGTTCTGCATAGAGCGCCGACTTGAAGCGGTATTCCTCCGCCGACCAGTCAATCCAGGCGGCGGGGTAAACCTGTGGCAGGGGGCAGGCGCCACAGCCGCTTAGCCAGCGGTCGCACTCCTGATTGGGAATACCACACCGCCCGACGGCTCCCCATTGGTCGTGCCAGGTCCAGACGATGGGTCGGTCTCTCCAGGCTTGCAGCAGCTTGCGATAGTTCAGGTAGTAGCCATGCAGGTTGTGAACGTGCAATACGTCGGCGGTCGCGGTCAGTGCCAGCAGTTCGTCGGCGAGTCCCATGTCCCAGACGGTCATGCTGCCGCCTAGCCGGGCCAGCAGTGCATTCACCTGTCGTGAGCCGGGACGCTTCATCCCGTGCAAGCCGGGTTCGGCGATGCGATCGCTGGTGTGATAAAGACAAACCTCTGTCCCGGCTTCGCGCAGCGCGCGCTTCAAATGGCGCGCCATGCGCGCCGCGCCGCCGCGATGGGCTTCGGTATTGACCAGCGCTACACGCATGGTTGTCACGGCCGCCCGCCGAGGCCTGCCGCCGCCAGACACATCGCCTTGAAGCGTGCGGCCATGATGCAGGTGTTAAAGCGGGTCTGGGCGAGTGTTTTGGCCTGCGCGCCCAGCTGCGGGCTTTCATCGATCGCGGCGAGGATTGCTGAGGTCATAGCGTCAGTATCTTCTCGTGGATAGACGCGGCCGTTGGTGCCGTTGGTGAGTGCTGCGAACTCTGGCATGTGTTGACCTCCTGCGTCATGTGTGACGACGGGTAGTCCGTAGCCAAAGGCATGGAGCAGGCTGAGGCCAATTGCGCCGGGATGCACCAGCGCCTGCGCGCTGAGGAACCAGGGCGCCAAGCGGTTTTCCTCGTAAATTGCCCCAAGCCAGCGCACGTTGTCGCGCAGCCCCGCCGCTGTCGTGCGGGCTTGCAATTCGGCGGCTTGCGGCCCGTCCCCGATTACGCACCACAGCAAATTGGGATGCCGCGCCTTGAGTGCAGGTATGCAATCTAACAGGCGCTCGAAGCGGTTTTTGGATTCCAGCCGGGCGCAGGACAGCACAAGCGTTCGCCCACTCAATCCTTCGTCCTGTTGCCATTGCGTTAGCCGCGCGGCCGGCCAGTCGGCGCAGGCGCGGTCGATAGCACTTTGATCGAGCCCGTTGTTCATCCCAATTGCGGTCGCTCCACCAAAGCCTGCCATTCGCCGGAGGCGCTCAGCCTCCCTTTCGTTATACAGATACACGTAGCGGAAGAGTCGCCACCACAACAGGCGAAGTTTCTCGAAATATGGATTGCTGCCGGCGGTATGCAGTTGCCCTTCAATCACCACGCGCTTGCCGGCCAGGCGCAGCAGGACGGACACCAGCACGTTCGACAGCACGCGTGGATTGCCGTGCACGAAGTACACATCGAAGTGACGCCACAAGTAGCGCCAGGGCAGGTGCTGCCAGCCTATCCGCTCGCGAGCAGCGCCCGTGTAGCGTACTTCTACCACCCGTTCCCCAAACGTCTGATGGATGGACGGCAGGTTCATGCCCGGGATAGCACGCTGGCAGAACACGGTCACGTCCAGTTCGGAGTCGGCAAAGATGCGGCGGAAATAGTCCGCCCGATAGGCCGGGATGATGTTGGTGATCACGGCGACGCGTAGCGGTGAGTTCATCCGATACGCTCGTGACCGCCGAGACCGAAATAGCGCACGTGCGCCAGCGGCCATTGCGGCTCAAAGTGGTGGCGCGGAATGCGGAAGGGATCGGTCTTGCCGACGACGACAGGCGCCCGAAAATTGCCGAACGCCGCCTCGTAACCCGCGGCGCGGATGGCGGCAAAGCCGGCCTCGTTGATATCTGCCAGCGTGCCGTAAGGCCAGGCCAGCCAGCGACACGCCACGCCCAATGCGTCTTCAATTCGCTGCTTCGAGCCGGCGGTCTCGGCGCGCAGCGTCTCGGCGTTCCCGGCTACCTCAGACAGCCTGGCGTGGTTGAGAGAATGCGAGCCAATTTCGAAGCCCGCCGCGACGGCCTCGCGCAGGTCCTGCCAACTCGCCATTTCCATCACCGCCCGATAGCGGGTGATCTGCAGGCAGTAGCGTGCAGCCTGTTCGTAAGTCGCCCCGGTGTAAGCAGGCGGCACAAAAAAAACGCAGGGCACACCGAGCTTGGCCAGCACCGGCACGGCGTTGACGAAATTGTTTTTCAGACCGTCGTCGAACGACAAATGAAAATGGCGCCCCTCTACCGGCCGCTCACCGCGCAGCATCTGCACGGCGGTGGTCGAGTCCACGAACTGGCCTAGCGTCTGGAGGGTGCGGATCAGCGACTCGAACGCTGCGATCTGGTCGTCGAACACGTAGTGGCAGAATAGGCAGCGCAGAAAATTGCCGGTGGGCGCAGGCTGGAGGCGGGAGACCAGATCGAGCACGCGGTTGCGCACAAACAGCCGACTGTGGCCGTACCAGCCCTGAGGTCGTTCCACGGCATCGCGCCAGTGCTGTGCATAGGGTGCAGTCATCGGCTGAGATCTGAGCTCCGGCTACGAGAGATAAGCCATTGAAAGGCGCAAATACCAATTCAGTTAGCCGTCCTGACGCTTGCTGGCAGTCGTAGATGGCGCGTAGCGGCGAGTAGAGCGGATCTGTCGTCAGCCCTGCAAGCAACGATGACACGGCACGCACCGGGCAGCCAGAGGGCCGGCTCAAGATCTTGGCCGACACCCCAGACTAGGGCGGATTTGTGACCAATAGTCGTGCCTGCGCGAGAACTGACTTCGACTCGCCAAACACCCGCGAAATCACGCGCTGGACTGCATTGCCAGCCGATTGGTCTGCCTATAATCGACTCGAGTCCAAATGTCTGAAGGATTGAGCTTGAGCATGCGCTTGCCGTCTGCAGAGACCCAGCCCGCGAGCGGGCCAAGGGTCATCTTCATCAACCGCTATTTCGCACCCGACATCTCGGCAACCAGCCAGATGCTGAGCGAACTCTGCTTCGCGCTGGTGCCGCGTGGCTTTCGCGTGGTGGTGCTGACAAGCCGTAGCGCTTATGACGCGCCGGCGACCAGTCTGCCCCCGCGCGAGACGTTGCAGGGGGTGGACGTGCATCGGGTGTGGACGACGCGTTTTGGTCGAGGCTCGCTGGCGGGGCGGGCTTGCGATTATCTGTCGTTTTACCTGAGCGCCTTGGTGGCCTTGCTGCTGCTGGCGCGGCGGGGCGACGTGGTGGTGGCGAAGACCGACCCGCCGCTGGTGTCGGTGGTCGCGGCGGTGGTCGCCGGGATCAAGGGCGCGCGTCTGGTGAACTGGTTGCAGGATGTATTTCCCGAAGTGGCGCTGCGGTTAGGCGTTTTAGCGCCGGGCGCGCTGTCGCGCAGCCTGCGACGCTTGCGGAACTGGTCCTTAGTGCGCGCCCGGCGCAATGTCGTGATCGGGGAGCGCATGGCCGCCTTGCTTGTCGCGGAGGGCGTGGCGCGCGAGGCGATCGAGGTCATTCCAAACTGGGCGGACGGGGCGCTGATTGCGCCCGTCGCACCGGCAGACAATCCGCTACGCGCGGCCTGGGGCTACGGGAACAGTCTGGTTGTGGGCTACTCGGGCAATCTGGGACGGGCGCATGAGTTCGACACGCTGCTCGGCGCCGCCGAGCGCTTGGCGAACGAAGCGGACATCGCGTTTCTGTTCATCGGTGGTGGGCGCGGCAATCAGCAACTTCGCGCGGCGGTCGAAGCGCGGGGTCTCCGCAATCTGCAATTTCAGCCCTATCAGGCGCCGGCGTTGCTGGCACAAAGTCTGTCCGTGCCCGATGTGCATCTGGTCTCGCTGTTGCCGGCGATGGAGGGTCTCATCGTGCCCAGCAAGATTTACGGCATCGCGGCCGCCGGTCGTCCCTGCATTTTTATTGGCGACCCAGCGGGCGAAGTGGCGGGACTGCTGGCAGCAGGGGGCTTTGGGCTCACGGTTGCGCCCGGGGATTCCGAGGCGCTGGCCGCAGCCATTTTGGGCCTACGCGAGGACGCTGCCGAACGTCATCGTCTGGGGCAGCGAGCACGCGCTTTCTTCGATCAGGGGGGCTCGGTGCAAGAGGCGGCAGCACGTTGGGACGTGTTGCTGCGGGAGGATTTGGCACGCGCCCGAACCGCACGGCGGCGCGCCCCCCACTAGCGCCTCCCCCACCCCTTGCCCGACCATGCCCCCTCGCCCCTTAGCCGAGGACCGCGCCATGTTCAGCACTGCCATCGAGTCGCGCTTTCACCGCACCGCCCGTCACACCACCCACTACCTTGCCGCCGGTCCTGAAGAAGGGCCGCTGCTAATCTTCGTCCACGGCTGGCCGGAGCTCTCGCGCAGCTGGCGGCACCAGCTGCCGGCTTTCGCCGCGTTGGGTTTTCGGGCGGTGGCGCCGGATATGCGGGGCTACGGGCAGTCTTCGGTGTACCGCACACATGGGGATTACGCCCAGGCCGAAGTCCTCGCCGACATGCTGGAACTTATCAACGGGCTGGGCCGCGAGCGGGCAGTGTGGGTAGGCCACGACTGGGGCAGCCCCACGGTGTGGAATATGGCGCGGCTGCATCCGGCTCGCTGCGCGGGGGTGGCCAATCTCTGTGTGCCGTATTTCGTGCTGGAAAACGGGCTGGACGCGGCGCTGGCGCTGGTCGACCGCGCGCTTTATCCAGTAGCCGACTACCCCTACGGCCAGTGGGACTACATGAAGTTTTATCAGGAGAACTTTGCGCGGGCGACGGCGGTGTTTGAGGCCGACCCTTACCTCACGGTGAAGCTCCTGTTCCGCAAAGGCGATCCGGCTGACGCTGGCAAGCCTGCTTTTACCTCGGCCGTGCGGCGTCAGGGCGGTTGGTTCGGGCCGCTGGATGCGGCGCCAGACTATCCGCGCGACAACGATGTGGTGACCGAGGAGGATTTACAGATCTACGCCGAGGCACTGGGTCGCAACGGCTTTTTCGGGCCGGATTCGTATTACATGAATCACGGCGCCAACGCCGCGTTCGTCGCCAACGCGCCGGAGGCCCTGCACATGCCGGTGCTGTTTCTGCACGCCCGCTACGACTTTGTCTGCGAAACGGTGGAGTCGCGTCTCGCCGACCCCATGCGCGAACGCTGCGCGGCGTTGACGGAACACATCATCGACAGCGGTCATTGGATGGCGCAGGAGCGCCCGGCCGCGGTGAACGCCGCGCTGGCGCGCTGGCTGGCGACCGCGCTGCCGGCGTATTGGCCGGCGCCGTAGGGAACGCGCCGGCGCATTCGCTAATCAGCGTTCATTCTTCGAGCCAGGGGCGCAAAATTTCCTGCGCCTGAAAAGCACTGCCGGCGACTGAGAGATGGTCGTCGTCTGCGTAAAGAAACTGGCCGTTGCGCATGATTTGACACCGCTGCGCCGGACAAAAGCCGGGCAGTGTCTGGATGACGGCGGCGCCCTTGAGTCGGGCAAAGATCGCCAAATACCCGGCCTGACGGGCCTCGACCGTTTTCAAATCGACGTGACAGATCTGAGGGGCAATCTTGAGCGGTCGCTGAAGACAGGCGGCGGGGTCAACCCCAAGTTCTGGATTCTCCAGCACGAAATAAGTGGCTTTCCCCTGCTGCGCAAGCCGTTCAATCGTGCGCCGCAGCCCGTCTTCGAATGCCCCTGGCCCGACCATGGGCGAGCGCGCGACCTTGCGCTCAGGCTCGCCAAACCCTTTCCCGGAAAGATAAATCGCGCCGCGGGTGATGAAGAACACCTTCTTGATCCCGGGCTTGTGCGCTAACACCGTGTAGATTTGCTCAATCTTCTGCGAACAACTCGCGAGTTCCTTATCGAAGGCTTGCCCCGGCGCTTCGGCGTCGATCGTCGAGGGCGTGCCGGCCAGCGGCGGGCAACTGCTGTTTGCCATGAGCAGCGTGCTTACCCCTCGTTTCGCAAGCACCTCCGCGATCCCCGGGAATGCCACACGGGCATGACTATCGCCGATAACCGCGACCGTCTCCGCAGTCGCAGCCTTCTGGAATCGACAATAGTCGAAGTGGATTTCCGGCAGCGCGAGTTCGCGGCGGCAGGCGTCGTCTACGCGAATGAGGTGGGTCAGTTCACTGTGCGGGCTGATGAGGCTTGCGATGCTCGAGCGAGTCGGCAGCCCGTCTTGCTTCGCGACCACCGCACCCAGCAGGCCAATCGCAAGAAGACCGACCAACAGCGCGGCGGCGATTTGCTGCCTGTGCCTGTTTAGGCGAAGCGGTTTTTCGATCAGAAGAAAAGTCAGCGTAGCCAGCACGAAAGAAACGGCGATGGCCATTGCCGCCAGCGCCGGGCCGGGCCATTGACTCTGGGTAACGCGCAGGAAAGACAAGAGCGGCCAGTGCCAGAGGTACAAGGGGTAGCTGATCAGGCCAACGGCAACCAAATATTTGTGGCCCAGCACTTTGTGGTTTATCCACGCCTGCGGCCCTGACCAGATGACGAGGGCAGTGCCGGCGGTGGGAAGCAGCGCCCACCACCCGGGGAATGCGAGCTTGTCCGTCACCACAATGGCCGCGCTGCTGATGGCGATCAGGCCGATTACCGCACTCGCGTTTCGCCACCGGGCGGCATCAGGGAACGCGCCGGAGGCGTGGCCGCTCACGGACCAATACGCCAGCGCGCCACCAAGCGTTAGCTCCCAAAAGCGAAAAATGGGCAGGTAAAAGACCTTCGCCGCCTCGGTCGACACCAGCGATACATTCAGGCCGAAGGACAGCACGCCCGTGACGGCAAACAGCGCTGCCAGTTTGGGGCGCGACTTGCCGCACAGCACCAGCAAAACCGGCCACACGAAATAGAACTGCTCTTCGATGCCTAGCGACCAGAGATGCAAGAGCGGTTTGGTCTCTGCCGCGTGGTCGAAGTAACCCGTCTGAAAGAGCAGCACGACGTTGGAAATAAACAGGGCGGCACCAGCGACCTGTTTTCCAAGTTGTTCGTACTCGTCAGGCAGCAGGGCATACCAGCCCAGCGCTAGGCAGAAGCCAAGCACGACTAATAAGGCCGGGAAAATCCGCCTGATTCGTCGCACATAGAAATCCAGCAGGCTGAAGGTCTGCGCTTTAAGACCGCCAAGAATTTGCGAGGAAATGAGAAATCCGGAAATGACAAAGAACATGTCTACACCCACAAACCCGCCCGGCAGGTAGGTGGGGAAGGCATGAAAGGCGAGCACACAAAGCACGGCCAGACCGCGTAGGCCATCAATGTCTGGTCGATAGGGGATGGCGGGCGTGCCGTGACTAACCATGTTTGGGAGACTGCTCGCGCGCAAACCAATCACCGAGGGCGGGGCTGGAGGCGTCTGGTCATCGGGTGGGCTAACGCGGCTGCTCTCGTGCGGGGGCATAGGATTCGAACGCAGGCATTCCAGAGCGCTTCACGCCTGAACTTAAACCAGCGGGCGCGGGCCGGCGCACCCGATGCGCTGGCTGGTGCTCTCGTCATGTTACGGCTTACGACAAGGCTGGGGCGACCCCCCCCAAGCTTAGCGGTCCGCCCGGCCTGCGCCATTGGGCGTGAAGGCTGGAGAGGGTGGCGTGTTGGCCGGCGCCGCGCCGGTTTGCGACGGCGGCCGACGGGCGCGGGCGTGACGAGTCTAGAAAAACCCGCTGTTTGGGAGCTCGGTCGCGTTTACCAGCCAATCCCCAACCGCGCGCGCCTTGTAGGGCGCGGGGTTGTGCGAGGCGAGGGTGCGGATATTGCGCCAGTGGCGGTCCAGCCCCGCGCTTTGCCGGACGGCAGAAGATCCGCCGGTATCAAAGAGCTGGCTGGCGGCGCGCTGCGCCAATTCGTCAACCACCACCTTGGCCTGTGCGGCGCGCACCGAGCCTTCGTGCGCCAGCGCAAAATCATCCGGCGCCGCAGCGGCCCGGTCCTGCGCGTCGGCGGCGGCCAGCACGATGGATTCTGCCGCGAAGGCGGCGCTCGCAATCTCGCCCACCACCTGCTGCAGCAGCGGGTCGCGTGCCGGGGACTCCGCCGGCGCGTGGCTGTAGGTGCGGCCGCGCTGGCGGAGCAGGCGGGCGGCGTCGGTGGCCACGCTGCGCAGGATGCCGGCAATGATGCTGGTGAGGATGAGCTGGCAGATCTGGCCGATGAGGTAGGGGTCGCCGCGTTTGCTGTTGGCGGCGACCTCGGCGGTATCGACCGCACTGCGCAGCACCTCGTTCGCCTCCACCCGCACGTGATGGAAGCGGATGGTGCCGCTGCCGGTGTAGGGCTGGCCGATACCGTCCCAGTCGTCGGCCAGTTCAACGCCGGCGCGACTTACCGGGATACAGGCCGAGGCCAATTCGCCGTTGGGTAGCACGGCAAAGACATTGGTCCAGTCAGAAAAGAGCGTGCCGGTGCAGTAGAACTTGGTGCCGTCGAGGCGATAGCCATCGCCGTCGGGCGTCAGCGTGGTTTGAAATGCCCAGCTGCCCACGGCCGCGCCGCCGCCGAGTTCGGACATCGCATTGCCAAATATCTCGCCGTTAACGACCCGCTCCAGCCAGCGCTGACGCACCGCGCGGTCCGGGCTGCGCAGCCGTTCTTCCACAAACCAG
>JAURHQ010000147.1 GCA_030833185.1 Gammaproteobacteria bacterium | reverse complement strand
GTGATAACGCAGAAACGCTTTATGCAGCCGACGCACACGCAGGCCCTTCGGGATGTGCACGTCTTCGGTACTGCGACCAACGCGTTTCAGCGGATTTTTACCCGAGTGATACATCGCGGTCGCGGTCGCCATCGGGGAGGGCAGGAAGGCCTGCACCTGATCCGCGCGATAGCCGTGCTGCTTCAGCCACAGCGCCAGTTCCAGCATGTCCTGATCGGTGGTGCCGGGATGCGCCGCGATGAAGTAGGGAATGAGGTACTGCTCCTTGCCGGCGGCGCGGGAGTACTTGTCGAACAGTTGCTTGAAGCGGTGATAGGTGCCCACACCCGGCTTCATCATTTTCGACAGCGGGCCTTCGCCGATCGCTTCCGGCGCAATCTTGAGATAGCCGCCCACGTGGTGCGTGGCGAGTTCCTTCACATATTCCGGGGATTCAATTGCCAGGTCGTAGCGCACGCCGGAGGCGATCAGCACTTTCTTCACGCCCGGCAATTCGCGCGCGCGGCGATAGAGTTTGATCAAGGGCGAATGATTGGTGTTGAGGTTGGGGCAGATCCCCGGAAACACGCAGGACGGCTTGCGGCAGGCGGCTTCAATTTCCGGGCTCTTGCAGGCCAGCCGGTACATGTTGGCCGTGGGCCCGCCCAGATCGGAAATGACCCCGGTAAAGCCGGGCACGCGGTCGCGGATGGTTTCAATTTCCCGGATGACCGAGTCTTCCGAACGGCTCTGGATGATGCGTCCCTCGTGTTCGGTGATCGCACAGAAGGTGCAGCCACCGAAGCAGCCGCGCTGGATCGCAATCGAAAACCGGATCATCGCGTAGGCCGGCAGCTTGGCCTGGCCGTAGGACGGATGCGGCACGCGCCGGTAGTTGAGTTCGTAGACCTGATCGAGTTCTGCCGTGCTCAAGGGAATGGGCGGCGGGTTAAGCCACACGTCGGCGTCGCCGTGCCGCTGGACCAGCGCACGCGCGTTCCCCGGGTTGGCCTCGAGATGCAGGATGCGCGAGGCGTGGGCGTAGAGAATGGGGTCGTCTTTCACCGCGTCGTAGGACGGCAGGCGGATGACCGAGCGCTCGCGATCCGCATTGCGCACGGCGCGCGCAGCACGCACCGACAGCAGCGGAATGGTGGTCACCCCGGACGCTTTAGCCGGTTTGGCCTCAGCGGTCGGCTCCATGGCGTAAGGGTCGACCGGCGGATTGAGTTCGCCGGGGGTGTCGATGGTGGTGGAATCGATTTCGATCCAGTCGGCGGCAGGCTCGCGGCGCAGAAAGGCGGTGCCGCGAATGTCGGTCAGCGCCGTGATTTTTTCGCCGCCGGCCAAACGGTGCGCGATCTCCACGATCTGCCGTTCGCCATTGCCGAACACCAGCAGGTCGGCGCGCGCATCGAGCAGAATCGAGCGGCGGACTTTCTCCGACCAGTAATCAAAGTGCGCGATGCGGCGCAGGCTGGCCTCGATGCCGCCCACGATCAGCGGCACGTCTGAATAGGCTTCGCGCACCCGCTGGGCGTAGACAATGACCGAGCGGTCCGGCCGTTTGCCGGCAATGCCGCCGGGGGTATAGGCATCATCGCTACGCAGGCGGCGGTCCGAGGTGTAGCGGTTCACCATCGAATCCATATTGCCGGCGGTAATGCCGAAGAAGAGGGTCGGCGCGCCCAGTTCGCGGAACGGCTCTGCGCTCTGCCAGTCGGGCTGGGCAATGATGCCAACCCGAAAGCCCTGCGCTTCCAGCATGCGGCCGACGATGGCCATGCCGAAGCTTGGATGGTCGACGTAGGCATCGCCGGTCACAACGATGACGTCGCAGGCGTCCCAGCCGAGGTCCTGCATCTCGGCGCGGGTGGTGGGCAGGAAGGGCGCGGGCCCGAGCCGGGCGGCCCAGTGCTTGCGATAGCTGAAAAGATTACGGGCCGTTTGCATGGCGGGACTTTAGCAAAGAAAAGGCGAAAAAATGCGCAATCCGTCCGGTTGAACCGGCGGGAGCACGGGCGATTGAGGAGACGAGGAATGCAGGGCGCTCGGCAACGACGCCTGCCGGGAAGAAGGCACCGGGGGCCATGGCCCCCGGTGCGAGTCCGAATTCGTTAGGCCGAACTCAGTAGGACGGACGGCGCGGCGGGCGAGCCGGACGGTCTTCGCGAGGCTTGGCCTCGTTCACCCGCATGTTGCGGCCCTTGAGGGGCTTCTCATTCAGGTTTTTGATCGCCTCGTTACCTTCGGCGTTATTCGGCATCTCGACGAAACCGAAACCCTTCGACTGGCCCGAGAACTTGTCCTTGATCACGGACGCATTGGCTACCGTGCCGTAAGCGCTGAAAGCCTGCGACAGGTCAGCGTCGGTGACGCTGTAAGCCAGATTACCTACATAAATATTCATCATCTGCTCTCTGATTGACGTGCGTCGTCAAGCCTACGTCGACGGGAAACCGACGGCACAAATTTCCCGTTTACGATGTGCCGAAGGACGGCACAATCCATGGAATTCGATAAGCAGATGTCGAGCGGTGCGTTGAACCGTGAGCGGCGAAAGCGGGCGGGCAGGCAGTCGGTCAAGCTGGCATCGTCTAGCTGGTAGTCGGGGGCATCATAACTTAACTTGACAATCGCGCCAGTTTTTTTTTAAGGCCCCGGCCAAGCGCGTTTTCGCGACTTGCCGCAGATCAAAAAAAGGCCGCATTGCAGCACAAAAAGCCCCGCTTTCAGCCGGTCGTCCGGACCGCCTCAGGGCGTCACGTAACGGTAACGAAAGGCGTCGCCCTGGCGCACGAAATGGCCGACCGAGGGGCTGGGGAAGTGCGAGGCCAGCACCAGCGTGTGCGCGTCGGCGTGCCGTTCCAGAAACGCCCGGCGCGTGCGGCGGGCAAGGTCAGGGATCTCGTCGTAGAGAAAATTCCATTCGGGGTGGGCGCACTGGAGCGGGCTGTGGATGAGGTCGCCGGTGACCACCGCATGGTGGGCGGCGGATGCCAGATGGACCGAAATATGCCCCGGCGTGTGGCCCGGTGTGGACTCGAAAGACAGGTGGTCGTTGATCACAAAGTCCGGCGCCACCAGCTGCCCGAGGCCAGCTTCCATTACCGGCAGCACGTTGTCGGCAAACACCGGGTCCTTGTCTTCACGCGCACGCCGTTCGGCGTAGGCGTATTCCTCATGGGCAAAAAGATATTTCGCCTTGGGGAAAGTCGGCACCCAGCGCCCGTCTTTCAGCTGGGTGTTCCAGCCGCAGTGGTCGAGATGCAGATGCGTGCAGAACACGAAGTCCACGTCTGCCGGCTGCACGCCGGCGGCCGCCAGATTGCGTAGCCAGCTATCGTCATCGCGGCCGGCCCAGCGTTTGAAGCCGGCCATGCGCTTGTGATTGCCGATGCAGGTGTCGACCAGCGCCACGTGGTGTGGCGTGCGGACCACATAGGTCTGGATAGGCAGGATTAAACGCCCGCTGTCCGGGCACATTGCCTGCGGCAGCAGCCAGTCGAGATGCGGCGCGATGGCCTCCGGCGTCGCTTCGGCGAACATCTTGTCCGGCGCCAGAAACGGCTCGTCCAGTTCAACGATGCGGGTGATTTCAATCTCGCCAAGGCGATGCCGGTCGATCATGTGTTTAGTCCTTCCCGGCCGCGGGTGCGGTTCAGGCGTGGGCCCCGTGGCATTTCTTGAACTTCTGGCCGCTGCCGCAGGGGCAGGGATCGTTGCGGCCTACGGCGCGCGTCGGGTTACGCACCGGCGCCTGTGCGTGATGGTGGTGGTGATGATCGTGGTCGTGGTTGCAGTTGGGGCCGTGGACGTGGCCGCCGTCGGCGGGTTTATCGTTGTTCATGCAAATGCTCCGTGAAGTTATGACCGCGTGCTGCGGGCAAAGGCCGCCAGTTCCGCGTTGAAGCGGGCGGGGGATTCCAGAAACGGCCCGTGGCCCACGCCTTCGTACCAGGAGGCGCGCGCGGCCGGACAATGGGCCATCAAGAGTTCGCCCATGCTGGGCAGGGTCAGTTCGTCGGCCAGACCGTGGCTCATCAGCACCGGCTTGCGCAGTCTGGCAAGCTCGGGCGTAACGTCCCACGAGGCTGCCAGCAGGCTGCCGCGCACATGCGCCGGCACCGCGATATTGAAGGCCAGCGCCACTTCCCAGTCGTCGCGCGAAATGGGCGCGGTGAAGCAGGCGCGCAGGAACTGGCGAATGCCGTCGATGTTCTGGCCGAGTTCGGTACTGGTCACTTTCGGCACGACTTCCGCAAACACGTTGCCGAGCAGGATGCCGATCTGATCTGGCGCGACGCGAATTCCGGCGCCCACGAAGTTGATGCCGCCGATGGCGTCTTCGCCGTAGTGCCGCGTGTAAAGCCCCGAGACCAGTCCGCCGTAGGACCAGCCGGACAGCACTGGCCGGTCGAGCTTCAAGGCGCTCATGACGGCGGCGACATCGTCGGCCCAGATTTTTGAATCCGTATAGTGCGCATCACCCACCGGCTTGTCGGAGTCGCCGTGGCCGCGCAGGTCGAAGGTCACGATGCGGAATTCATCCGCCAGCTCGCTTTCGTACTGGCGAAACCAGCACAGCTGGCTTTGCGTCCAGCCGTGGATGAGCAGCAGGGGAATACCCTTGGGGTTGCCGAATTCGGTGGCCGCGAGGCCCACGCCGCCGGCGCCTTCAATCCGATGTTTGATAGCCATGAGGTGTCTCCGTAAGCGGTGATGGCAGCCCCGGCATGCCGCCGGGGCGTGGCCCGACCTGAGCTTAAACTTCGATCGCGAGCAGATCTTTCAGGTTGGCGTCGACCTGCGCGAGGAAGGCGGGGTCGATGCCGGTCACCACCAGATGCCCGCAGGGCGATTTCAGCACGCGAAACTCGCTGCCCTTGATCATCTTCTGCTCGGCCTTGCAGTCGCGCGGCGGGAAGAACATGTCTTCGTCGATCGGCATCACGAAGGTCTTCGCGGTAATGCGGCCGAGGGCTTTCTTGAGATCCCCGCCGGTGTGGCGGCTGACGTCGCCACGCTGCCATTTCCAGGCCTGACAGAGGAGCGAGTTGGGGTCCATCGCCAGGAAGTAGAAGTCGAGGAAATTGACCATCATGTCGTCGACCGAGGAGAAGCCCAGCCCGCGCCAGACTTCCTGCTTGTAGAACTCGGTGCTGAAGCCCATCACCGCCCACAGGCGGCCGTGGCGCTGCAGGCCTTCGCGGACGTCCTCGTTGGACTTGTAATAGCCCTTGTTCCAGCCCGGATCACTGGTAATGGCGTCCATCAGGGTCTGGGTGTAGAGAAAGTCGTGGGGGGTGTTTTTGGCCGTGCCGCAGATCGGCGCGGCGCGCTTCACCATGGCCGGATAACGCACCGCCCACTCGTAGGTCTGCTGCGCGCCCATCGAGCCGCCGACCACCAGCGCCAGTTCGCTGATGCCGAAATGCTGGGTCACCAGCTGATGCTGGGCGCGCACGTCGTCGCCAATGCGGACGTGCGGGAAAGCGCCCATGCCGCCGGTGCCGGCGGTGTTATGCGGCGAGGACGACAGCCCGTTGCCGATCTGGTTCACGCAGATGATGAAGTACTTGGCCGGATCCAGCGCCCGGCCCGCGCCGATATAGGCCAGATCAAAAATCTTGCTGGTGCCGGAGAACCAGGAGGGGATGAGGATCGCGTTGTCTTTTTTCTTGTTCAGCTTGCCGTGGGTCGCGTAGGCCAGCTGGCAGCCGCGAATCGTGCCGCCTTCTTCCAGCGTGAAGTTGCCCAAGTCGTAGGTTTGGAACGGCCCGTGGTTGGCCTGGCTGTAAAAGTCGTTGGTAATCACGCTGGTCTCCCCTTCAGGTTTTAGTTTTCGGATCGGGCACCGCCATCATGGTGGTGGTCATCTGGGCCACGGCTTTTTCCACGCCGTCCTGCACGGCAAATAGGTCTGCCGAACAGAACTGCAGGGTGCGGCCGGCCCGCAGGACTTCGCCCCGGCCGACAAGATACTCACCAAAGGCCGGGGCAAGAAAGCTGATTTTGTATTCGACGGTCACCACCTCCAGCCCCGGGGCGAGCAGCGACAGCGCCGCATAGCCGGCCGCGCTGTCGGCCAGCGCGCCCACGATGCCGCCGTGGAAATTGCCCATCTGCTGCAAAAAATCCGGCTGGCTGTTGATGCGAATTTCGCAGTAGCCGGGCTCGATGACGGTCATCTCGCCGCCAAAGAGGCGGCTCATCGCCGGCTGGGCCGCGCAACTGGCGCGGCAACGGCGGGCAAAATCGGGATCGCGGGCGGTGTGCTGACGACGGTTCATGCTGCGGTTCCGGCGCCGGCGCAGGCCGGCGCGATTCAAGTGGCAGGATGCGAGGGGGCGGTGCCCGCCTCAGCGGGTGATGACGACTTTGCCGTAGACCTCGCGGCTTTCGATGATGCGCAAGCCTTCCTTGGTCTGATCGAAGGGCAGGGTGCGGTAGATCACGGGGTCGATCTGGCGCTTGGCCAGCATGTCGTAGAACAGGAACTGGGCTTCTTCCGGCAGGCGCGAGCCGCGGTCCAGATATTGCCCCCAGGCCAGTCCCACCACCGCCATGTTCTTCAGCAGGATGCGGTTGGTTTCGATGGTCGGAATGCGCCCGGCCGCAAAGCCAATAATGACTATCCGTCCGTCCCAGGCCACGCAGCGTTTGACCTTGTCAAAAAAGTCGCCGCCCACGGGGTCGTAAATGACGTTGGCGCCTTCGCCGCCGGTGATGTCCTTCACCCGCTCGATGAGGTCCTCGTCCTTGTAGTTCACGAGGTGATCCGCGCCGTTCAGGCGGCAGATCTCAAGCTTCGCCGCATCTCCCGCGCAGGCAATGACGGTGGCGCCCATCAGCTTGCCGAGCTGGATGGCCGCGAGGCCCACGCCGCCGGCCGCGCCCAGCACCAGCAGGGTTTCGCCGGGTTTCAGGTGCGCGCGGTGATAGAGACCGAAGTAGGACGTGCCGTAGGTCACCGACAGCGCGGCGGCCTGTTCGTCGGTGACGTGTGCCGGCACGGTCCACGCCGAGTGGTTATGCACGAGGAAGCAGTCGGCCAGCGTGCCGCCGCCGTGACAGAACCCGACCGCCCGGTCGCCGACCTTGAACTTGCTGCCCGGCCCCACGGCCTCCACGATGCCCACGCCTTCCACCCCTGGCACCGCCGGCAGCGGCGCCTTGTGCTGGTACATGCCCTGCACGATCAGCAGATCGGGGAAGTTGAGCGACACCGCACGCGTGCGCACCAGCGCCTCGCCAAAGCCCGGCGTCGGCATCGGACGCTCCACCCAGTGCAGGTTTTCGCTGTAGTGGCCGTAGTGGTCGAATTGCCAGGCGTGCATGGGCGCTCCTTGCGACGGCTTAGTAGAGAACGGTGGACGCAGGCTCATTGATGACTTCGTTTTCAATGAAGCCCAGGTTGCCGATTTGGATTTTCACCTTGTCGCCCACGTGCAGGAACTTCTTGGGATCAAAGCCAATGCCGACGCCGCTCGGCGTGC
Source organism: Gammaproteobacteria bacterium (assembly GCA_030833185.1). Taxonomy (GTDB): domain Bacteria; phylum Pseudomonadota; class Gammaproteobacteria. Next base: position 2,327 of record JAURHQ010000147.1, on the reverse strand, counting down.
CGGTTAGCACCAGATCGCCGGGTTCCAGCGTGAAGGCCGCGGTCAGGGTGGCGATTTGTTCGTAGCAGTCAAACACCAGATGACGCGTGTTCGAGTCCTGCCGCAGTTCGCCGTTGACCCAGGTTTTAAGGTCCATGTTGTGCGGGTCGCCGGCTTCGTCCGGGGTCACCAGGAACGGCCCGAAGGGCGCGTGGGTGTCGAAGGATTTGCCGATGGTGAAGGTCTGCGCCTTCATCTGCCAGTCGCGCACCGACACGTCGTTGCACACGCAAAAGCCGGCAATAACCTCATGCGCCCGCTCGCGCGGCACGTGCCGGCAGCGCTTGCCGATGATGAAGCCGAGCTCGCCCTCGTAATCCAGCTTGTCCGAGACCTTCGGCATGTGGATCGGCGAGAACGGCCCGTTGGCCGCCGTGTTCTGCTTGTTGAAGAACATCGGGAAAGTGGGCGTCGCGAGCTTGGTTTCTTCGATGTGGTCCTTGTAGTTAAGCCCAATCGCGAGAATCTTGGACGGCCGCGGCACCGGTGCCAGCAGGGTCACCGACGACAGCGCCACCGCCGGGCCGCCGGCGGTGCGCGCCTTCTGCAGCGCGTCCGGGCCCAGCGCCAAGAGCGCCGTCATGTCCATTGGCAAGCCGCTGGTCGAGAGATCGATCAGCGTGTCGCCTTCGACGCGGCCAATGCGGGCCGCGCCACTGTTTTGGGTATAGCTTGCGAGTTTCATTTGTAGTGAAGGATCCGGTATTTGTCGAAGCTCATGGTGCGCTTGGGCGGGACGACGACGGTGGTCATGGGGTCGCGGATAATCGCCGGGCCCTGCACCACGTTGCCGGCTTTAAGCCCGGCCATTTCGTAGACCTTGAAGGTGGTCCACTGGTTGGCGTGATAGACCTCGCGGGAGCCCACATAGGCTTCCGCATCCGGTTCTTCAGGGGAGAGCGGGTACTCGGCCAGCACCGGCTGCGGTTTCGGCGCAATGGCCTCCAGATGCACGGCGGTCAGCGAGTAGCCGGCATCGGGGAAGCGCGCGCCGTCCGGATAGACCTTGGTGTACATCACTTCAAAGGCGTCGATCAGGCGCTGCAGATCGGCCGGGCTGTTCATCTCGCCGTTTTCCAGCGCGGTATCGAAGCTTTCCAGCTGACCGATGTAGCGCGCGGCCACGCCGTAGCGGAAGGTCACCTTGTCCGGATCCACGCCTTCGTTCTTCATTTCGGCGCGCGCGTCGGCTTCCAGCCCCGCCCAGGCGCTGCGGATTTGCTCGGCAATCGCGGTGCGGTCGGCGTCGTTCATATTGTTAGGGATGAGCGTGCGCAGGCCGCGGCTGTAGCGGTGCATGTATTCCGCGCAGGCCGCGCCGAAGGCCGAGAAACCCGCCGCCCAGGGCATGGTAATGACGTCGGCAAACTCGATGCCTTCGGCGTAGCCGTACATGTGCACCGGGCCAGCGCCGCCGTAGTAGAGCAGGGTGAAGTCGTGGGTGTCGTAGCCCTTGGCCGCCACCATGGTCCGCAGCAGGTCGTTCATCTGGGTGTTGACGATGTCGAGCACCCCGGCGCCTGCTTCGTACACGCTTAAGCCCAGCGGCTTCGCCACGGCTTCTTCCAGCGCGGCCATCGCCTTGTCGCGGTCCAGCTTGACCTGACCGCCCAGGAAATAGTCCGGATCCACATAACCCATCACGACGTTGATGTCCGTCACCGTCAGGCGGTCGAAGTTAAGGCACACGCCCACCTTGGCGCCGGCGCTGTCCGGTCCCACGTGCAGGCGCTTGTATTCGTCTACCCACACCACCGAGCCCGCGCCGCTGCCGACCGAGTCAAGTTCCACCATTTGCAGCGCCAGACGATGGCCGGCGATGTCCGCGCTCTTGGTAATGGCGAGGCGGTTTTCGACGATCAGGCCCACGTCGAAGCTGGTGCCGCCCATGTCGGCAGTGACGATGTTCGGAATGCCCAGTTTCTCGCCGATGAACTGCGCGCCAATCAGCCCACCGATGGGGCCGGAGATCATGGTTTTGTACAGGCGCTCGTATTCCATGTTGACCGCGCCGCCGTAGGACAGGAGCGTCAACAGTCGGCCCTGATAGCCGAAGGCCTTGGCCTGAGTTTCGACCGACATCAGCGAATCGCGCACCAGTTCGGCGGCGAAGCACTGGAACAGCAGGCTTTTCAGGCGGTTGTTTTCTTTGGAGACCGGCGCGACATCGGCCGAGCAGACCACCGGCAGGCTAAGCCCGCGCGCTTTCAGCACGCGCTCGGCAATGGCCTTGGCCTGATGCTCGTGGCGGGCGTCTACAAACGAAAACAGGAACAGGATGCCGATGA
>JAURHQ010000146.1 GCA_030833185.1 Gammaproteobacteria bacterium | reverse complement strand
AGATCAGGTGCGTCTAGCCGTGAGGCTTCCATCGGCGCTGCTAGAAGCCCCGGGATGTTGTCGCAGCGTCATCGCCTGACACGCAAGCCCAAGGTTCCGCGCGCCGGTCGACGCTGGCAGTCACGCAGAGGACGGCTTCCGGCGTTGTCCGCGTCCCGCCTGTCTTTTCGGACCTAGTGTAGGAAGGGGTTTCTCCGGTGGTCAACGAATCCCGGACGCGGCCTTGTGTTTTTCCGCTGCCTTGCCCGCGGTAAGCCCTGATTGAACTGAGGCGGGCGCTGCCAGTGGTGGTGCTTTATCACGCGCGCGGCAGCGGTGCTGACTGAACGGGGCCAGCGGCGCAGCGGTCGGCATAAAAAAAGCCCCCTTGCGGGGGCTTTTCAGGCGCTTCAACCGGCCGCTTAACCGGCGTGGCTGAAGTCCGGTGCCGGGTAGTACGGCCGATCGGCGTTCGCGTCGACGGCGGCCCAGAAATCCGGTCCGGCGTTCAGCTGACCGATACTCTCCGGGTCCAGCATCATCGACTGCCGGCGGTAGTTCCAGCTGTCGGGATGCAGACGCGAGGCTTCCTTGAAGTGAAGCTTGGCCGCATCCAGTGCACCTTTGGCAAACAGGTAACGCCCCAGCCGCACGTGATTGGCCGCCAGCACTTCATCCTGACTGGGCCCGCGCATGCGTTTGCGGACTTCGTCGGGCGTCAGCGCATAGCGACTGGCCGCGCCGTGCTTGACCCAGTCTTTCAAGGCCTCGACATAGGTGTTGCGCACCGCCACGCCTTCGGCCACCGGGGCATCCGGGATCTCGAAGGTTTCACGGTTCATATGCCGCACCATGTCGCTGGTGCCCGCCGATTCCGGCGGCCTCACGATGCGCCCCTGCTCGTCGATCCACACGCCCTGCGGCACGTTCACCATGCCGTAGAGTTCGGCCAGCAAATGGCCTTCGTCGATCACGCAGGTGTAGGTCGGCGGCGCTTGCCGCGCCCACAAATCGGCCGACCAGCCCATCAGGCGCGCGAGCACCTCGGGGCGTTCCCGGCAGCCTTCGGCGCGAATGCTGGCCTCGACTGCGGCCTTGCCGCCGGTGTCGAACGCAACCGCGATAATTTCCAGTCCCGAGTCTTTGAGGTCTTCGTAGATTGCCTGCCACACGGACAAGTCGAAGCTACAGCCTCAGTAAGAACCCCAGGAATACAGAAATACTTTCTTGCCGCGAAAATCCGACAGCGAGTGCATTTTGCCGTCGAGGTCGGGCAGGGTGAAATCCGGCGCCTGCAGCGAGAACAGCGCGTCGCGGCGGGCGTTCAGGCTTTCGCCAAAGGCCCAGGCGTTTTGCGAGGCTTCGCGGGTGACGGGTTGCCCCATGTAATCGGCGAAGGCGGAAAGATCGATCCGGCCATCGGCGTCGACCCAGGCAGTCTGGGCGCGCACGCAGGCATCGCCTTTGCACAGTCCTTCGGTTTCAAGTTTCCAGCCGGTGGCCGCCTTCATGTCGTCCGGGGCGAGCCACAGGTGCTCGCCCACGATTTTCGCATTGGCTAGTTCGGTCACCCGCTCGGCGTACAGCACGGTCGTCATACTCATGACGCGGCTCCTTGGTCTTGCGGTGGGGAAAAAATCGGCCGGCACCGGCGGTGCCAGCCTTGCTTGCAGCCTATGTCAGTGGGTGGTCCCGGGCAAGCCGAACACCCACAGCACGCCGCCCTGCGGCACGTTGGTTTTGGTACCAAACGCCTTGTCGAGAAAATCCTGCTTGCGCTGGGCGTCGACGCCCCAGCCGGACTGCACGGCGATGTACTGCTTGCCGTCTATCGCGTAGCTGACCGGAATGCCGACGACGCCGGAGTTGGTCCGCTGCTGCCACAGGATTTTGCCGGTTTTGGCGTCAAATGCCCGGAAATTGCGGTCGTTGGTGCCGCCGCTGAAGACCAGCCCGCCGCCGGTGGCGAGCACCGGTCCCCAGTTGTGGGATTTGAACGTCGTGGTCCAGACCTTTTTGCCGGCCGCCAGATCCCAGGCCTGCAGTTCACCGATGTGGTCCTTGGCCTCCGGCGTGGGGAAGACTTCCATCTTCGGAATCGGCACGCCCATGTAGAGCTGGCCGGGCACGTACTTCACCGGCTCGCCGGTCAGCGCGCTGCACAGGTTTTCGTTAGCCGGGAGGTAGAGATAACCCGTCTGCGGGCTGTACGCCGAGGGCGGCCAGTCCTTGCCGCCCCAGAAGCTCGGGCAAAACTCCACCCGCTTGCCGGTGTGCGGAATGCGCACGGGGTCGTAGCTCGGGCGGCCGGTCTTGGCGTCAATGCTGGTAAAGACGTTCTGCTTCACAAAGGGCTTGGCGTCCAGATAGCCAATGCCTTTGTCGGTGCGCTCCAGCATCCAGAGATAGCCGCTGCGCCCTTCGTGAATCAGGCCCTTGACCATGCGCCCGTCGTGCTTGAAGTCGACCAGGATGGGGGCGACCACTTCGTCCCAGTCCCAGGCGTCGTTCCAGTGGTATTGATGGTGGCTTTTGATGGCGCCGGTGTTGACGTCGACCGCGATGACCGAGGTGGCATACAGGTTGTCGCCCGGGCGGACGTCGGCCATCCATGGGCCGGCGTTACCCGTGCCCCAGTAGCTCAATTTGGTCGCCGGGTCGTAGCTGCCGGTCATCCATACCGGCACGCCGCCGTGTTTCCAGGTATCGCCTTTCCAGGTTTCGCTGCCGGGTTCGCCAGGCGCCGGAACGGTGAAGGTTTTCCACAGCGATTTGCCGCTGTCAGCATCAAAGGCCTGAATAAAGCCGCGCACGCCCAGTTCGCCGCCCGAGGTGCCGACCATCACTTTGCCGTCGACGACAAGCGGCGCCAGCGTCATGTAGTAGCCGTTGAGGTAGTCCTCGACCTGTTGCTCCCACAGCACCTCGCCGGTTTTGGCGTCCAGCGCGACCAGAAAGGCGTCGACGGTGGCGATATAGACGCGGTCGCCGAACAGCGCGACGCCGCGGTTGGTCGGGTGGAGCTGGAACAGGTCTTCGGGCAGTTCGCGGCGATAGCGCCAGCGGATATTGCCGGTGCGCGCATCGATCGCCAGCACCTGATTACGCGGCGTGCTGATGAACATCATGCCGTCGTTCACCAGTGGCGGCGCCTGATGCGCCTCTTCCATGCCGGTGGAGATGGTCCACAGCGGCACCAGTTTCTCGACGTTGCCGGCGTTGATCTGGTCGAGCGGACTGTAGCCCTGACTGTCGTAGGTGCGGCGATACATCAACCAGTTGCCGGGCTCGGGCTGTTCCAGGCGTTGGGCGGTGATTGGCGTATAGGTCGCCGGTTCGGCCGCCGGCACGGCGGCGGTCACAAGCAGGAAGGGCAGCAGCAGACGATGCATGGTGTTTCTCCTCAGGCTGGTTTGGCGCCGCCGACGCGGGCGCTGAAGCCGCCCGCGACCAGCAGCTTGCCGTCTTCGATCTTCAGGGGCAGTGCCGGCAACGGGCGCGGCGCCGGGCCGGCTACGCGCACCGCGCCTTTGGCCGGGTCAAATTCGGAGGAATGACAAGGACAGATGAAATGACGCGACTGCGCGTTCCAGTCGGTCACCCCGCAACCCGTGTGGGTGCAGGTGCCGGCATAGGCCACGATGCCTTCGGCGGATAAGGCCGCGGTGGCCGAGTCCAGGGCCTTGGGATCCAGGCGCACGAGCAGAATCTGGTTGAGCCGCAGCTTCTCTCGGGTCACCCCGCTGGTCGGGTCCTGCGGGAAGACGGTGATCGGCGCGGCGCCGGCTTTGACGTCGGCCGGACCGATCACACGCGGCTGCTCATCCCACGAAGGCGTCGCCAGCAGGTCGCCGACTTGCGGTGGCAGCTTGGCCGGCGGCGGCGCGGCCTCGGCGGCCGGCAGCGCGACGCACAGCGCCACCCCGGCCAGATTCTCCAGCGCCCGTCGGCGGGCCGCGCAAAAACGGATGTCGTCTGCGCCGCTCACTCAGGCCTCCAGCTTTTTGATCATGCGCGACGGGGTAAACACCATCACCAGTTCGCCTCGCTGGTTGCGTACTTCGTTGCGGGTGGTCACCACGCCGCGGTCGCCGCGGGAGGTCAGCCGGGCGGCGGTCACTTCCACCCACACTTCCAGCGTGTCGCCCACAAACACCGGGGCTTTGGTTTCGATATTGCCGCCCAGAAACGCCATGCCCGTGCCGTTCAGTGCACCGCTGGAAATGACCAGACCCTCGGCCAGCGCCATGGTCAGCGCGCCCGGAATCAGCCGGCCGGTAAAGCCAATTTCTGCGGCGGCCTCGGCGTCCATGAAGAGGCTTTCGCTGAAGCCGCAGGTGGTGACGAAGTTCATCAGGTCGAACTCCGTGACGGTGCGTCGGCCGCTGCGCCAGCGCAGGCCGACGGGCTGTTCGGTAAAGCCCAGACGGTGGGCAAAAAGGGCGGGGCGGGCGTCGGTCATGCGGAACTCCGGATAAGGCGGCTGCGAGGCGCCGCCTGGTTGGGGATCAGGCCGTCATGCTAGCAAGGCCGTAGGGCCGGCGGCACCCGGGGCGCTGGCCTACAGCAAGAGGGACTTCAGCCAGCGTCCGATGTCGGCAATCTGCGCCGGACACACCGCGTGCTCCATCGGATAGCGGCGGTAATTCACGTGATAGCCGAGCGCGCGCAAGGTCTCCGCCGCTCGCTGGCCGAGGGCTTCCGGCACCATGGGGTCGTGGCTGCCGTGATGGATTTCGATCGGCAATTCGTTATTGGCCGGGTCGGCAATCAGGGTCTGGGCGGTCGCGAAGTAGGTGGACAGCGCCAGCAGTCCGCCGAGGCGTTGCGGACAGGTCAGGGCGGCCTCGTAGCCCACCGCACCGCCCTGCGAAAACCCGGCCACCACGATGCGCTCGGCGTTCACGCCGTTGGCGACTTCGTTATCGATCAGCGCGTGCACCGCTCGCGCCGAGGCGCGCAGCTGCGTCTCATCGACCTTGCGGTCAAGGTCCATGGCCAGGATGTCGTACCAGGCCGGCATCGCGTAGCCCTGGTTGATCGTCACCGGAATATGCGGCGCGTGGGGAAACACAAACCGGATGCGATGCCCGCGCGGCAGGTTGAGCTCCGGCACGATCGGCTCGAAGTCATGGCCGTTGGCGCCCAGACCGTGCAGCCAGATGACGGTGGCATCGGCCGGCCCGGCCGGATTGATTTCAACGCTTTCGAGAAGACTCATAGGACAGGTTCCAGCACAGGGAAATCGGGGAGCGGCAGCGCCGGATGAAGCATCCGGCGCTGCGCAGGGCCTTACAGGTAGGGGATAACCTCGTAGCCAAAGCGACGGATGTCTTCCAGCGACTCAGGCTGATCCGGCTCGCCGATCTGGCGCATGCGCACCATCAGGTAGTCGGGCTGAATCACGTCCTGCCACTTCTTGAGCTGTTCCAGACACTGCTTGGGCGAGCCGGCGATGAGGCGATCTTCCGCCACCCGATCGAAGGTCAGTTCATCGGAGGACTTCACGCCTTCCATGTATTTGTCGGGATAGTAGGCGCCAAAGCTGTGGTACCAGCGATGCGTCTGCATGGTCATGGCGTTTTTGCTGACCACGTGCTCCCAGTCCTTGCCGATGATGCAGTCGCGCATCAGGCACACGAAGGGCTTGCGGCCGGCGGCGCGGGCGGCTTCGCGGTACTGGTCGGTGAACTGCTTGATGACCGGCAGCGACTGGATCGGGTCGGCGATCCAGCCGTCGGCCATGCGGCCGGCGCGGGCGATGCCTTCGGGCACCCATCCGGCCATCCAGATCGGCGGCCCGCCGTGTTGATAGGTGCGCGGCGTGACGCGCACATTCTCGATCTTGTGATACTTGCTGGCGTGGCTGAAGCGCTCGCCGGAAGCGGCCTTGCGCAGCACTTCCACCACTTCTTCGGTGCGGCCCACGCGCTGCTTGATGTTGACGCCGAACTGGTCGAAGTCGGCCGGCTGATAGGCGATGCCGGCGGCGGTAATGAAGCGACCCTTGGTCGCCTGGTCGACGATGGCGATGTCTTCGGCGAGGCGCACCGGATGATAGAGCGGCGCCAGCAGCACGCAGGTGCCCACCTTGATGCGCTTGGTGCGCATGCCGACCATGCCGGCCATCAGCACCGGGTTCGGCAGATAGGCGTCGTCCTGCTGGTGGTGTTCGGTGAAGAAGAAGCCGTCAAAGCCCACGTCTTCGCAGACCTGCGCCTGCTCCATCACTTCGTCGATCATGCGGGCGACGTGCTCGCCATGCGGCGGGTCTTGCGTACAGGGGAAATAACCTACGGGCAGCATTGCGGTGGGCTCCTGATGGGTTGTGGTTGAGGGACGGTACAGACGCCGCAGTGTACTGCGCGAGGCGCGGGCATTCGACGGGCGCTTCAGGGTTTCATCTGCTCCAGCAAAAAGCCCATCAGCGGCGCCTGCACCGCGCGTGGATCGTCCAGATGCGGGAAGTGGCCGGAATCCGGCAGCATCAGCACTTCGGCGTTAGGAAAGGTTTCGCGCTGCCGCCAGGCATAAACGCTGGGAATGTACACATCGTGTCGACCCCACAGCACCAGCGCCGGCAGGTCGAGCGGCAGCAGTGCCTGCCGGACAAAGTCCGAATAGCCGTCGACATCGCTGCTCGCGCGGTACAAGCGCAACACGGCGCGGCGGGTGCCGGCGTCGAAATCCCGATACATCCGCGCGATGGCCTCGGCCGGGAGTCCGCGCGGGTTGCCGCGTTTGAGCACCTGAGCGAAGCCGAAGCTCGAGGTGGTCGCCATCACCAGTTCGCCCAGCCAGGGCATGCGCCACAGGCGGCCCATGATGTGCCAGCGATAGCCTTTGAGCACGCCGGTGTTGATGAGGGTGATCGACGCCACTTTCTCCGGGTGGGTCGCCGCGTAGGTCAGCCCCCAGGGACCACCGAAATCGTGCAGCACCAGATGGACGCGTTGCAGTTTCAAATGCTCGATCAGCGCGTGCAGATGCTGGGCATAGCCCTCGATGGTGTAGTCGAAATCGGCGGGCTTGTCGGCTTCGCCAAAGCCCGGCATGTCGGGCGCCACCGCGGCCATAAATTCGCCAGCCGCGCCCACCAGCGCGCGCCAGTCGGCAGCGGCGCCCGGATTGCCATGGACGAATACCACCCCCTCGGGGCCGACACCGGCTTCAAGACAGGGGGAGGTCACCCCCTTCAGGGTCACCAGTGCGCGGCGAACGTCGCTCATGCGGCGTTGTGACTGGCCGCCAGCGCGCTGTGACGCATCGAGTAGGCAAAGTAGAAGACCACGCCGATGGCAAGCCAGGCGAAGAAACGCAACCAGGTGTCAACGGGCAGGAAGACCATCAGCGCCCCGCAGGCGACGATACCCAGCACCGGAATCAGCGGATGCCAGGGGGTCCTGAAAGGGCGGTGCAGATCGGGCTGCGTGTAGCGCAGTACCAGCACCCCGCCACACACCATGAGGAACGAGAACAGCGTGCCGATGTTGACCAGTTCGGCCAGCTTGCCAAGCGGAATGAAGCCGGCGAACAGCGCACAAGTCACCCCGACGATAACGATCGTGGTGACCGGCGTCTGGGTTTTCGGACTCACCCGGCTGAAAAGACCCGGCAGCATCCCGTCGCGCGACATCGCGAACATGATGCGGGTGAGGCCGTAGTAGAGCACCAGCATCACCGTCAGCAGGCCTGCGATCACACCGGCGGCGACCAGCCCAGAGGCCCAGCGATGGCCGAGCAACTCCAGCGCGTGCGCGACAGGCGAGGCCACGTTCAACGCCTTGTAGCTGACGACCCCGGTCAGCACGGCAGCGACGGCAATGTAGAACACGGTACAGAAGGCCAGCGAGCCGACGATGCCAAGCGGCAGATCGCGCTGCGGGTCCTTGGCCTCCTCGGCGGCAGTGGTCACGGCATCAAAGCCGATGTAGGCGAAGAACACCATCGAGGCGCCAGCCAGCACCCCGGTGGTGTGTCCCTCGGGACCACGCTCGAACCACCCAAAGGGCATGAAGGGCGACCAGTTGCCGGGGTCAATGTCGCCGAACGCCGCGACAAGGAACACCCCGATGGTGAGAATCTTGATCGCCACCATCACCGCATTGAGGCGGGCGGACTCCTTCACGCCCACAATCAGCAAACCCATCAGCAGAAAGACGACGAGCATCGCCGGCAAATTGACGAGACCGCCGTTGGCCGGCTGAGTGGTGAGTGCGTGCGGCAAATCGAGCCCCACCGCACGTAGCGCATTGCCGAAATAGCCGGACCAGCCGTTGGCCACCGCCGCCACGGACATGCCGTACTCAAGCATCAGGACCCAGCCGATCAGGAAGGCGATGAATTCTCCGAAAGCGGCGTAGCAGTAGCCGTAAGCGCTGCCGCAGCCGCCGAGGCTGCCGGCCAGTTCTGCGTAGGAGAGGGCCGCGAAGGCGCAGGCGAGCCCGGCAAAAACAAAAGAGAGGATCACGGCGGGTCCGGCTTGTGTCGCCGCTGCCACCCCGGTCAGGACAAAAATGCCCGTGCCGATGATGGCGCCAATGCCGAGCAAGGTGAGGTCGAAGGCCGACAGGCATCGCTTCAGGCCGCTGTTGGCATAGTCCTCGTGGCGATGGGTGCGAGTGCGGAAAAGCTGTTTCATGCCGGCCCCCGTAATGCGATTAACGGAGTTTAGGGGCATTCCCGTGCAGGGGGAATGCGCGGGGCGAAAGCCAAGGGGCAGCGTGTAGACTGCGCGCTCGTTCCCGTTGGCTACAGGCTACGCTCATGACCCAGCTTCACCTTTCCCAGGCGCCGGTGCGCGGCGCACGTCTGAAACGCCATCAGGTGGCCCTGCGGCTCGGGCCGCGCACGGTCACCTGGGGCGATTTCGCCGAGCGCATCGCGCGCTTCGCGGGCGTACTGCAGGACTTTGGCGTTGGGCCGGGGACCGCAGTCTCCATGATGGCCGACACCGGCATCGAGTACTTCGACTATCACTTCGCCGTGCCCTGGGCGGGTGGCGTCATCGTGCCGCTTAACACGCGGCTGTCAGACGCCGAACTCATCTACATCCTCAACGATGCCGAGACCGAAGTGCTGATCGTGGGGCCGGAGTACGCCCAGCGGGTGGCCGCGCTGCAGGCCGGCGCACCGCGCCTGCGGGTGGTCATCGGCATCGGCGTGCCCGGCATCGACCTCGACTACGAGACGCTGCTCGCCGCGCGCGCGCCGGTGGCGGATGTCCGCCGCGGCGGTGAGGACTTGCTGGCGATCGTCTACACCGGCGGCACCACCGGGCGACCGAAGGGCGTTGCCACCACCCATGCGAATCTCGTCGCGAACACGCTGGCCGCCATCCCCAACATGGAGTTCACGGAAGACATGGTCTACCTGCACTCCATGCCGGTCTTCCACACCGCAGGCATTGCGCGGATTTACGGCACGGTGACGGCGCTGGGCACCGGCGTCATCATGCCGCGCTTCGACGTGGAGAGCCTGTTTCAGACCGTTGCGCGCGACCGTGTCACGCACTTGCTGATGGTGCCGACGACCATCAATCGCATGCTCAATCACCCGGACTTTACGCGGACCGATTTCAGCAGCGTCACCAATATCTCCTACGGCGCGTCAATCATGCCCGAGGCGCTGCTGCGCCGGGCGCTCAGCCTGCTGCCCAAGGTGCGGTTCACGCAGTCCTACGGCATGACCGAACTCTCGCCGTCCGCCGCCTGGCTGCAGCCCAAATATCACGTGCTGGACGGCCCGCTGGCAGGCAAAATCAAATCGATCGGACAGGCCATCCACACCGCCGAAATCCGTATTGCGAATGAAGACGACGTCGAGCTACCGCCGGGTGAAATTGGCGAAATTCAGGTGCGCGGGCCGATGGTCATGCAGGGCTACTGGAAGCAGCCCGAACTCACCGCAAAGACCCTGCGCGGCGGCTGGATGCACACGGGTGACGCGGCCTACATGGACGAAGACGGGTTCATTTATCTGGTCGACCGCCTAAAGGACATGATTATTTCCGGCGGCGAAAACGTCTATTCCGGCGAAGTGGAAAACGCCCTGCACGAACACCCGGCGGTGCGCGAATGCGCGGTCATCGGCCTGCCGCACG
>JAURHQ010000145.1 GCA_030833185.1 Gammaproteobacteria bacterium | reverse complement strand
CAGAAGCAGCACTGGCTGCCGCGCATGGCGAGTGGCGAGGTCATTGGCGCGCTGGGCATGAGCGAGCCCTCCGGCGGCAGCGACGTGCAGGCCATGCGGACCAACGCCCGGCGTGAGGGCGACGACTACCTCATCAACGGCCAGAAGGTCTTTATCACCAACGGCCACACCGCCGATTTGCTGATTCTGGCCTGCAAGACCGACCCCACCGCGCGCGGCAAGGGCGTGAGCCTGATTTTGATTGAGACCGACCGGCCGGGTTTCAAGCGCGGCCGCAAGCTCGAGAAGCTGGGCTGCAAGGCGCAGGACACGGCCGAGCTTTTTTTCGACGACCTGCGGGTGCCGGTGAGCAATCGTCTTGGCGGTGAAGGCGAAGGCTTCGCCATGCTGATGACGCAACTCGCGCAGGAGCGCTTGATTCAGGCCATCCGCGGCGTGGCCTGCGCCGAGTCGGCGCTGCGCTGGACTATCGATTACGTCAGCCAGCGCGAGATGTTTGGCCACACCCTCGCCGATTTTCAGAACACCCGCTTCGAACTTGCCGATATGCACGCCAGCACCCTGATGCAGCGGGTGTTCGTCGACCGTTGCGTTGAGCTTCATCTGCGGGAGGAACTGGACGCAACCGACGCCGCCGCGGCGAAACTGGTCGCGACCAATCTGCAATGCCAGGTGCTGGATCGTTGCCTGCAGCTCTTCGGCGGCTGGGGCTATATGTGGGAGTACCCGATCACGCGGGCGTTTGCCGACGCGCGCATGTCGCGCATCGGCGGCGGCGCGACCGAAGTCATGAAGCAAATCATCGCCAACAGCCTGCTGCCAAAAGCGCCGCGCGGCGGTAAATCGAAGTAAGCCCCATGTCGCAAGCGCGCAGCGTCGATCCCGGGCGGATGCAACTCATCGAGGCGATGCGCGCGCTGGCGTCTACCGTGATTGCCTGGCACCACCTCTGTCTGTACTGGCCGCCGATGACTGGGCAGGTCGCCTGGGTTGCCGAGGTCGTCCGCTGGATTAGCGAAAATGGCCGGGCAACGCAGTTATTCTTCGTCATTGGCGGCTTCGTGATGGCACAAAGCATGAGCCGACGACGGTGGGATGGCGCCGTGTTGCGCCGCTATGCGGTGCAGCGCTATCTGCGTCTCGCGCTGCCGTATCTGGCGGCGATGATGCTGGCGCTGGCGGCCTGCGCCGTGGGCCGCGGCCTGTTGCCGGAATATCTGACCGGCGGAACGCCCACGACGATGCAGATTTTGGCTCACCTCGTGTTTCTGCAGAAAATCCTCGGCTACGAGTCGTTCTCGGCAGGCATGTGGTTTGTCTGTATTAACTTCCAGTTGAGCCTGCTGTTTGCCTTGGGGCTGTGGTGCCGCGACACGCTGCCGCCGGGCTTGCGCTGGCTGCCGATGGCCGCCGGCTGGGGGCTCGCCGCCAGTTGTCTGTTCTATTTCAACGTCGACGACCGCTGGGACATGTGGGCGCTGTATTTCTTCGCGCACTTCTTTACCGGGGTGTTGGCGTGGTACGGCCTCCGCAGCCGGCGCTGGGCGACGGCGTTCTGGGCCTATCTGCTGCTAAGCGCGATGGCGCTGACGTGGCGCTGCGGGCTGGATGGCTGGCAATTTGCGCTGCCGACCGTGCGGATGCTGGTGGCGCTGGCGGTTGGCATGGTGCTGCATCTGGGCGCGCGCAGCGGCCTTGGGGTGCAGTGGCCGAGCGGCGCGACGGTGACCTATCTGGGACGCACCGCCTACAGCTTGTTCCTGGTGCATTTTCCGGTGCTGGTGCTGGTGCTCTGTGTCTGGACCTGGCTGGGGTGGTTGACGCCCATGGGGCATGTGGCCGGGCTGCTCAGCACCTACGCCTTAAGCCTGCTCGCGGCCAATCTGTTCTATCGCTATGTGGAAACCCCCGCGGCGCGGGTCAGCCGCGAGTTTGCGTGAGCGCCACCGCGGCAGTGGCAGGAGCGATAAGCCATGGCCATTAAAGACCGGGCCTGCGTCAGCGGCATCGGCGAGACCCGCTACCTGCGCGGCTCGCCCTCAAGCGCAGTGGAACTGCAGCTTGAGGCCTCGCTGCTGGCGGCGGCCGATGCCGGCATCGCCCCGCACGAGATCGATGGCGTGATTCCGATCGGCGTGGTCAGCGCGATTGCAGAAGACTTCATCGAAAACCTGGGCATCACGGATCTGCGTTTTTCGGCCCTCATTCCGCACGGCGGGGCGAGCCCCGTGATGGCGCTGCAATCTGCCGCCGCGCTGGTCGCGGGCGGCATCTGCAAACACGTGCTCATCGCCTTTGGCCGCAACGTCAGCGCGGCGGCCAACAAGGCCGGCGCGCGCATTCACCAGATGCCGCAGTTCCACTATGTGACCGAATACGAATATCCGCTCGGCAATATCGCCCCGGCGCAAATCTACGCGCCGATGGCGATGCTGCACATGCAGCGCTACGGCACGACGGTCGAGCATTTTGGTGAGGTGGCGGTGGCGTGCCGCGAACACGCGCTGCTAAACGACAACGCCATCATGAAAAAACCAATGACGCTGGAAGACCATCGCAATTCCCGTCTGATCGCCGAACCCTTCCGGCTCTTCGACTGCAGTCTGGAAAGCGACGGCGGTGCGGCGGTCATTGTGAGTGCGACCGAGCGCGCGGCGGATCTGCGTCAGCCGCAGGTGCTCATTTCAGGCGTGGCGGTGGGGCATCCGGACTCTCCGGCCTCAATCACCCAGCGGCCGGACATGACGAGTCTGGGCTTGGGCAAAGCCGCGCCACGCGCGTTTGCAATGGCCGGTGTCACGCCGGCCGACATCGACGTCGCCGAGATTTACGACTGCTTCACCTATGCGGTCATCCGTCAGCTGGAAGACCTCGGCTTTTGCGCGAAGGGCGAGGGCGGTCATTTCGTTGCGGGTGGCAGCCTGAAGCTCGGCGGCAAGTTGCCCACCAACACCCACGGCGGGCTGCTTTCGCAGGCGCATATCTGGGGCATGAATCACATTTGCGAACTGGTGCGCCAGCTCCGCGGCAGCGGCGGGCGCGCGCAGGTGCCGGACGCCAACGTCGGGCTGGTGACGGGCTATGGCGACATGGGCGATGGCGCGCTCGCCATCATGCGGCGGAGGTAGCGCAGGCATGAGCGAACCCGTCAGCAAACCGGTCCCCGTGCCCTCCGCGCTGTCCGCACCCTACTGGGAGGGCTTGATCGCCGGTGAACTGCGTCTGCAGGCCTGCGCAGACTGCGGGCAGTTGCGCCATTACCCCCGTCTGCTCTGCAGCCACTGCTACAGCCGCGCCCACCGCTGGCAGGTCGCGAGTGGGCATGGCCGGATCCACAGCTATACCGTCGCCCACTATGCCTACCACCCGGCGTTTGCTGGGGAACTGCCCTACACCCTCGTCACCGTCGATCTGGCAGAGGGCCCGCGGGCGCTGGGGCGCTGGCTGGGCGACGCGGCGCCTGCATTTGGCGCCGCGGTGCAGCTGGTGATTCTGCACCGTGAGAGCAGCCCGGCGCTCGCGTTTACCGCCGTCTAGCCCGCCAAGTGGTCCACCTGTGGCGGTCTGCTCGCGGGTGCAGCCAGGATTTTATTTTGTTACATTATAACGGAAATGAGACGCCGCCAGCCCTCAACGTTTGTTTCGCGCTTTGCCCCGTTACGGCGGCCAGATTTACGCGCGGACGCGTCACTCACGGCGGCGGCGTGCCCTTGGCGCTTGGCAGCACGCAAGTTGGGGGCTTGGCTGCTGGTCGGCGTCTTCCTCGGCACCGTGTGGTTGGGTGCTATCCATGTGCATCAGGGAGAAGCCGCAGAGGACGCGCCCTCTTGTGAGGTCTGCCTCGCCCTTGCTTCGCTAACGCATGCGCTGAGCGGCCCGCCGCCGTTGAGCCTGGTCGACGCGCCCGTCTCCTATCAAGCCACTGCACCAAGCGCCGGCCTACTCCGCATGGTCGAGCCGGTATCGCGTGCCCGAGGACCTCCCGTCGTCCCGTCGTTGACATCCTGAGTTCAGGCGCCCGCCGGCGCCTCTATCGACCCTACGACGGAGCAATCAGATGAAGCATTTCTTGAGCAGTGCGCTCGCTTTGAGCGCGCTGGGTACCACCGTGTGCGCCGCCACTGTGGAACCCATCGCCGCCGAACCTAACCGGTCATCGGACTACCAGCAGGTCATCGTGACGGCCGATCCGCTGGCCCGTAGCGAATCGAGATTGTCTCGGCCGGTGTCGGTCTTGCAGCGCGAGGAGATCCTGCGCGCGGGCACCCAGACCATTGGCCAGGCCGTTGCAAAAACGCCCGGGGTCAATGTGGCGGATTTCAGCGGGAGCGTGGGCCGGCCGGTGATTCGGGGGCTGACTGGCGCCAGGGTGCGCGTGCTGAGCGACGGCATTGGCGCGATGGATGTCTCGAGCCTCAGCCCGGACCATGCCGTTGCCGTCGACCCTTTGTTCGCCCGCCAGATCGAAATTCTGCGCGGGCCCGCGACCCTGCGCTATGGCAGCGGCGCAATCGGCGGTCTGGTCAATGTGGTGGACGACCGGATTCTCGAGCGCTTACCGACCACCTTGACGGGCGAAGCCTATGGCCACTTCGAGAGCGTCAGCGAGGGACGGACGGGCGGTCTCGGGCTCAGCACTGCGCTAGGCAAACAGTTTGCGTTGCATCTCGAGGGCATGGCGCAGGGCAACGAGTCCTACGGCATCCCGGGCTTCGCGGAGACTCGGCCCGACCCCGATGAGGCTCCCGGGACCTTGGAAAACAGTCAGGGCGAGCACTGGAACTTCTCGGGCGGCTTGTCCTACATCGGCGCGCGCGGCTTTCTGGGCTTTGCCGTCCAGCAAATGGAGCGCAATTACGGCATCCCGGGCCATCATCATCACCATGAGGAAGAGGGCGGCGGCGCCATCGAACCCGAGGCAGCGGGCGGCGTGACCATCGATCAGGCGCAAACCCGCCTCGACGTTAAAGGCGAACTGAGCGACCCGCTGCCCGGGATTGCTGCTGTGCGCACCCGATGGGGAGTTAACGATCATCAACACGCGGAAGTTGAGCCCTCGGGCGAAGTGGCGACGCGGCTCGGGAATGACGAATGGGAAGGGCGGATCGAGGCCGAGCACCGGCCCATCGGCCCGCTGACCGGCGTGGTCGGGATCCAGCTGCAGGACCGCGATTTCACCGCCACTGGCGAAGAGGCTTTTGTGCCGGATTCTGTGCAGCGGGCGGTGGCCGCCTTCATGGTCGAACAAGCGGTGTTCGGCGACCTGCGGGTGGACTTCGGCTTGCGCTACGAGCACAACGAGGCCGAAGCGCTTGCCATGCGTGAGACCAGCACGTTTGACCTTTACGGGGTTTCCTCCAGCGTGGCCTACGTTCTCGCGCCGGGCTATGAGATCGGCAGTTCGTTCACGGTGGCAGGGCGCGCACCGTCGATCGAGGAACTCTTTGCGAACGGCCCTCATCTGGCGACTAACACCTATGAGATTGGTGATGCGGGACTCGAGTCTGAACTGGCGCGTAATCTCGACCTCTTCTGGCGCAAGACCGCCGGCCGACTGACGCTGGATCTCGGCTTCTTCTACAACGACATCAGCGATTTTGTGTTTGCCGAGGAGCAGGACACCAATGGCGACGGGATTGCCGACCGGGTGGAACCCGACTTCGGCAACACCGGGCTGGTGGTTGATGAGGCCGACGCCCTGCTGCTGATTCGCCAACGGCAGCAGGATGCCTGGTTCTGGGGATTTGAAATGGCGGCCGGGTCGCTCCTGATCGACGACGCCCGCGGGCAGTTGCGCTGGCGCCTGTGGACTGACTTTGTCGAAGCCGAACTGGACAGCGGCGAGCGTGTGCCGCGCCTGCCGGCCTTGCGCTTCGGCAGTGGCCTTGTCTGGCAGCAGGAACGCTGGACCGCGTATCTCGATCTCACGCGGGCAATGTCCCAGGACGCGACGGCCGCGCTGGAGACCCCGACCGACGGATATACCCTGCTAGATATCGGGCTGGAGCGTCACTGGCAGGTGTCGGGCAGCCGCGAACTGACGGCGTTTGCGCGCGGGAACAACCTGCTGGATGAGGAAGTCCGGCGGCATCCCTCGTTCATCAAGGATTTGGCGCCCGCGCCGGGCGCAAGCGCGCTGCTTGGACTGCGTTTGCGCTTTTAGGGGCGGTGTCAGGGGCGGGACGGCCCGAAAAAGCTGACCCCGCCGGTTTCCTTCAACGTCTGGCCTGTTTCATTCAAGACCCGACTTGGGCAAAAATCGCAGCATCCGCGCGAAAGCGCTGTCAGGCCGGCCGTCGAGGCCGCGGTTCAGGCGGAGCGCGGCGCATGAAAAGGTTAATATCGAATCAGAGCAGGGTCAGGCCTAGGCTGGCACCCCGTCTGCAATACGTCTACGAGGAGGTTCCAGTCATGTCAGAAGCGAGCAAGCAGTCCGCCCCCGTGCGGCTCGATGCCCTCATCATCGGCGCCGGAGTCGCCGGTCTGTATCAGCTGTATCAGCTGCGCAATCAGGGGCTGGCGGTCAGAGCGGTCGACACCGCGACCGGCGTGGGTGGCACCTGGTACTGGAACCGCTACCCGGGCGCGAAGTTTGACTCCGAAAGCTACATCTACCAGTACCTGTTCTCCGAAGAACTGTACAAGGGCTGGAGCTGGAGCGAGCGCTTCCCCGGCCAGCCCGAAATCGAGCGCTGGATGAACTACGTGGCCGACAAGCTCGACCTGCGCAAAGACATCCAGTTTGGCACCACGGTTAAATCCGCCCACTTCAACGAAGCCAGCAAGCGCTGGCTGGTCACGACCGAGGCCGGCGAGCAGTTCGACGTGCAGTTCCTGATCTCCTGCACCGGCATGCTGTCGGCGCCGATGGCGAACCTCTTTCAGGGGCAGGAGCGCTTCAAGGGCCGGATTTTCCACACCTCGCGCTGGCCGAAAGAGCCGATCGATTTCACCGGCAAGCGCGTGGGCGTGGTGGGTAACGGCGCCACCGGCATCCAGGTCATCCAGACCATCGCCCCGAAGGTCGGCGAGTTGAAGGTGTTCGTGCGTAGCCCGCAGTACATCACCCCGATGAACAACCCGCAGTACGGCCCGGCCGAAGTCGAGGCCTACAAAGCCCGCTTCGAGGAACTGCAGCAGCTGCTGCCGCGTACCTTCTCCGGCTTCGAATACGACTTTGAGAACGGTCCCTGGGACCAGCTCAACGCCGCCCAACGCCGCGACATCATGGAAGCCAACTGGAAAAACGGTTCGCTCAAGCTGTGGCTCGCGACCTGCGTCGAACTCTTCACCGACGAAGCCGCCAGCGCCGAAATCTCCGAATTCGTGCGTGAGAAAATGCGTGAGCGCCTGAAGGACCAGCGGCTGTGCGATCTGCTCATCCCGACTGACTATGGTTTTGGCACCCACCGCGTGCCGCTGGAAACCAACTATCTTGAGGTCTACCACCAGCCCAACGTGGAACTGGTCAGCGTCAAGCACAACGCGATCAAGGAAGTGACCGAAACCGGCGTCACGCTGGCCGACGGCACGCACTACGAACTCGACGTGCTGATTCTTGCCACCGGCTTCGACGCCGGTTCCGGCGCGCTGACCCGCATCGACATCCGTGGCCGCGGCGGGCGCTCGCTGAAAGACGACTGGAGCCGCGACATCCGCACCACCATGGGCCTGCAGGTCAACGGCTACCCCAACCTGTTCACCACCGGCGCGCCGCTGGCGCCATCTGCCGCGCTCTGCAATATGACCACCTGCCTGCAGCAGCAGACCGAGTGGATCAGTCAGTGCATCGCCTATCTGCGCCAGCACGGCAAGTCGGTGATTGAATCGACCGCCGAGTTTGAAGACGAGTGGGTGCGCCACCACGACGAACTGGCTAACGCCACGCTGGTGACGAAGACCGACTCCTGGTACATGGGCTCCAACATCGAAGGCAAGCCGCGTCGGCTGTTGTCTTACATCGGTGGCGTGGGCACCTATCGCCAGAAGTGCGAAGACGTCGCCGCGCAGGGCTACGCCGGGTTCGCGCTGCAGTAAGCCCGCCGGCGGCGCCGGTCGGGCGCCGCCAACCCAGTCCCCGGCGTGGTTGACATTCCGGGGTGCGCGTCGGTAGCGTCCCGCCCGTTCGCCGTCCCCGTTCGGGCCCGCTGCGCCTTTCGCGTGAGCTGGCTCCGAACGCGCTGAGGCGGCGCCCGGGACACCCTGCGCATGACCCAACTCATCACGCCGGCCGAATTGCCCAACTGGGTGCCCGGCCAAATCATCGCAGCCAGCGACACGCTCGACTGGCGCGGCGTCGCCTTGCGCGGCTATCGCTATCGCGGTCAGGACGTCTACATCCCCCCCATGCGCGATTACATGATCGTGGCCTACGAGCGCGGCCTGACGCCCATGGAGCGCTGCTTCGATGGGCGCTGGCAGCACGCCCGTTGCGCGCCAGGCACTATCTCACTGTTGACCCGCGCCCAGCGCTCCAACTGGAACTGGAGCGAGAACGTGGACGTCAATCACGTGTATCTGGAAGAGACGACGGTGCTGCGGGTCGCGTCCGAAGCCATGGATCAGCACTTGACCGAGGTGCGGCTGCGTGACGTGCTGGATGTAGAAGATCCGGTGCTGACGGCGGGGGTCGCGGCCATTGCCGCCGAGGCCCGTGCGCCCGGTCTGGGCGGGAACCTCTACGTCGAAGCCGTGGCGACGCAACTGTCTTTGCATCTGCTGCGGCACTACGCGGAGGTCACGATCCGCGAGCGCGTTGACGGCAGCCAGTTTTCACCCAGCCAGCGCCAGCGTCTGACCGACTATATCGACGCCCATTTGCACGACACCCTTAGCCTGCCGGCCTTGGCCGCGCTGCTGGGGCTGGGTGTCTGCAGTTTCACGCGTCGTTTCCGCAGCAGCTTTGGCTGCGCGCCGCATGCTTTTGTGACCGGACAGCGCGTGCTGCGGGCGCGCCGTTTGCTGGCCGATCCGGCGCGCGTCCCGAAGCAGGTCGCGGCCGACTGTGGCTTTGCCGACCAGGCGCATCTCAACCGCGTTTTCAAAGCCAAAACCGGCATGACGCCGGGCGAGTTTCGCGCCCGCCACGGCGGGCGCTGAGCAGGTCAGGCAGCGGGCGGTCGTCCGCCGTCTGCCTGGCCTGTATGTCCGCTACGCTCAGAAATCCTGCCAATCCTCCGCCACGGCGTCCGCAGTGCTCGCCAGCGCCGGGCTTGCCCGGGTCGCCGCGGGTGTCGCTGCGGCCTGCCGTTTGGCCGGTGCAGCGCTTGCTTTGCTGCGGGTAAGGCGGAAGACACTCACCGCCTCCTGCAGATGCCGCGCCTGATCTTCCAGAGACTTCGCCGCCGCTGACGCCTGTTCGACCCGCGCCGCGTTCTGCTGGGTCACGTCTTCCATCTGGCTGACCGCGGTATTGACCTGATCGATGCCGGAACTCTGCTCGACCGAGGCACTGGAGATATCGGACATGATGTCTGTCACGCGCTGAACCGAACTGACAATCTGCGTCATGGTCGAGCCCGCTTCCCGCACCAGTGCCGAGCCGTCGTCGATTTTCTGCACGGAGTCGGAAATCAGTCCCTTGATTTCTTTCGCCGCCGCCGCAGACCGTTGCGCAAGATTGCGAACTTCTGCCGCGACCA
Organism: Gammaproteobacteria bacterium; assembly: GCA_030833185.1. Classification (GTDB taxonomy): domain Bacteria; phylum Pseudomonadota; class Gammaproteobacteria. Next base: position 534 of record JAURHQ010000145.1, on the reverse strand, counting down.
CCGAGAACCCGCGACCCTGCTCACCCGCGCGGGCGGCCTCAACCGCGGCATTGAGCGCGAGGATATTGGTCTGGAAGGCAATGCCATCAATCACGCTGATGATGTCGACGATGCGCCGCGAGGATTCGTTGATCGAGTCCATCGTGGAGACGACGTCTTGCACCAGCGCGCCGCCCTTGATGGCGACGGATGAGGCCGCCATCGCCATTTCGTTGGCTTGCTTCGCGTTGTCCGCGTTCTGTTTTACGGTCGAGGCCAGTTCTTCCATGCTGGACGCGGTTTCTTCGAGACTCGCCGCCTGCTGCTCCGAGCGCTGTGAAAGATCCAGATTGCCCTGGGCGATTTCGGACGCCGCCTGCAGAATCGCGTCTGCCGAGTCCTTGATATTCGCCACCAGCCCTTTGAGATTTTCCACGGTGGCGTTCGAGTCTTCCTTCAGCATGAGGAAAGTACCGCCAAACTCGCCGTCGATGGTCTCGGTGAGATTGCCTCTGGAGAGCGCATTGAGCACGCGGACGACCTCGTTCAGGCCAT
>JAURHQ010000144.1 GCA_030833185.1 Gammaproteobacteria bacterium | reverse complement strand
CGGGCGGGAGATCGCGTTCATAAAATCAAAATATTGAATCCAATGTATTTGGGGTCAGGGTATTTGGGGTCAGGGTAAAAACTACAAATGATTATTCGAGTTTTTACTCTGACCCCAAATTCGCGGGGTCTAACAACATCAGCTTCGAGCTTGGGCTCGAGCTTCCCAATAATTCGGCTGTCGGTGGTGGTGCGCTACGGCGACCACAAATAGCGTGTCCTGACGGGGTCGGTGGATAACCGTGAATGGAAAGCGCCTGACTAGCATTCGGCGATAGTGTTGCCAGGTGGTAGCGCCGATGGCAGGGCTCTCCAGAATCAGTGCGACGGTACGCTCGACTTCGGCGATGAAGGCGACCCCAAGTCCCGTGACCTGAAGTTCGTAATATCGAGCAGCTTCGCGAAGTGCCTGCGCCGCGCCCTGATGGAACTGGATGCCGGTCACTTCAGGGCATTGCGAGCGTTCGCGAATACCTCGGCGGCGGGAATGGTGACCGCAGTGCCGTTTTCGATTTCACGCCAGCGGCTATCGACTTCAACGCGCCACGCCTCAGCGACATCACCGTCGTCCGCCGCATCGAGCGACTCAATCAGCGCGAGTGCTAATCGAGCCCGCTCTGGCTCGGAGAGCTTGCGCGCTTGCGATTCAACTTCGGGGAACTTCGAGACCATGGCCGTTTCACTCTTGAGTGCTGACCGGGAAGCCAGGGTTGAATTCGGTTGTGGTCAAGTTGGGAACTGCCGCAACCGATTCCTGGCGCAATCACGCTGATGTACGAGCGCTGACCCACCGTCCTCTTCCCTACCTTCGGCTGTAGGGATGAGGACGACTGCGCCAATCGGTACCGATATTTTCGCGCGCTGGCGCCCTGCGAATTTGCAGCTCGGACGAGGGCGTTTTCTTCCTCACGGACAGCGTTTAGGGGCAACTCATTTTGGCTGTGCCGAGTTGCCCCCATAGGGCCTTGGCTTAAGGGAAACGTCCATGGACGCGTCGATAACACAAATGCCCGTTTATTCGATCAATTCAAGGCTTTTTATGGACTTTACGGGACGTCCTGAGACGCTCAGATGGTGCCGGATGAGGGATTCGAACCCCCGACCTTCGGTTTACAAAACCGCTGCACTACCACTGTGCTAATCCGGCGCGGGACAACTGGCGGGGCCGGCAGTATACGGAAGCACCTGCGGCGGAATAAGGGGCTTACGGACGGCAGTTCACCGTCTTGACTGCCGCGCCACCGAGTTCGGCGGCGGGCAGGCGGGCGGGATCTTCATAGCCGGCGGCGAGTTCTGCCTCTACAAAACGCTGGCCGCTCACATCGCGCCGGGGAACCACAATCGGGCGATAGCCCTGCTTTTCGATTTCGGCGAGCCGTCGGTTCACGTTTTCCTGCGAGCTGAACACGCCCAGCGAAATGGCGTGGGTCATGCCTTCGCGCCGCACGGGCAGCACATCGCGCACGCCCTGACGGGCCAGATCGCGCAGATTTTGCTCGCGCTCGCTGGCCGAGCGCGGCTCCAGGTAAATGCCGAATAGCGGCCGACCGGCGGCGCCGTCGTGGCGAATCTCAAGTCGGCTGCTGCGTGCTCGCAGCCAGCGACTGACGCGGAGCGCCTCGGCGTCTTTGGCGAACGGCCCAATCCGCACGCAGATGCCAGACGGCACTTTGGCGGCAAGCGCAGGCGTAGACGGGACCTCGGCCGGGGAAGGAGCGGGCGCGCTATCCGCCGCAGGCACGGCGGCGGTATCGGTGGCCGTGGTCGCGGGCGCCGATGCGGCGTCGGTCGGTGTCGCCGTCTGGATGGGCGCGGTGTCGGCCGCCGGTGGCGCGATTACCGCGGTATCAACGCTGGCAGTGGAGGCGGGCGACGGTAGGACAGCGACCGCACTGGCTTCCTCGACGGCAACGGCGGCGGGTTCGCCCGCGCCCGGACTTGGCGTGGCCGCCGGCGCGCTCTCCGGCGCATCGCCGTCACTCGGCGTATCCGGCACCTGCTCGGGCGCTACGGGCAGCGCGGCCACCGACACCGCCTCGCGCAGGGGCGGCAACTCGGGCAATTCGCGCAACAACTGCAGGCTCGGCGAGGAAGCCGGCGGCGGCGGCGGGGTGTGCTTGCGCGCCGCAAGGTCGTCTTCCAGCTGGGCGTTGAAGCGCCAGACAAAAAACAGCACGTTCGCAATCAGGAGCAGGACGGCCAGCGCTCTCATCAACAATGTTCTCCATACAGGGCGAGGCCCAGCAGCACCAGTTCGGGCCTAAGCGTCAGCGGCAAGTTCGACAGTTCACACACGACCGGCCCTTCACCGCCGGTCACCCACCACGCCGGACTTTCACCCAGTTCGCGCACCACGCGCTCGGCGAATTGCCGCAGCAGGCCGGCCACCGCCTCGCGACAGCCCAGCGAAATGGCGGCCACGGTGTTGGTGGCGATGCTCGTCACCGGCTGCACGGCATCAATCCGCAGCTGCGCGGTGCGCTCGGTCAGGCTGCGGGCCATCAGGGCCAGCCCGGGGGCGATAAGGCCGCCGCGATGTTCACCGTGCTGATCCACCACATCGATGGTCAGCGCGGTGCCGGCGTCGACCACGCACACCGCGCCACGACTCAGGTGACAGCCCGCCAACGCGGCCAGCCAGCGGTCGATCCCCAGCCGCGACGGATCGTCGTAGCGGGTATGCATGCCGGCAAAATCTTGTTGAACCCGGGCAAAAACCGGCGTGACTGACCACACCCGCGCCAACCACGCGCCCAGCGCCTCGGCCACGTCGGCACCGCCGACGTTCGACACCAGCACCCGCGACTGCGGCGGCAGCGGGCCGAGCACACTGGACCAGACTTCGGACAGCGGCCGCTCGCGCCAGGCCACGGGGGCGAATTCACGCACGCCCGCGCCCTCCACGACGCCGCTTTTGATGCGCGAGTTGCCGATGTCGATCAGCAGCATCAGGCGTCTTCTTGCAGGCGCACGTGACCGGCCATGAAGCTCTCGAGCCGCCCGTCGACTTCGATCAGCAAGAGCCCGTTGGCGTCGACGCCGCGGGCAATGCCGATGACCGTGCGGTCGGGCAGGCTGAGGCTGACCGGCCGCCCGGCCAGCGCGTCGAGCGCGAGCCAGTCGTTGGTGAATGCGGCAAAACCCTGCGCGGCAAACCGCTGCAGCGTGTCGGTCAGCGCGTTCAGCAGGCTGGCGGCAACGGCGTTGCGCGAGGGCGGCGGCTGGATCGCGTCCGCAAGGCTTGCCACCGGCTGATCGATTTGCGCGCGCACGTCTTCGCCCACGGCCACGTTCACCCCCACGCCTATCACCACCGTGCAGGGGCCGCCCAGCTCGGACCGCATCTCAATCAGAATGCCGGCCAATTTGCGCCCGGCGAGCAGCAGATCGTTCGGCCACTTCAGCCGCACGCCCGCCGCCCCCAGCGCCTGCAGGCCGTTCGCTACCGCGATGCCCACCGCCAGACTCAGCGCGCTCAGGTCGCGCGGCGGCACGTCGAAACGCCAGCCCAGAGACAGGCACACCGCGGCCCCCGGCGGGGCCAGCCAGCGGTCGCCCCGGCGTCCGCGCCCGGCGGTCTGGAACTCTGCCAGCCACGCCTGACCATGGATATTGCCGCCCGGAATGGCCTCCAGCAGCCGCTGGTTGGTGGAATCGACGCTCAGCGACACCGTCGGCGCAGACAGCGCGGCAAGGGATGCCGGCGTCAGCCGGTCCTGAATCGCCTGAGGTGAGAGAAACTCAAACGCGCGCGCCAGCTGATAGCCCTTGCCGGTCACGGCGTAGATGTCGGCTCCCAGCGCCCGCAGCCGCTCGATGCGTTCCCAAATCGCGGCACGACTGACCCCGAACTGCGCCGCTAGCGCCGCGCCCGAATGCGCCTCGCCGTCGCAGAGCGCGCCAAGCAACTGGAAGGTCTTGTCCATGCCCGGCCAGTGGGGCGCGGGCGTCACGGTGGGACGCGGGGATTCGGTCACGTGCAGTGCTTGCCCGGGCCTACTCGGGCGGACGTTTTCCGCGAATCAGCGGCGAGGTCGGCAGGACGATGGTTTTTTCCGAAAGCGGCGGATCGTCCTCACCTTCAAAATGCGAAAGCTCCTGCGTGACATCGAGGGTGTAAACCCGCCGCGGCGTCGCCTCCGGCTCAGTCTCAACGGGCAGTTCGATCACCGGTTCGGCCATGTCGAAATCGGCGAAGCCGTCATCCGGCGGAGCGGCCGGCGGCGGCGGCTCCAGCATGAAGAAATCGTCTGCGGCTTCGATTGCGGCAGGCGCCGACGGGGGCAGTGTCGGCGCGAGCTCAGGGGCGGCTGGCACCGGCGGGGCCTTGAACACCAGAGTACGTTCTGCGGGCTCTTCGGGCAGCACCGCACTCGGGATGATGGTGGTGGCGGTGTAAAAATCTTTCGACGGGGCATCGTCTTCGGTACGCCCGGCGCGGGGCGAGGTGATATCCAGCACATCGAGGTCGGCTTCCAGCAATTCGGCCGCCGCCGCCCCTGCCGGGCGCATGGTCATGTCGTCGAAAAATCCGGTGGCGTCGGCGTCGAGCTCGCTGTGGTCGTCGCGGAAGAAGGTCTCGCCCAGCGCATCAGGACGAAGGGCCGTCTCGGCCAGCCCGTCCAGGGGCGTCTGCGGATCCGGTGCGCCCTGCGGGCGCTGCACGGTCTCGCCCAGCAAGTCGTCCAACAGATCGCCGGCGGCGGGCGGCGCGGTCGCGTCCAATAGCTCAGCTTCCTGCACGCTCATGCCCGGCGGCGTGGCGGCGGGCAGAACCTCGTCGAACATATCGTCTGCACCGCCTGCAGGCGCTGAGCCAAGGGCCGCTTGCGGTGCGGGCGCGACAGAGACGACGGTTGCGTCGGCGCGGACCGGCGCGACTTTGCTGGCCGCTACCGCCACGGTGGCCAACGCCGCCGCCGACCCTGCGACCAGCGTGGAATCCAGCGAGGCCACCAGGGTCTTGTCGTTGCCGACGCCCACCATGGTCGCTTCGCTGCTCGACCCGCCGGGCAGCTGGAACTCGAATTCGTAGTGGTGGAACTTGATGTGGTCGCCATTGCGCAGGCGGCGCTCGCCCGCCACGCGCTGGCCGTTAACGAAGGTGCCGTTCACGCTGCCTTGGTCGACGATCCAGAAGGCGCTGTCGCGGCACTTGATGACCGCATGGCGGCGACCGATGGTGGGCTTGTCGACCGCGTAATAATCGAGCTGGTCGACATCGTCGCCGCCAACCCGGCCCACCATCAGCGGTTTTGCGGTCAAGCGACGGGGAGGCTGAGCGGCGTGGCCGTCGGTATCGAGCAACCAGGCCTCGGGCACCTGCGCCGACTCTGCGGCGCGATGCGCGGCAGACGGCGCCTTGGCGGTGCTCGCTACCGTGGCAGGCGCGGCCTTGCCCGGCCGCCGGCGCAGTACCAGCCAACCGCCCACCAGCACAATCGCGCCCACAACGCCCATCGCCAGCAGGCCGGACCCGCCGCTCTCGGGCGGCGGCCCCACGGCAGCCGCGGGCGGGGCGGCCGGTGCCGTCGACGCGCTGGCGACTTGCACGCCATTGGCCACCGCCTGCGGCGGCGCCTTCTCGCCGGCGGCGAGTTCCTGCAGCAGTTGCGCCATGGGCACGCCAGTTTCGCGCGACATTTGCTCCAGCGATGCCCGCTCTTCCGGGGTCAGGCTGGCCGCCGCGTCAGCGGCCGGTGCGGCATCGATCGCCACGCGCAAACGGCCGAAGGCTGCGGCCAGCTCCTGGGGCGCATAGGCCCGCTCGAAGCTGCCGCCGGTGGCTTCGGTCAGCGCCTCCATCAGCTGGATGTCGGCCGCCTCGGTAAACGCCATGCCGAAAATGCGCACCTTGCTGGATGCGGCGTCTTTGCCCAGCTCCTCGCGCAACCAGCGGGTGCGGTCGGCGTCGAGGTCGGGGTTGCCGGTGTCGACCGGGCCGTCGCTCATAAAGACGATGACCTTGGAGGCGTTGGCCCGGCCGTTGGTTTTCAGTTCATAAAGCGCGCGCTCAACGGCCGCGGGGCTGTTGCTGTTACGCCCCTTGTAGTCCGCGCGCTCGAGGGCGCCGGTGCGGGCCTCCGGCTTGTCGAGGGCGGCGGTCTGGCTGACCTTGTCGTCGAACACCAGCACGCCAACGCGGCGGTCACCGTCGAGGGATTGCAGAAATTCGTGGGCTGCCGTGCGGGCAAGAAAGCCGGGGTCTTCCTTGCGCATGCTGCCGGAGTTGTCGAAGACCAGCACCACGTCCTGCGGGACGGCAAGTGCGTTGAAGCAGGAGAGCCCCAGCAACAGCGCCGCCCGGCGCGCCCAGACGGCAGGGCGATGGCGTAAAACGATGTTGATGACGTGGACCATCCTCGGTTCCTCACTCGCCCACAGCGGCCGGACGGTCGGGGTCCCGACACCATTCGCTCCACGAACCGCCGTAGAGGCGAGGTTCCGGCAAACCGGCGTGCATCTGGGCAAGCACGTTATGACAGGCAGATACCCCGGAGCCGCAGTAATGCACGGTCGAGGCTGTGGGTAGTGTACCCAAACTCAGGGCGAATGCCTCCCGTAACGCGGCGGGTGTGAGGAACGTGCCGGTCGTCGCCAGATTGCGCCTAAAGGGGTGATTGCGCGCGCCGGGAATGTGTCCGGCACGGGGGTCGATAGGCTCGAGCTCGCCGCGGAAGCGGGCGGGGTCGCGGGCATCAACCAGCGATTCCTGAACGGCCGGCAGATCGGCCAGCAGCACCCGCTGCGCGGCGCGGGGCGCGCCCTGAAAGACTGTCGGGGAAACCTGCGATACGCCGCTTGCCTCGGCGCCACCGGACGCCTGCCAGGCCTGCCAGCCGCCGTCCAGCACGGCCACCTCAACATGCCCCATGTAGCGCAACAGCCACCACAGCCGCGCGGCGGCCAGCGCACCGCCCATATCGTCGTAACACACGACCTGCTGCCCCGCACCGATGCCCAATCGGCCGAACACCGCACACAGCTGGTCCGGGCGCGGCAGCGGATGCCGTCCCGCATCGTCCAGCGGCGGACCGCTGAGGTCGTGGTCGAGATGCGCATAGACCGCGCCGGGAATATGCCCCGCGACAAACGCCGCGGCGCCGCGCGCGGGGTCGGTGAGGTCGAAACGGCAATCGACGATGCGCACCTCGCGCAGCGCGGCGAGTTCAGCGGCGGAAATCAGCGTGGTATGGGGCGTGGTCACAAGGGCTCCTTCTGCTTGGGCGTAAGGCGCGGCGTCATAAGCCTAGCGCCAATCGGTCTTTGGCCACCGCCGGGCGCCGGGTTAGCGTGCGCGCTCTAGAGCCAGAGGTTGCTGGATGCACATTACTTTCGTCAAAAAGCGTAACCCGGACGGCAGCAGTTGCGGCAAATGCGAGGAAGTGGAGCGCCGCCTGATTCGTGACGGTCATCTGGCCCGCATAAATGAGATTGCCATTGCCGCTCTGGCCGATCCGGAAAGTGCGGGTATGCGGCTCGCGCGCGAGTTCAACACCGAGTTCGCGCCGTTTTTCATTGTGCGCGACGGCGCGCAGGCCAGCGTCTACACCATCTACCTCAAGCTGGTGCGCGAAGTGCTGGAAAAGCTGCCGGCGGCGGATCAGTAATCCGGCAGCTCGATGCCGCGCAGGAGTTCTTCCAGCGCTTCCTTGTCGTCGGTGGCGGCCGCCTGCTCAACCAGTTCCCGCGTGAGATGCGGCGCAAAGTCGCGGATGAACTCATACATATAGCCACGCAGCAGCGTGTTGCGACTGAAGCCAATCTTGGTGACGCTCCAGCCAAACAGATGACTGGCGTCCAGCGCGACCAGCCCTTCGTCCTGCGCCGGCTCATAGGCCAGCGAGGCCACGATGCCCACGCCCATGCCCAGCCGCACATAGGTCTTGATGACGTCGGCGTCGGTGGCGGTAAAGACCACCCGGGGCGAGAGCCCGCGCGTGCGAAAGGCATCGTCCAGCTGCGAGCGGCCGGTGAACCCGAACACATAGGTCACCAGCGGATAGGCCGCCACCGCTTCCAGCGTGAGCACCGGTTCGCGACACAGCGGATGATCCGCCGGCACGATAATCGAGCGATTCCAGCGGTAGCAGGGCAGCATGATCAGGTTGTCGAAGAGCTCCAGCGCTTCGGTCGCAATCGCGAAATCCACGTTGTGCTTCGAGGCCAGCTCGGCGATTTGCAGCGGCGAGCCCTGATGCATGTGCAGCGAGACTTCGGGGTACTTGGCGGCAAAGGCCTTGATCACCGGCGGCAGCACGTAGCGCGCCTGGGTGTGGGTGGTGGCGATCGACAGGCTGCCGCGCTTCTGATCGCTGAACTCGCGCGCGATGCGCTTGATGTTGTCGACCTCGCCCAGAATCTTGCCGGCCAGCGTGATGATGGCCTCGCCCGCCGGCGTGATGGTGGTGAGCTGCTTGCCGCTGCGCAGAAAAATCTGCACGCCGAGCTCGTCTTCCAGCATGCGGATTTGCTTGCTGACGCCGGGCTGCGAGGTGTAAAGCCACTCGGCGGTGGCCGACACGTTCAGGTCGTGCCGTGCGACCTCCCAGATGTAGCGCAGTTGCTGAAGCTTCATGAGCAGTTCTCCAGGGAGAGCGCGAATCTCGCGCGTTCAGATCTGGGCAAGACCGGTCAGCACGCGCTGGTAAAGTTCCGGCAAGGGCAGGTCGTAGTCGTCGGGGCTCAGGGTGGCGAGTTGGTCTTCCAGCCGCCGCAACACCAAATCCTGCACGCGATAGGTGGCCCGCCGGCGCGCGGTCTCGGCGGGTGTGCGATGACGCGCGACCCAGCCGGCATGGGCGGTCAGCGCGGCCTCCAGTTCGTCCAGCCCCTTGCCGGTTTCGACCGACACGCCTATCACCGGCACCGTCCAGTTGACCGCGCGCTGCGCGCCGAAGCGCACGGTAGATGCCAGCACTTCCCGCATTTTCGGCGCGCCGTGCAGGTCGCTTTTCGACACCACGATGATGTCCGCCACTTCCAGAATGCCGGCTTTAAGCGCCTGAATGGCGTCGCCGGTCTCTGGCTGCATCAAGAGCACCACGGTGTCGACCAGCGCCTTTACCGCATGCTCGGCCTGCCCCACCCCAACGGTTTCCATGACGATTTCGTCAAAGCCATGGACTTCCATCGCACACAGGATGTCGGCCACGTTGTTGCACATGCCGTCCTGCGAATCCCGACTCGACACCGAGCGCATGAACACCCGCGGATCGGCCGACGCCTGATCCATCCGGATGCGGTCGCCGAGAATCGCGCCCTTGCTGTAGGGGCTGGCAGGGTCGATGGCGAGCACGCCGACACTGGTGCCGGCGGCGGCGCGGCGCTCCACCAGCTTGCCGACCAGCGTGCTCTTGCCCACGCCCGGCGGTCCCGTGAAGCCGATGCGGCGCGCCGGCGGCGCGACGCTGGTCGGCGGTGCGCGCAACACGCTGTGCGCGCTGGCCGTTGCCAGGCGGCTGATTTCACGCGCCAGCCGCCGCCGTGCGCTCGCATCCAGCACGCCGTTCGGCGTATCAGTCGGCGGCAAGGTGCTTGTCCATTTCGGCAACGACGTCTTCGATCCGCTGACTGGCGTTGAAGATGCCGACCGCGCCGGCTTCCAGCAGCGCGGCATTGTCTTCCTGCGGAATCGTGCCGCCGACAAACAACTTGATGTTGCCGCCCTCGGCCGCGCGCAGGTGGCGCATGGTGTCGCGCACCAGATCGACGTGGCTGCCCGAGAGGATGCTAAGCCCCACGGCGTCGACGTCTTCTTCCACCGCCACGCGGGCGATGTATTCGGGCGATTTACGCAGGCCCGTGTAAATGACTTCGGCACCCGCGTCACGCAGCGCCAGTGCGATGATCTTGGCGCCGACGTCGTGGCCGTCGAGGCCGGGCTTGGCGATCAGGATTCTTTTTCCGGCAAGACTCATGGTTGACCTCTGCTACGGTGTTCGCCTGCTTACAGGCGCACCGGCTCCTCGAATTCGCCCCATTCACGCTTCAGCGTGTCCACCATCTCGCCCACCGTGGCGTAGGCGTGACAGCAGTCGACGAGTAAAGGCATGAGATTGACATCATCGGTGGCCGCCGCCGCGCGCAGCGCCGCCAGCGTGCGTTCGACCGCGGCGTTGTCGCGGGTTTCCTTCACGCGGTGATAGCGCTCCACCACCGTGCGCACGGCTTCCGGATTCATGCGGAAGACTTCGCCAAGTTCGTTGCGCTGTTCTTCGTGACGGAAGTGATTCACGCCCACCACCACGCGGTCGCCGCTGTCGGTATCGAGCTTGCGCTCGAGCGCGCGGCGGGCGATGCGCATTTGCAGGTAGCCGTCTTCAATC
>JAURHQ010000143.1 GCA_030833185.1 Gammaproteobacteria bacterium | reverse complement strand
GGGTGGTACTGGCTGCACCAGTAGAAGCCGTTGGCGCCCAAATACAGCCAGCGTCCACCGCTGGCCTGATAGGCCTCGTAGGCGTCCAGCATGCGCTCGGAGGAATACTCCGGATGGCTGCCGGTCAGCACCACGCGGTAGCGCGACAGCAGCGCGAGGCCTTCGCGGTCAAGGTCTTCATCGGTGTGCACGTCGTAGTCGAAACCCATCTGCTCCAGCCAGTCGGTGAGGTGGAGATCCGCGTTGAACTGCCACAGCGACGGCGACAGCCAGTGCCGGTACTTCGGCCGCATGTTGAGAATGGGTCGCAGGCGCGAGCTGTAGCACACGCCCGAGCCGTCGGAATGGCAGGAGTAGGTCGACAGGCCGTATTCGCGGTGCTCGTTCAGGTACAGGTCCGAGGCGTTCATGATCGGCACGCGACCCGCCAGCAGTTCGGCGACCACCGAGTTGGTGGCGAGATTGTCGTTGGAATACGCCATGTAGCTGTTGGTCGGCACGATGAAGGCCATTTTGGCCGTCGCCTTGCCTTTGGGCGGCCGCACAAAGAACGGAATGTAGTCTTCGGTTTCCGGCGTGCTCTTGCCGCCGATCCGCAGCCGCACGCTGTACACGCCGCTCTTGAGGCCCTCGGGCACGGTGAAGCTGAAATCGCTGCTCCAGCGCGCATCGTCAATATCGTCATCGTGAAAATGGATGGCGCCGTATTCTTCCGGCGCGTGGTGATAGACGATTTCGTCGCCCGTCCAGTTGTAGCCGGTCATCCCGCGCACCGGCAGGTTGATCGCAAAGCCATGGCGGCGATTGGGCGAGACATCCACGATCTGGCAGGTGGCAACGCTCTTCGTGATGCTGGCGTGGAAATCCCAGGCGCCCAACACCTCATTGCGCAACTCACCCGGGCAGCCGGCGAAGCCGCGCGCCAGCGCGTCGATTTCGCTTTTGGCGAGCGCCCGGCCGGCCATGCGCGGACGGTCGATCTTGCCGTTGTAGCACCAGCCCTGCTCGGGCAGCGGCACGGGATCTACCGCCTCTTTGTAATGACCGCCCTGAATGGCCCGTCCGGCATCGCTCACGACCGTCGCGGCGGCGAACAGCAGCGGCGCGTCGTTGGCCGCGGGCTTGGCGCTTTTCGCCGTGACGACCGCACTGGTTTCGCTGGCCGGATGCAGCAGCGCCATGCCCAGCCCGCCGTTGGTGTTCGACACCACCGGCTCCTGATAGAGCACCACTTCGCCGCTCGCCGCGTCGTAGCTGACGGCGACCAGATACCAGACCTTGCGCAGCAGCGGCTTGTCGCTGGAGACGGTCGTCACTTTGCCCTTGCCCGCGCCCAATTTTGCGACCAGACAACCGGCCCCATCGATAAACAGCCCGAACCCGGTCTGCTTGCCAGCGTGCCATTTGGTGACGATGCCCTGCATGCCCTTGTCGTGGCAGTAGCCGTGCGGGCCGGGGCCGGGCGTCGTCGGGAAGATGAAGGCCTGCAGCGTGAAGCTGCCGGGGTTCAGGCCGGCGGTATCCGGCACCAGCACGTAGGAGCCGCCGTGGATTTTTTGCTGACGCCCGGCATAGGCCTTGTTGACCGGCGCGTCGATTTCCTCTTCCTTGAAGCCGGGACCTTCCGGATTGGTGTCGCCGTGGATGACCCGGACCAATTGCGCCTGATAGCGCTCGGCCTTTTCAGAATTGACGTAGAACTGGACGGTGTCGCCTGGGCAGGCGCTGTAGCGATCGCTGTAACCGGTAATGCGAAGCATCGTGAAATCCTCTTGATCTGTGGCGGACGCGAAACTGCGGTGAATGTTTAAGGCGCTTTAACTAACCCCGTATTGCGCCATCAAATCAGCCACGCGTTTGAGAAAAATGGCGTGTTCGCAGCTGTCTTCAGAGGGGTATTTGTCTTTCAGCAGTTTCACCGGCTTGCCGCGCACGCCGCTGCACACGCCAATGCGGTAGTCGGCATGCGGCGTGACGCAAATCCGCACGTATTTGCCGGCCATGGGCGCGCGGCGGAGTTTGTCGATGACCCGGGCCAGATCGTCGCTGTGCTGGATGCCGGCCTTGCCGGCCTTGCCCGGCATGCCGATGGGGTTACCCGCATGCTCGGCTATCAGGCGCTTGCGGCTGGCTGGATCCGCCAGCAGGGGGAGCACGTGAGTGCGGGTAATAAAGTCGTCGGTCGAGGCGTAGGCCTGATTGGTCTGCACGCCGGTGGGCTCAGCTGACATCGTCCGTTCTCCGCTGGTTGAGTTCCCAACGGTATAGCACGCGATTTCAGCTAGAGAAACTTTTTTTACTTATGTGCAACGCAGAATTTTTGACGGGCTCAGGGCAAGACCTCGTATCGCGCCGGTTCTGCACCAATACCTACCCAGTCCGCCAGCGCCTGCGCCAGTTTGTCCGCGGTCACGCGCAGTTGCTGTGCGCCAAGGGCGGCGTGACCCTGCAGGATAAAGATCACCTCGCGGGTGTCGGCGGTGACCTTGGTGGCCTCGGCCTGCCGGCAGGCCATCCTGCCCAGTAGCTGGCCGTCGGCGTCGCGATAGCCGTATTCGTGGGCGCTCAGTGCGATGGGGCTAGCCTCTCCGATTAACAGCACGCGCTCGCCGCCGACTGTCGGCTGCAGGCGCAGCGGCAAGCGCAGGCGCGCCGCATCGTGAGCCCCAATCGACACCCGCGTTTGCAGCGAAACCAGGGTGTAGGCGTCGATCAGCGGATCGACCGCGCGCCAGGCACCGCGCTTGAACAACAGCTTGTACAGGCTCTCCGGCGCCGCCAGATATTGGCGGCCGGTCTTGCCGAAACGGGCGTGCAGATCGCGGTAACCGGTAAGTTCGGGGGTGGCGGCCAGCGCCTCATAAGTGGAGGTGGCGAGCACCTCAGCCACGAAGTCGGCCAGCGCGCGTTCTACGCCTTGCGCCGGCCGCTCGCGGGTCAGGCCCCGCACCAGCAGGAACGCCACCGGGATATCGAGCGACGGGTCGCGCTCGCCCAGCGTCAACATCGGCGTCTACTGCGCCATCCAACCACCGTCTACCGCCATCGCGTGACCGGTGGTGAACGACGCGCCCGGCGAACTCAGCCACAGCACGGCAGAGGCAATTTCTTCTGGCTGGCCGAGCCGCCCCAGCGGCTCCAGACTGGTCATGGCGTCCAGCACGCCGGTGCGGCGGGCTTCGGCCTCTTCGAGCATCGGCGTCATGATGCCGCCGGGGCATACCGCGTTCACCCGAATGCCGAAGCGCGCGTATTCAAGCGCGGCCGTTTTGGTCAGGCCCAGCACGCCGTGCTTGGCCGCCGCATAGGCGCCGCAGCCGCGCAAGCCGGCCAGCCCGGCTACCGAGGAGGTGTTCACAATGACGCCGCTGCGCTGTGCGGCCATTACCCGCAGTTCGTGCCGCATGCACAGCCACACGCCTTTGAGGTTGACCGCGATCACGGCATCGAAATCGTCTTCGCTGACCTCACCCAACAGCTTCAGGGGCGGGTTGATGCCGGCGTTGTTGAACGCGATATCCAGTTGCCCGAAGCGGGCCAGCGCCGCCTCGACCATCGCTGCGACCTCAGCGTCGCGCGCCACATTGGTCACCACGCCCAGCGCTTCCGCCCCCGCCTGCTCCGCAGCGGCAACCGCCGCCGCCACGGCGTCGGCGTTCAAATCGGCAATCACGAGCTTCGCCCCCGCCGCTGCAAACGCCAGCGCCGTGGCCCGCCCGATGCCCGAGGCGCCGCCCGTGACCAGCGCGACCTTGCCCGCAAATGCTTTGCTCATGCGTGTTCTTTCTTCACATCGTGATGCCCAGCACCGGGTGCGGGCGATAGGGCGCGGCCAGCGTGTCGAGTTCGGACTCGTCCAGCGTGATCGTCAGCGCGGCCAGCGCATCGTCGAGATGGTGCAGCTTGGAGGCGCCGATGATCGGCGCCGTTACGCCGGGCTGCGCGAGCAGCCAGGCCAGCGCGATTTGGGCGTTCGGCACGCCGCGCGCGGCCGCCACCGCCGTCACCGCATCTACCACCTTGTGGTCGTCGGCCTGGTAGTACAGGCGGTGGGCGAAGTCGTCGCTTTTTGCCCGCGTCGTCTCGCCCGCCTTCACCGCGGCGCGATTGCCCGCCAGAAAGCCGCGCGCCAAGGGGCTCCACGGAATGACCGCGATGCCTTCGCTGATGCACAAGGGAATCATCTCGCGCTCTTCTTCGCGGTAGACCAGGTTGTAGTGGTTTTGCATGGAGACAAAGCGACTCCAGCCGTGGCGCGCCTGCACCGCCAGCATTTTCGCAAACTGCCAGGCAAACATGCTGGAGGCGCCGAGGTAGAGCACCTTGCCCATGCGCACCAGATCGTTCAGCGCTTCGCAGGTCTCCTCGATCGGCGTGTGCGGATCGAAGCGATGAATCTGGTAAAGGTCGATGTAGTCGGTGCCGAGGCGGCGCAGCGAGGCGTCCACGCCCTGCATGATGTGCTTGCGCGAGAGCCCGCGATCGTTGCAGTCGCTGCTCATCACGTTCCACACCTTGGTGGCAATGACGGCGCGCTCGCGCGGCAGACCAAAGTGCTTTAGCGCGCGACCCAGCACCACTTCGCTCTGGCCCAGCGAGTAGACGTCGGCCGTGTCGAAAAAATTGATGCCTGCCTCAATCGCGCGCCCGAAGAACGGCAGCGCGGCCTCCTCGTCCAGCACCCAGTCGCGCCAGGTCGAAGCGCCATAGGTCATGCAACCCAGACTGAGCGGCGAGACCCGCAGACCGGTCTGGCCAAGCTTTACGTATTTCATGCGGGATCCTTGATGGGTGATGACCGGGGCAGTCGGCGCGCGCGCCTAGCGCCGTTATGCGCGATGGTGCTGACGCCACAGGACCAACAGCCAAATGCCGCCCCCCGCGCAGGCGGCGCCCTTCCACAAGGCGTCGCGGGCGGTGGCGAGCATCAAATCTTCGTAGTTAGCGAAGCCGCTGAACTGGCTCGCCGTCCACCAGCCATAGGCGGCAGCGGCGAAGAACGGCAGGCTGGCAATGAACAGCATGATGGCGAGGCCCAGATGGACCGCGCGCACCACGGGCTTCAAATCGGGACGCTGGGGCTGCATAGGAATGACTCAGTTGCAGCAGGTACCCGCACGGCGCTGGGCGCACCGGACAGGGTGTGGGTGGTCAGGCCAGCGCGCTTGCGCGCCATGCGGGCACCTGCACATTTTTACGTTAAACATCGGCTGATGGTTCACGGCGCGGGCAAGGCATAGGCGATCAGTTCATCGCCGGGCTTGAAGCCAAAGAGCGTGTTGCCGCCGGCGGCCACCGCCACAAACTGCCGACCGCCGACGGTGTAGGTCACGGGCGGCGCATTCACCCCCGCGCCCACCGGGTCGGACCACAGACGCCGGCCGTCGCCGCTGGCAAAGGCGCTGAAGGCGCCGCTCGACTCGCCGGTGAACAACAAACCGCCGGCGGTCGCCAGCACGCCGCCGATCAGCGGCTGCGGCATCTTTTGCTGCCAGGCCAGCTGGCCGGTGTGCAGATCAACCGCCGTCAGCAGCCCATAGCTTTCGCCGGCCGGTACCGGCTGCACGAAGGTATAGGTGGACCAGGGCAGGCCGGCCTCGGCCTTGACCTTGCGGGAGTAATACATCGCCGGCCAGTGGATGGCCGCGATGTAGGCCCGGCCAGCCGCGGCATCCACCGCAATCGGCGACCAGGAACAGCCACCCAGCGCCGCCGGCGCGATCCGGACGCCGGCCTCGGTCGGCCGCGCGAACAGGTTTTCCTGCGGCACGAAGGCCGGCGAGCGCTGGAGCAACTCCCCGGTCTCGCGGTCGTGCACGAAGAGATGCCCGACCTTGCCCGCCTCGGCCACCACGTCGCGCGGCTGGCCGTTCACGTTCATCGTGAACAGCACCGGCGGGCTCGCCACGTCGTAACCCCAGCGGTCGTGCGGCACCTGCTGATAGGCCCAGCGCAACTTGCCGGTCGCCAGTTCCAGCGCGACCAGGCTGAGCGTGTGGCGGTTGTCGCCCGGCCGCGTCGGGTCGTCCATCTGCGGCGCCGGGTTGCCCGTACCGAGATACAGCAGTCCGCGCTTTTCATCGATTGCCGGCGTCGTCCACACCGAGCCGCCGCCGTAGCGCCAGCTGTCCTTGTACTTCTCCAGACTTGCGCGCTCGGCGGCGAGGTCACGGTTCAGGGCCTGGCTCCAGGCGGTGGTGGACTTGAGGTCACCTTCCCAGCCCGCATCCGTCACATACCAGCGCCAGCGCTCGGCGCCGGTTTTGGCATCCAGCGCCAGCAGAAAACCGCGCAAGCCCAAATGCTCGCCGCCCAGACCGGCGACCGTGAGTCGCGCCTCACCGCCTTCCTTGGTCTCGACGTGCAGGCCGTAACCGGCACCGGTCACGCCGACCAGCACCAGATCGCCCACCACCTGCGGCGCCATGTTCGCGCTGTAGCCGGTGTTGCCCGTCTGCTTGGCGCCGGCGAACTCGGGCACATTCAGCATCTGCCCCAGATCTTCCATCGCGCCGACGTCGGTGTCGGTCAGCGGGTGTTCCCAGAGGGGTTTGCCGGTGTGGCGATCAAGCGCAATCAAACGCGCATCGATGGTCGCGATGAAGACCGCCTGCTCGCCCACCGCGACGCCCCGGTTAGCCGGTCCGCAGCAGGTGTCCTTGCGGGTCAGGGTGTGGGTGTAGCGCCAGCGCTCGGCGCCGGTCGCGGCGTCCAGCGCAATCACATGGTTGAACGGGGTGGAGATGTACATCACGCCGTCCCGCACCAGCGGCGTCGCCTGAAACGAGCCCTTGATGCCGGTGTGCACCGACCAGGCGCGGCGCAGCCCGGTGACGTTGCCGGTGGCAATCGCCGACAGCGGGCTGAAGCGGGTGTTGGCGGCATCCAGTCCGTGCAGGGGCCAGTCGCTGTCACCGCCCTGGGCGGAGACCAGCGCCGGCGCCAAAGCAAGCACGGCAGACAACATGAGCGCGGGGCGTACTGACATGGGCAATCTCCAGCGGCAGGCTGCCGCATCCTAAACAGCGCCCTGCCAAAGTGCGAGCCTTGGCGTAGCCGCCACGGCCTGACGGCGCATAAGATGCGGCCATGTGTATAGAAGACCTTCTCGAGCAGGACGCGACGGCGCAGGCCGCGGCGGTCGCCAGCGGCGCGGTCAGTGCGCGCGAACTGGTGGCCGGCGCCATCGCCCGGATTGAAGCGCTTAACCCACGCATCAACGCCGTCATCCATCCGCGCTTCGAGCGGGCGCTGGCCGAGGCCGCAGGACCGCTGTCCGGCCCCTTCGCCGGCGTGCCGTTTCTGGTGAAGGATTTGATGCTCTCCAATGCGGGCGAGCCGTATCACTGCGGAAGCCGTTACTTCCAGCGTCTGGGCCTGCGGGCCGACGAGGACAGCACGCTCGCAGCGCGCTACAAGGCGGCCGGCCTCATCGTGCTGGGACGCACCAACACGCCGGAATTCGGCAGCATCACCACCACCGAGCCGGCGGCCTATGGCCCCACCCGCAACCCCTGGCACACCGCGCACTCGCCGGGCGGCTCAAGCGGCGGCTCGGCGGCGGCCGTCGCCAGTCGCATGGTGGCCGCCGCCCATGGCAACGACGGCGGCGGCTCCATTCGCATCCCGGCCGCGCACTGCGGGCTGGTGGGCATGAAGCCCAGCCGCGGTCGCATTTCACACGGCCCGGCGCGGGGCGAACTGTGGCTGGGCGCAGCCAGCGAACACGTGCTGACCCGCAGCGTGCGCGACAGCGCGGCGCTGCTCGATCTCACCGCCGGCCATGTGCCGGGCGACCCTTACTACAGCGCGCCCGCCTCGCGGCCCTACCTCGCCTGCGCCAGCGAGGACCCGACCCGCCTGCGCATCGGCGTGATGTATGACACCCCCGGCGGTCGTCTCCCACTCGACCCGGACTGCGCCGCGGCGCTGGCCACCGCGGTCGCGCTGCTGAGCGATATGGGGCACGTGCTGACGCCAGACTACCCGCGCGCGCTGGATGCCGAAGACGACGCCCGGCACTTCATGCGGGTGGTGGCCGCCTCCATTGCGCACGACATCGACGAAGTCGCGGCGCGGGTCGGCCGACCGCCCGCGGCGGACGAACTCGAACCGCATACCGCCATCATCTATCGCAAGGGTCAGGCGCTGAGCGCCACCGACTATTTGCGGGCGCAGGTCTGGTGGCAGCGCTACGCGCGCGACATCCAGCACTGGTGGACGACGGGTTTCGACGTCCTGCTGACGCCCACCACCACCGCGCCGCCGCCGCGCATCGGCGCCTTTACCGGCAGCGCGGCGGATCCCATGGCGCCGCTGCGCGGGACCCTGCCCTACATCGCCTACACCATGCCCTTCAACCTGACCGGCCAGCCGGCCATTTCGCTGCCGCTGCACGTGGGGCGCGAGGGCCTGCCGATTGGCGTGCAACTGGTCGCCGCGCTCGGCCGCGAGGATCTGCTCTACGGGCTCGCTGGCCAACTCGAACGTGCGGCGCCCTGGGCGCAGCGCCGTCCAAGCGCGTGATGCACGCGCTGGCCGGATGAGCCGACCTTGCCTATGCTCCGGATGCAGCCCGCGTCGTCGGGTCTGCACATGCCTCTAAAAAATTCGATTACCGGGGAGAGAACACCATGACCGCCACCGCCTGCGCCCTGCTCAGCCTTGTTGCCTGGGCCATCCTGTTGACGTTTGCACTGGTCTTCACCCGCGGCGCCGCCGGCGCCAAAGGGAAAGCGCTCAATTCCTTCAGCCCCGCCGGCACCGACCTCGATGGCTTCGGCTATCGGGTCACCCGCGCCCACGGCAACACGCTGGAAAATCTCGCCATCCTCGCCAGCCTGCTGCTCTACGCCCTCGCCACCCAGCAGACCCAGATCACCGACGGTCTGGCCGGTGTGCTGGTCGGCGCGCGGGTCGCGCAGTCGGTGGTGCA
The DNA here is from genome assembly GCA_030833185.1 of Gammaproteobacteria bacterium. GTDB lineage: Bacteria > Pseudomonadota > Gammaproteobacteria. The sequence continues at coordinate 1,397 of JAURHQ010000143.1, read as the reverse complement.
TATCGCCTCCGGCAGCGTGCCGGCGGTGCTGCTGCGCGCTACCGCGTTCTCCGTGCAGATGGTTATCGGGCTCTACTGGCTCTGGCATTTCTGGCACGTCGGCGCCGTTGGCTAAGCGTACGAGTCAGAGATGAGCGACGCGCTGTCAGCACTCCTTACCGCTGCCCAGCGCGTTGCCATTTTTACCGGCGCTGGCATCAGCACCGAATCCGGGGTGCCGGACTTTCGCAGCCCGGGCGGGATCTGGACCCGCCTCGCGCCCATCGACTTCAAGGACTTCCTGCGCTCCGAAGACCTGCGCCGCGAAGCCTGGCGCCGCAAGATTGAAATTGACCGCGATATGCAGGTGGCCGAACCCAACCGCGGCCATCGCGCGGTGGCGGCGCTGCTCGCGCAGGGCAAGGCGCGCGCCGTCATCACCCAAAACATCGACGGGCTGCACCAGCGCTCCGGCATCGCCGAACAGGCGGTGATTGAACTCCACGGCAACGGCACCTACGCCCGCTGCCTCGACTGCGGCCTACGCCACGAACTGGCGCCGCTGGTCGAGGCCTTTACCCGCGAGGACCGCTTGCCCGAATGCATGGACTGCGGCGGCATCGTCAAATCGGCCACCGTGTCGTTCGGACAATCCATGCCCCAGGCCGCGATGCAGCGCGCGCAGACCGAAGCGCTGGCCTGCGACCTGTGTCTGGTGCTCGGCTCGTCGCTGCTGGTCTATCCGGCGGCCGGCATTCCGCGCATGGCCCGCCGCAATGGCGCCAAGCTGGTCATCATCAACCGTGAACCGACCGATCAGGATCACCTCGCCGATCTCGTGCTGCGTACCGACATCGGGCCCACGCTGGGCGCGGCGCTGGCTGTCGACTGAATCCGAGCCGATCTGCGGGTCCAACTGCGAGTTGAGTCACAGAACGCGTGCTGCGCCGCCGGCAAACTCCCGGTGAAAGTCTGATGGTCCGCGAGGGGCCCTTGGACGCAAGCCGCCTAAGCGCTGATTTGATACTGCGATTGTCCATTGGATGGTGGCGCCGACCACATCGCAACGGCCGATCCAAAACCTGGAGATTTTCATCATGCGCGCGTGCTTTCTGTCGCTCATCGCGTTGCTACTGGGAGGCGCCTTCGGCCCCACCCCAGCCGCTGCGGCCACCATCACCGCGACCCTGACCGCCGACAACTATTACGCGGTTTATCTGGGCACAGGCACCGGTCAGGACGTGCGGTTTATCGGGCGCAACGAACTCGGCCGCAGCGGAAGCCCCGGCACGGCCAAGGTGGATTTTTGGCCGGGACAAAGCAAGTTTGTCAGCAGGGCAAACGAAAGGGAGTTTGAACATTATGCAAACCGAATTTGAACCAGTCGGCAACGTGCTGGAAAACATGGCACGCAACGG
>JAURHQ010000142.1 GCA_030833185.1 Gammaproteobacteria bacterium | reverse complement strand
CGCGCTGGTATCCCGTCACCGCGGGCGGCGTGCAGAAATTTGATGACCTGCCGGCGGCCTATCAGGCGAACGTCAACACGACCGAGATTCCCTACGACCGTCGCCCGGGACAAACGGCCAGACTGGATGAGGACGAAATCGACGCGATCACGGCCTTCCTCGAAACGCTGACCGATCGAGCGGCGCCCTGACCGGGGCCGCTCACTTATTTGAGGCCTGCGGATGTCGCGGACTCGCCCACGCTTTGACGGAGCACGCTTATGAACGCCGATACGCACATGACACGCCCTGGTTTCGACGACAGCCTCATCCCCTGGCAGGCGCTGGGCGATCTGAAGCACATGCAGGCGTGGGTCTACCACGTAGACGAAGCCCGCAACATGGTCGACTTCATTGTGAAGTTTGCCGCCAAGGAAAAAATCATCCTGCACGGGCACCCGGCGCCGGCGCATACGTTTGTCGTGCAGGGTGAACATCGCATCTACGAGCCGGACGGCGCGCTAAAAGAAATTCGCCCGGAGGGCAGTTACACCATCGGCAAGGCCGGCGGTGCACCCCATTACGAAGGCGGTGGCGACGAAGGCTGTACGGTCTTCTACAGCATCAGGGGCGACACCCCACGCCTGCTCGATCTGATGGACGATGAGCAGAACATTGTGGCGGTGCTGGATGTGGCGGCGTTCAAGGCGGTGAAAGACGCCCAGCCTTCAGGCTAACGCCGCGCGCCGCGCCGACGCCCCTACACCGCAAGGGGCAGCAGTTCGCGCGCCAGCACGTCGACAATCCGCTCGGCAGCCCGTCCGTCCCACAGCGCGGGCCGTGCGCTGGTGGACTGCGGGGCGGCAGTTAGCACCTGTCGCGCCAATCCGGCAATCCGGATCGGATCATTCCCCACCAGTTGATTACTGCCTTCGTCTACCGTCACCGGGCGCTCGGTGTTTTCGCGCAGGGTGAGGCAGGGAATGCCCAGCGCGGTGGTTTCTTCCTGCAGGCCGCCGCTATCGGTCAACACCAGACGGGCGTCTTTCCACAGGTTGAGAAAGGCCATGTAGGGCAGCGGGTCCAGCAGGTGGATGTTGGGCGCCAGCGTCAGACCAAACTCGGCCAGCCGGGCACGGGTGCGCGGATGCGCCGGAAAAACAAGCGGTAGCTCGGCCGCCACGGCGGCGAGGCCGGCCACCACGCCGCGCAGCGCGTGCGGGTCGTCAACATTGGAAGGCCGATGCAGGGTCACCACGCCGTACGCCGGCAAACTGCGCTTGAGTGCGTCGCCCTCGAAGCCGGTGGTGTCCATCCCCGCCAGCGCCGCGAGTTGATGAAACAGATTGTCGATCATCACGTGACCGACAAAATGAATGTGCGACGCCGGGTGCGCTTCTCGCAGCAGGTTCTCCACGCCGCTGGGTTCGGTGACAAAAAACAGATCGCTGATGGCATCGGTCACCATGCGGTTGATCTCTTCCGGCATACGGGTGTCGCCGCTGCGCAAGCCGGCTTCGATGTGAACCACGGCAATGCCGAGTTTCTTGGCCACTATCGAACAGGCCAGCGTTGAATTCACATCGCCCACCACCAGCACGGCATGCGGGCGGTCGGCAAGGCAGACGGCTTCGAAGCGGGTCATGATCTCGGCCGTTTGCACGGCATGACTCCCGCTGCCCACGTTGAGGTGATGGTCCGGGGGCGGGATCCCGAGTTCCTCGAAAAAGACTTCGCTCATGTTGCGGTCGTAGTGCTGTCCGGTATGCACCAGACGGTAGTTGAACGTCGTTTTATGTTGATCGAGCGCCCGGATGATCGGCGCAATCTTCATGAAGTTGGGTCGCGCGCCGGCGACGATGCTGAGACGGATAGGGTGTTCGCGCATGCGTCCTCTGATCTGGCCCGGGCAGTCCTGCGACAGGGTGACGCACGACCGCCCACGGCGTGGCTGTTGGCGTCACCGAGTCTCGGCGCTTGCGGGCGGCGGCGCGTGATCTGGCGCGGGCTTGGCGCGCAGGCAGCGCCACCGTGGCGCGCGCGCTTGCGGTGGATCAACGCCACAGACCGGCTTCGCAGGCGCGGCAGGGCACGGCATGATTGGAGCAGCCGCTACGGGCGGCAGGTTTCATCAGCAGCAGAACGGGGAGCGTTTCATGTCTGACGTACACGCCGCGGGCACGCTGCCTGCACGACGGGTCGATGCCGTGGTCATTGGCGCCGGCTTTGCCGGCCTCTATGCGGTGTACAAGCTGCGCGCGATGGGCTTGAGCCACGTCGGCTTCGAACAAGGCGGCGGCGTCGGCGGCACCTGGTACTGGAACCGCTATCCGGGTGCGAGTTCGGACTCTGAATCCTGGGTGTACAGCTACACGTTTTCCCCGGCGCTTGAACAGGCGTGGACCTGGAGTTGCCGCTTCCCCGGACAGGCCGAAATCCTCTCCTATCTGGAACACGTCGCAGATTGCTTTGAGCTCCGCCCCGCGTTTAGCTTCAACACGCGCGTCGTCGCCGCCGTGTTTGATGAGGCGCGCAATCTTTGGCAGGTCGAGACCGCGCAGGGCGAGTGCGTGGAAGCGCAATTCCTGATCACGGCCGTTGGCTGTTTGTCCTCGGCTCAGGTGCCACAGATTCCGGGGCTCGAATCTTTCAGCGGCAAGTGGTACCACACCGGGCACTGGCCGCATGAGGACGTGGATTTCAGCGGGCTCAAGGTGGGCGTGATTGGTACTGGTTCCTCCGGCATCCAGTCGATTCCCGTGATCGCGCGCCAGGCGGCGCACTTAACGGTATTTCAGCGCACGCCGAACTTCAGCGTGCCGGCGCGCAACGCGCCTTTGTCGCCCGAACAGCAGGCGGAATTGAAACGAAATATTCGCGATATTCGCGAAACCTGCCGCTGGTCGACCATCGGCCAGCCCTACGACATGAAGCCGATCGATGCCTTGTCCTTAAGTCCCGCGGAACTGCGCGCGCAGTTCGAGGCCGACTGGGCCAAAGGCGGCTTCGAGTGGATGTTTGGCAGCTTTCGCGATCTGCTGGTTGACCCTCGGGCCAATGCGCTGGCGGCAGACTTCGTGCGCGAGAAAATCCGCAATGCGGTCACCGATCCCGACACCGCGCGCAAACTGACGCCCACTGGCTACCCGATCGGCACCAAGCGCCTGCCGCTGGACGCCGACTATTTCGAGACTTTCAATCGCGACAATGTGCGCCTGATCGATCTGCGCGAAACGCCAATCGAGGCGATTGTGCCGGACGGGATCCGAACCTCTGCGGAGACTGTCAGCCTTGATGCCATTGTCTTCGCGACCGGCTTCGACGCCATGACCGGGCCGCTCAATCGCCTCGGCATCCGTGGGCGCGGCGGCGCCGCCTTGAGCGCCAAATGGACCGCCGGGCCGCAGACCTACCTTGGCCTGTGCACGCGCGGCTTCCCCAATCTCTTCATGGTGACGGGGCCGGGCAGTCCGTCGGTACTCGGCAATATGCCGACCTCGATTGAACAGCACGTCGACTTCATCTGCGATTTTCTGGCGCACGCCCGCGCCACCGGCGCGACGCGCATCGAACCCACCGCCGAGGCTGAAGCGGCGTGGGGCGCACACGTGAAAGAACTGGCCGATGGCACACTCTTTCCGCAGACCGATTCCTGGTACATGGGCGCTAACATCCCCGGCAAGCCGCGGGTTTTCCTGCCGTATATCGGCGGCTTCGGGACTTACCGACAACTGTGTCAGGCGGTCGCCGAGCGCGGCTACGAGGGCTTCAGCCTCGCCTGAGCTCGCAGGCGCAAGGCAAGGTTTCGCCGCGGCTCCACGGCGGGACCTGCGCCGGCTAAGTTCCGCGCAGCCCTTTGCAGAGCACCGCTGATGGATCCCTTTACCCACGCCCTGTTGGGGGCGTCTGCCGCCCAGTTCGCGTTTGGTCGACGCCTGCCGCGTCGCGCCTGGCTCATTGGCGCTGGCGCCGGGCTGGCACCGGACCTCGATTTCTTCATCCGTAGCGCCAGCGATCCTTTGCTGAACATCGAACTGCACCGGCAGTTCACCCACGCCCTTGCCTTCATCCCGATCGGCGGCGCACTGACCGGCCTGCCCTGGTTGCTGCGGCGGAGGACGCGGGCCGACTGGCGCCCCGTGCTGGGCGCTGCAACGCTGGCCTACGCCACCCACGGCTTGCTGGATGCCTGTACCAACTATGGCACCCAGTTGCTCTGGCCGTTTGCAGATCTGCGGGTAGCTTGGCATCTGGTGACCACAATCGGTCCGCCAATCACCCTGCTGCTGCTGGTGGGGCTATTGGGCACGCTGCTCGGCCGCAGGCGCTGGCCGGCGGCCCTCGGCGTAATCGGCTGTCTTGCCTATCTCGGCATCGCGGTCGGGCAACAGGCGCGCGGCCTCGCGGCGCAGACGCTGATTGCGGACGCCCGCGGGCATGCCATCACGCGCGCGTAAGTCTTTCCCACGGTAGGTAATCCCGTGCTGTGGCGGGCGGTCTACGAGACCGACGGCGTGCTGTACACGGATCGGATTCGTCTCGGCAGCACGCCCAGTTTCAAGCCGGGCAACTCGGTGCCTTTGAGTGCCGAGGCGTCGTTGCCCGCAGCCTTGCGCTCCAATCCGCGCGTGGTGCGCGACTACCGGCGCTTCGCGCGGTTTTCCGACGGCTGGGTGGCGCGTGCCCCGGCCGACCCCGAGGTTCTGGGCGACGCGCGTTACTCGCTGTCGACGGAGCGCTTTGAGCCAATCTGGGGCGTCCGTTTTTATCCCGACCGGGCGCTGCCGACGGAGTGGGTGGATTTCACCCGGCAGAACCGCGTGCCGCTGGCGTCACTGTGGCGGGAGATCAGCGGCCGCGACGAGGCTTATCGTCCGCTCCCTGCGGTGCCACCCGGCTAGGCGCCTGCGCCCCGGCCGACGGCCGGAACTTTTGACCGGCGTTGGAACTCCTTCGAAGCACGCCTCGATGTTCGGGGCGCGTCCGAGTGCTTCCGGGAGACCACCACATGCCTGCCGACATTGTTGAATCCATCCTGTCGATCGCCATCCTGGCCGCCTTCGCCGATGGGGCGAAAGACGAACGCGAGCGCGCCGAAGTCCGGCGGATAGCCGAGTCTCTGGCGGGTGAGTCCGGGCTGTCTGGTTTGGCGGCACGCTATCAGGACGTGTTGATGAAGCGGGTGACGCTGAGCGCGCTGGCCGCGCAACTGGACAGCCCGGCACTACGCAATCTGGCCTACGAAATGGCGGTTTGTGTGTGCGACGCAGACGGCCGGCAAAGCGAGGCGGAACGGCGTTTTCTGGCAGAACTGGGCGCGGCCCTGGGACTCGGGGCAGGCGTGGTTGCCGAACTGGCACAAACCCCTGATGCGCTGGCCGAGTTAACGCCGCCCGCCGCCGCGGGATGGGTCACCCGCGAGAGCCCGGCGCCAGACCTCGCCTCTGCAGCAGCAGAGGCTACCGCCGTGCCAGTCCAGCCTGCGGCAGCGCCAGTCCAGCCTGCGGCCGCGGAACTCGACCGCACCGTGCTCAATCACGCTGTGCTTGCCGGCGCGCTGGAACTGTTGCCGCAGTCCTGGGCGTCGATGGCGATCATTCCCCTGCAGTTGAAGCTGGTTCACCGGGTGGGCGAACTGCACGGGGTAAGTCTCGATCAGGGGCACATCAAGGAGTTTTTAGCGGCGGCTGGCGTAGGTCTCGCGTCGCAATACCTGGAGCAGGTCGGTCGCAAGCTGATCGGCGGCCTGCTGGGCAAGGCCGCCGGCAAGTGGATGGGCGGGCTCGGCCGCACCGCGACCAGCATGGCGTTCTCCTTCGCCACCACCTATGCCCTTGGGCAGGTGGCCAGGCAGTACTACGCCGGCGGGCGCCGGCTTAGCACCGAGCAGTTGCGCCAGACCTTTCAGCAACTGCTGGGGCCGGCCAAAGACCTGCAGCAGCGCTATATCCCGCAAATCGAAACCACCGCCCGCGGGCTGGATGCGCAGCGGGTGATGGCGATGCTGAAAGGCAGCGTGCCGGTCTAGGTCGCGCGCCGGCCGGGCCGGCGTCCAAGCGGGCTTAACCGAGCCTGCGCGCGGTGCCGGACCGGCGGCTCTGCAGGCCCTGACGCCAGCGGGCGGCGCATCGGTCGCCGGGGTGCGCGCTGATATACTCGCGGCGCGCTTGCGCCGGCGGTCAGGCCGGCTTCCCGTCATCATCCAGGATCGCTTCATGCTGCAGAAACTCGCCGCCTTCCCCGGCATTGCCGGCCCCGTCGTCACGATCGTCATGGACGGCTATGGCCTGCCCAAGCTGGACACCGGCAGCGCGATTGCTGCCGCGGTCAAACCGAATCTCGATCGACTCTTTGCGACTTGCTCGCACATCCGCCTGCGCGCGCACGGCACGGCGGTCGGCATGCCGTCGGACGAGGATATGGGGAACTCCGAAGTGGGACACAACGCGATCGGGGCCGGGCAGATCTATGCGCAGGGCGCGGCGCTGGTCGCCGACGCCATCGCGGCGGGGGAACTCTGGCGAGGCGAGGCTTGGCAGCAGGTCGTGGCGGGCGCACGCGCGAGCACGCTGCACTTCATCGGGCTGTTCTCTGACGGCAACGTCCACAGTCATGTCGATCACCTGCGGGCGATGCTCGTGCAGGCCAAGGCTGAAGGCTTGCGCAGCGCGCGCATTCACGTGCTGCTCGACGGACGCGACGTGCCGGAAACGAGCGCGCTCGACTACCTGCTCCCCTTCGAGCATTTTCTGGGCGAACTGCGCGCCGATGGCTTCGACGCGCGCATCGCCTCCGGCGGTGGTCGCCAGCACATCACCATGGACCGCTACGACGCCAACTGGCCGATGGTGGCGCTGGGGTGGCGGACCCATGTGCTGGGCGAAGGCCCGCAGTTTGCGAGCGCAGTGGCCGCCGTCGAGGCTCTGCGCCAGCAGTTCCCGGGCACGATTGATCAAGATCTGCCGCCTTTTGTGATTGCCGAGGCGGGCCGCCCGGTGGGCACCATCGAGGACGGTGATGCGGTGGTGTTTTTCAACTTCCGCGGCGATCGCGCAATCGAAATGACGCGCGCCTTTGAAGAGACCGCGTTCGACAAATTCGACCGCGTGCGCTGGCCGCAGGTGACCTACGCCGGGATGCTCCAGTACGACGGCGACCTGCGTCTGCCCGCGCGTTTTCTGGTGGCACCGCCGGCCATTCAGAACACCATGAGCGAGTGGTTTTCGCGCAGCGGCATTGCGCAGTACGCCTGTTCCGAAACCCAGAAATTTGGCCACGTTACCTACTTCTGGAACGGTAACCGCTCCAGCAAGTTCGAGGGCGAAGTCTGGGAGGAAGTCCCGAGCGATGTGGTGCCCTACGAGCAGCGGCCGTGGATGAAGGCGGCAGAAATCACCGATGCGATGATTGCCGCAGTCCACAGCGGCAAATACCGCGCGCTTCGCTGTAATTTTGCCAACGGCGACATGGTGGGTCACACCGGCAACTTCCGCGCGGCGACCATGGCTATCGAGGCGCTGGATCTGGCGCTTGGGCGTTTGCTCGCGGCGATCGACGCTGCCGGCGGGGTCGCCCTCATCACCGCCGATCACGGCAACGCGGATGAAATGTACGAACTCGACAAGAAAACCGGGCAGCCCGCGCGCAATGCCGATGGCAGTTTCAAGGCCAAGACCGCGCACACGCTGAATCCGGTGCCGCTGGTGCTGTTTGGCCGGGCGGCCGCCGGACTCGCCTTGCGCGAGGACGACCGCGCGGGCTTGTCGAATCTCGCCGCGACCATCGCCAATCTGCTGGGCTACGCCGCGCATCCGGACTGGGATGCGAGCCTGCTGGTGCTGCGGGCCTAGTGCGGCCGGGGCAGCGTTCTGTTACGCGTGGCCGTGATCAGCGCCCTAGGGCGCTGGAGAAACCCGCAAGGCCTGCCGCCCTTCAAGCGCCAGCGAGACCGCTAGACGGCCCGAGGCGTCGGCAAGTCCTTCGCTTTCGCGAGCGCCGTCCAGCCGATAGCGTTGACCCGGGCGGAGTTGCCCGATGACCAACTCGTGGATGCCCGCGCCGCGGCCCGGGTAACACACCGCTTCCAAGGCGACGCCGTCGCTGACGGCGCGCGCCACCAGCAGATCCGGATAGCGCGCCTCGGCAATCACCGGGCCCTCTCGCCAGGCTTGTGGCATCCCCTCATTCACCAGATCGGCCATCGCGTTGGCGCGTCCCAGGCGCATCTTCAGCAGAAAGGCATGCGTCCAGATCGAGCAACCCGGATGACTTAGCACCCCGCCGGTGTGCAGGCGGGGGAGGGCGTCTACGTGCTCGCGCACCGCGCTTAGCGCGTCGCTGTCGCCAAGTTCGGCCGCCGCCATCCCCAGCGCGCCCAAGGCATAGGCCGTGTTGAAGCGATAGTTGCCGGGGTCGAGCCAGGGTTTGAGCGGCTTGAGGCGCAGGCCACCGCCATCGGGCAAGAACAACTCGGCGCGGGCAATCGCCCACAGGCGCCGTGCCAGATCCGGAAACACCGCGTGCATCCAGAAGCAGAAAATGGCGTCTTCCTTGGATGAAGACAGGCCCGGAATGGTGAAGCCGGTGCGGGTGGAGCGGAGCAGCACCATGTGGCCATCGACGTCGACAAACTCGCGCTCGAGGTTGGCCCGGTAGCGTGCGGCGACGCTGTTCCAGTGCTGCGTGCCGTGCTGGCGGTCGAAGGCCTTGATGCCGACCACCGCCTGGTTATTGCACAGCGGGTAGATCCAGTTGGGTTCGCAGGGAAAGAGGCAAAAGGGCGAGGCATCTTCGTTCGCCACCAGCTGGCGCACCACGCCCGGATAGTCGTGGACGAAGCGCCGGCCGTCTGGATGTTTCAGGGTGATTGCGCCGGCTTGCTGATAGCGCAGGTCGCCGGTGACCGCTTCGTAGAGGCCAAGTTGCGCGGCGTACCAGCCGGAATACATCACGTTATCGCGGGCCACCGGATCCGGGTTGCGGTTCAGGTTGCCCCACAGGTTTTCCAGCGCCCAGTACTGCCAGACGCGGTGCGCCTGCTTTTTCTCGATGAGATTGCGCTGCGCCTGATGCAGCCAGCCGTGCATCGCCGGCAGATGCGTGTAGTTCGCGAGACTTAGCACGTAGCCGAGATTGTTGATCTGGTAACGCAGCGCACTCGGCTGGAATTGCTCAATGATGTCGAAGCCTTCAAAGGCGTCGACGGGTTGCAGCGCGCGGTCCAGCGCAAAACGCAGGGCGGCGAGGTCGTCCGGGCTCAGTTCCTTGACCTCAGGTAGCAGGCCGCCGGCATCGCGCGGCGTGCTAACCGCCGGCCACGCCTGCAGCTGCGCATTTCTGGTCACAAGGCGGGCGCGGCGTTGCGCTACGTTGCGTCGGAACTGCCGCACGCCCGCGACGATGCTGAGCGCCGCTAGCCCGATGACCAGCAGGGAGGACCCGGGCAGGGTTTGCGGATGCGCCATCAGCGCGGCAACCAGCGCAGCGCCCAGCCACGCCACCGGCGGCGCTAACTGGTTGCCCGTGCCGAACCACAGCAGCAAGGACAGCACAAACAACAGCAGCGACAACAGCGCGCAGCCGAGGTGGGCAAACACGCTCGCCGCGCCGCCGGCCGCGAAATGGATGAAGCCCCCGCCGGGAAACACCAGCCCCAGACCGAAGGCCTGCGTGCCGGTGCCGCTCGCCAACTGCGCGAGGAGCAAGCCGCACAGCGCCATGGCGGCGTAGCCCAGCGCCAATCGGCGCAGGCGAGCCCGGGTAAGGGGGCCTAGATTGTCGGGGCGCTCCGGAATCAGCGCACTTAAGGTGTTCATGCCTGACCCTCGTTGCCGGCGTCCAGACGCCAGGTGGACGGATCGTTCGCCTGTTGTTGGCGACGCGTGATGAAGCCGCCAAGCAAAGGCATCCGCGCCAGATAAGCCGAAGCGAGACCCATCAAGGCCCCTCCGATCACACAGCAAATCATGCGGCTTTCTCCCTATGCAGGTCGTTTGTGAGGCAAGCGGGCGGCAGGGTTCCGCCGCGTACTTGGTTCCCCCTCATGCCGCTGACGGATGCGGCAGAGGGCTTAATGCGCGGACTGGCCTTCCAGATACCGGTCAGCATCCAGCGCCGCCTGACAGCCAGATCCGGCCGAGGTCACCGCCTGACGATAAATCGGGTCGGCGCAATCGCCGGCTGCGAATACACCCGGAATATTGGTGGCGGTGGCAAAGCCGCTGGTGCCGCTCTGAACCTTGATGTAACCGCCCTGCATATCGAGTTGCCCCGTGAAGAGCCCGGTATTCGGCTGGTGGCCGATGGCGATGAACACGCCGTGAAGTTCGATATCGCGGGTGGCGTCCTGCTGCAGGTCGCGGATGCGCAAACCCGTTACGCCCATCGCATCCCCCAGCACTTCATCGACCGCCGAGTTCCACG
>JAURHQ010000141.1 GCA_030833185.1 Gammaproteobacteria bacterium | reverse complement strand
GCCGATGGCCAGCCGCACCCCATGGCCGAGCCGATCGCCCGCTTTGGACGGCGCCTCGGTGGGCGCTACAACAAGCCGGTGCATGTGGTGGACGAGCGCCTGTCGTCCTATGCGGCAGAAGATCTGGCGCGCCGGAGCGGCCGCGGGCTGGACGCCCACGCCGCCCAGCAGATTCTTGAAACCTGGTTGAACGAACAGCCCCCCGGCACGGAGTCCTGAGTGAGTACGCAATTCGACATCGACGCCCTGCTCAACACCATGGCCGCGCAATTACGCGAACGCCTGGACCACGCCGGTATCAGCAATCCGGCACTGGTCGGCATCCGCACCGGCGGGGTCTGGGTGGCCGAGCGCCTGCGCGGCCTGCTGGGTCTGGACGAAGCGCTGGGCGAATTGAACATCGCCTTCTACCGCGACGATTTCAGCCGCATCGGCATCCACCCGACGGTCGAGCCCTCGGTGCTGCCCTTCGATGTGGACGGCCGCGATCTGGTGCTGGTCGACGACATCCTCTACACCGGGCGCACCGTGCGCGCGGCCATGAACGAGATTTTTGACTACGGCCGGCCGCGCTCCATCCAACTCGTGGTGCTGTTTGATCGCAGCGGCCGCGAGCTGCCGATCGAGGCGCAGGTGGTCGGCGCGCACCTCAGTCTGCGTGCGGGTGAGCATGCTAAACTCGCCGGGCCTTCGTCGCTCCACCTTGAGATTCACCGCACACGCGCGTGATCGGCCGTGGCGCGCCACGACGCGGGCCACATCTCAGAGGAGGAACGGGGCGATGGGGGACTGGCAATGAGCGCGGCAGATATCCAGTTAGACGCGCAAGGCCGTCTCCGTCATTTCATCGCGATCGAAGGCCTGCCCCGCGCACTCCTGACCCAGATTCTCGATAACGCCGAGCGCTTCGCGCCGGTCGGCGACCGTGCGGTCAAAAAAGTCCCGCTGCTGCGCGGGCGTACCGTCGCCAATCTCTTCTTCGAGCCCAGCACCCGCACCCGAACCACCTTTGATCTGGCGGCGAAGCGCCTGTCGGCGGACGTGCTTAATCTCAATATCGAGGCCAGCTCGACCAAAAAGGGCGAATCGCTGGCCGACACGCTGCGCAATCTCGAAGCCATGCAGTGCGATATGTTCGTGGTCCGGCATCAGGTCAGCGGCGCGGCGCATTTCATCGCCCAGCAGGTCGCGCCGCATATCAGCGTGATCAACGGCGGCGATGGCCGGCACGAGCACCCCACCCAGGGCATGCTCGACGCCTTCACCATCCGCCGCCACAAGCAGGACTTCACGCGCCTAAGCATCGCCATCGTCGGCGATGTGGCGCATTCGCGGGTTGCCCGTTCCAACATCCAGGCGCTGAAAACGCTGGGCGTGCCGGATCTGCGGGTGGTCGGCCCCAAAACCCTGATTCCGCCGCAGATCGAAGCCCAGGGCGTGCAGGTGTTTGACGATCTGGACGAAGGCATCCGCGACTGCGATGTGGTCATCACGCTACGCCTGCAACAGGAGCGCATGCAGAGCGCGCTCTTGCCGAGCGCCAACGAATATTTCCGCGAATACGGCCTGACCGCCGAGCGTCTGCGCCTCGCCAAGCCGGACGCGATCGTGATGCATCCGGGACCGATCAACCGGGGCGTGGAAATCGACTCCGCGGTCGCCGACGGCGTGCAGTCGGTCATCCTGCAGCAGGTGACCTACGGCATCGCGGTGCGCATGGCGGTGATGGCGATGATCCTCGGCAATCAAGCGCTGGCGGGGGCTGCCTGATGCGCTGGCAAATTCGCGGCGGACGGGTGATCGACCCGGCCAACGGGCACGACGGCGTCGCCGACCTGTGGCTTGAGGACGGCCGGGTGCTGGCGGTGGGTCGCGCGCCGCGCGGCCTCAAGGCCGATGAGGTCTTCAACGCCAACGGGCTGGTGGTGGCGCCGGGTTTTGTGGATCTCGGCAGCCATCTGCGCGAGCCGGGATTTGCGCACAAGGCAACGGTGGCGCGCGAGGCGCGGGCCGCTGCCGCCAGCGGCTTTACCACCGTCTGTTGCACGCCGGACACCCAGCCGGTGATCGACAATCCGGCGGTGGTCGAACACATCCTGAAGCACGCGGCGAGCGCCGGCGGCGCGCGCGTGCTGGTGCTGGGCGCGCTGACCGTTGGTCTGGCCGGCGAAGTGCTGGCCGAAATGCACGCGTTGAAGGCGGCCGGCGTGGTCGGTCTCAGCAATCTCGACCGGGCGATCAAGGACACCGCAGTGCTGAAGCACGCGCTGGCCTATGCGGCGAGCGCCGAGCTCACCGTTATCTCGCAGCCGGAAGACTACTGGCTGGGCCGGCAGGGGCAGGTGCACGAAGGCGCCGTCAGCACCCGGCTGGGCATTCCGGGGATTCCGGCGGCGGCGGAAGTCATCGCCGTGCACCGCGAACTGACGCTCGCCGCCGCGGCCGGCGCGCGGCTGCACTTCTCGCGCCTGTCGGCCGCCGATTCGGTCAAGCCGATCGTCGAAGCACGGCGGCGCGGGCAGGCGGTGAGCGCGGATGTCAGCCTCGCCCACCTGTGCTTTACGGTCGACGACATTGGCCACTACGACCCCAATTTCCATCTGCGCCCGCCGCTGCGCGAGAAGACCGACCGCAAGGCGCTGGCCAAGGCGGTGGCCACCGGCGCAATCGACGCCATCAGCGCCGGGCACGAGCCGCACGATGTGGATGCCAAGGCCGCGCCGTTTGGCCTGACCGAACCGGGCATGTCGACCTACGACACTTTCCTGCCGGTGCTGCTGGCACAGGTTGCGGGCGGCGCTTTCGATTTGGCCACCGCCATCGGGGCGGCTAGCCTGCGGCCGCACCAGATTCTGGGACGCGAGGGAGGACACTTCAGCCCCGGCGCCCCGTCCGACCTGTGCATCTTCGACCCCACGCGGCGCTGGACCGTGACCGACGACACGCTGCTCAGCAGCGGTCGCAACACCCCTTATTTCAACCACGCCCAGACCGGTCGCGTCGTCGCCACCATGGTCGGCGGCGAGTGGGTTTTTCAGGCTTCTGTATGAGTGATCCCGCACGGCCGCATCGCGGCACCATGGTCGACGAACGCGCCGAAGTGCTGGCCAACGAGACCTATCCCGGCCACCAGCACGTGCTGAGGCTGAAGGCCCCGGAAATTGCCCGACGGGCGCGCCCGGGCAGCTTTGTCCATCTGCGCTGCGCGCCGGCGCTGGCCATGCGCCGGCCGATGTCGATCATGCGCGCCAACCCCACGCAGGGCACGGTCGACATCCTGTTCAAGGCGCACGGCCAAGGCACGGCGGAGCTCGCCGCGCGTCAGCCGGGCGAAAGCCTGCAGGTGCTGGGCCCCATCGGCGTGCCCTTCCGGCAGGAGACTTACCGCCGGCGGCCGCTGCTCATCGGCGGCGGCGTGGGCCTGCCGCCGATGGTCTATCTGGCCGAGCATCTGCGCCGCCAGTCCGGCCTCAGCCCGCTGGTGGTGCTGGGCTCGGAAATCCCGTTTCCCTTCAGCCTGCGGCCCTCGACCGTCATGGTGCCGGGCATCCCGGCAGGCGTGATTGCCACCATGCCGCTGCTGGAGGATTGGGGCATTGCCTGCCGGCTGGCCAGCCGACAGGGCTATCCCGGCTGCTTCGACGGCCTGGTCACCGAACTCGCCGCCGCGTGGCTGAGCGCTCTCGGTCCGGCCGCGGCGGACGAGGTCGAGATTTTTGCCTGCGGACCCACGCCCATGCTCAAAGCCGTCCAGGCACTGGCCGCGCGCTTTGCGTTGCCGGCGCAACTGTCGCTGGAGGAATACATGGCCTGTGCGGTCGGCGGCTGCGCCGGCTGCGCGGTGCGGGTGAATACGCCGGCCGGCCCGGCGATGAAACGCGTTTGCGTGGACGGGCCGGTGTTCGAGGCGGCGACGGTCGTTTTCGAGTAGGCCCCGAGCGCCTCAGTCGAGGCGCCTGAACAACACCTTCAGCCCGGCCTTCTGGTCGGCATAGCGCCGGACCTGGGCAAAGCCGTGCTGCTGAAACAGCAGCGCCAGATTCTGTTCGTTGAAAAACTGCACGTGGTGCGGCGGGGCAAATACGTCCCAGTCGGTAATCGGCTGCGGCACCTGATTGCTGCCCAAATCCGGGGTGGTGATGTAGACGTGGCTGCCGCTGTGGGTCAGTCGCCGCAGCACCGCCATATAGTCCTCCAGCGTGCTGATGTGCTCGATGAGCTCGGACGAGTAGACAAAATCGAAGGTCGCCGCGGGCTGAAACTCATCGAAGGACTGGCTCAGAAACTGGCAGCGCGGAAACACGCGCCGCGCGTAGGCGATCGCCTCGGCATTGACGTCCAGGCCGCAGGCGCGCGCCCCGAGCCGGCGGAAGGCGTCGACCATGAAGCCGCCGCCGCAGCCCAGATCAAAGGCCGACTTCCGCCACAACCAGGGCAGCAGGCGCAGCGCGCGCAACAGCGCGCGGATCCGCCGCGAGCGGGCCTTGGGGTAATGGCTGCCGGTGATGCCCCGGTCGTCGTGATACAGCGCGTTGAGCTGCGACTGGTTAGGCATCGGATCGAGAAACGCGAACTGGCAGTCCACGCACTGCGAAAAATGCCATTCGTCCTGATCGACAAAGGGCAGCAGTTTGTCGCCGCGGCAGATGGGACAAGCCATGGGTGAGGTAGCGCCCTTCGCCTAGTGCCGCAAGGCGGCATTGACCCGCGGCATCACCGCCTCGGTCATCAGTTGCATGGAGCGCCGGGCAAGCTGCGGGTCGGCCCAGTCGTGGCCGGCATAGACCAGCGTGCCGAAGTCGCCGACCGTGGCGCGCAGCGCCAGAATCTGGTCGGCAACTTCATCCGGCGTGCCGCAAATCACCAGCGAATTCAGCACGAAGTCGAGCGTGATGTCCGCATCCGGCTGGTCGGGACGGGTTTTGAACAACTCCGGGCGGCCGTTGCCGATGAGCTTGCGCATCAGGCTGCGGTAGTAGTGGGCATATGGACCGTCGTGCCCCTTGGCGTAGGCCCGCGCGGTGGTGGTCGAATCCGCCACAAAAATACTCCGCGCCACGCGCCAGTCCTGCGGGCTCGCTTGGCGAGCGCTGAGGGCCGCGCCGGCCATCAGCTGCTGCCAGTGACTGGCCACCCACACCGGCTGCAAAAAATTGGCGGAGATGATCGACCAGCCTCGCCGTCCGGCCTGCAGCACGGAATCGGAATGCGGCGACATGGTGGCCACCGCGATCGGCGGGTGCGGCAGCTGCAGCGGTTTGAGGATGATGCCTTGCCCGATCGCCGCGTCCAGCGTGCGCGCGGTGGAAATCTGCCAGTAGTCGCCGCGTAAATCGTAGGGCGCCTCGCCCGCCCAAATCGCCAGCACCTGATCGATCGCCTCGCGCGCCATCGCCTTGCGGTCCTCATCCAGCGTGCCGAAGACTTCCGCATCCGAGCGCAGCCCGCCCGGGCTGATGCCCAGAATGAAGCGCCCGTCGCACATGTGGTCGACCATCGCGACCTGCGCGGCCACCGCCGCCGGATGGCTGTTGGGCAGGTTGATGGTGCCGCTACCGAGGCGAATTTGCCGGGTCTCGTACGCGAGGCTGGCGAGGAAGGTCAGCGAGGACGTCACGGTCTCGGCCAGATCCGTCACGTGCTCGCCGACGAAGGCCTCCGCAAAGCCCAGCTCGTCGGCCAGCAGGATGGCGGCGCGGTCTTCGCGTAGCGTCTGTCGATAGTCCCGCCCCAGCGGGTGCAGGGGCATGGTGAAGAAGCTGAGTTGCACGCGCCCGCCCGATCAGGGAATGAGCCGCTGAGCATACCCAGCCGCGGCAAGGCGGGCGAGCGCCGCGTGCGGCTCGGCGCGCTGCCGCCCTAGCGCACCGGAAACGCCGCGCGTACCGCCCCGGCGAGCCCCGCGCACACCGTCTCGTAGATGACTTGCCCGTAGTCCGCGCGCGCGCCGCGGGCCGAGGACAGCACCCCGGACGGCGGCACGCCGTGACCGCTCTGGGGATACATGTCGTAGACCGGGAACTCGGCCGGGCCGTCGTCTGGCAACAGACTCAGGTCCACCAGTTCCGGATGCAGATGCAACATCATCGAGGTTTCGATCAGCGCCGCGTGCTCCAGCGCAAAGCCCGGGAAGCCGCCGGGAAACATCGGGTTAAGCACCTCGATGCCGCAGAAATCCCAGTATTCGGTACGCATGCAGCGCAGATCGGGCGTGTCTTTGCCCAGTTCGCGCCAGGCGAGTTCGCAGGCCTCGGTCAGGAACCACTGGTTCTCGTAGTGGCCGTCGACCAGCACCACCGAGCGCGCGCCGTGGCGGACCAGCTCGCGGATGACGTCCTGCACAAAGCCAATCAGGGTGCTGGCGTCGAGGCTGGTGGTGCCGGGAAAACATTGCCCGCCGCCGCAACGGGCCTGCGACTTGTAGCCGTAGTTGAGCGGCGCGGCGACCACGCCGCCGACCAGTTTGGCCGCGCCGCACGCCACGTCGGTCGACAGCATCGCGTCCACGCCCAGCGGCAGATGCGGTCCGTGCTGTTCCAGCGCGCCGACCGGCAGGAACACCACCGCGCCCTCGGCAATCCGGCGGGCGTAGGTTTGCCAGCTCATTCTCGACATCATGACTTCAGACATAGGGGGCTCCAGAACAAGGGGGAAAAGACTCAGCGCATCAGCGTGCCGCCGTTGGGACTCAGGATTTCGCCGTAGTAGAAGCTGGCGTGGGCTGAAGCCAGAAACACCGCGGAGCTCGCGATTTCTGCCGGCTGGCCAAGTCGCCCGGCCGGGCTCGCGGTTTCCACTTCCAGATTGCCGGTAATGGCGACTTCCGCCTCGATCATGGGCGTGGCGGTCGGGCCGGGCGCGATGGCGTTGACCCGCACGGTCGGCGCGAACTCGCGCGCGAGACTGCGGGTTAGCGTGATGACCCCGCCCTTGCTTGCGGTGTAGGGCACGTAGTGTTCGCGGCCCAGATAGCCGAGTTCGGAGGCGATGTTGATCACCACCCCCTGACCCCGCGCCAGCATGCCGGGCAGCGCCGCCTGACAGCACAGGAACATCGACTTCAGGTTGGTGTTGAGCACCCGGTCCCAGTCGTCCTCGGTCAGTTCCAGAAACGGTTTCACCTGCATGATGCCGGCGTTGTTGACGAGAATGTCGATGCCACCGAGCGCCGCGAAGGCCTGCGCGAAGAGGCCGGTCACGGACTCGCGTGCGCTGACGTCGGCGTCGATCGCGAGCGCCCCGCGCCCGCAGGCATCGACTACCTCGGCCGCCGCCGCGGCCTGCCGCAGATGGTTGACCACCACCGTGGCGCCGGCTTCCGCCAGACCCAGCGCGATGGCGCGCCCGATGCCGGTGGCGGCCCCGGTGACCAGCGCACGCTGGCCGGAGAGATCAATTTTCATGCTTACACCACCGTCAGGAAGGACACGCCGTGCGCGCCCACAAAGTCATCCGCCCGGCCGGCACCGTTGCCGACCGCGCCGTAGTCGTCGTCCAGAATCCGCCGCAGCCGGTGGCGATGGAAGGTGCGCAGGAGCTCTGACAGGGGCATCAGTTCCCGCGAGGTCTGGCCGTAGAGCTCGCGGTGCAGGGCCGGCAGGCGGTACCAAGGCGCCGCGGCGCGCTGGTGATGCGCGTTGTGATAGCCAAAGTTCAGCGTCAGCAGGTTGAGCCAGGGCCAGCGCACCGAGACCACGTTGGAGTAGGTGTTGGCCTGTTCGTACGCGCGGTCCTTGCCGTCCATCGAGACTTTCTCGTCGTCATCGGCCACGAAGTACTGGTCGAAGGTGTGGTGGAACGCGTCAAAAAAGTGCATTACCGTGAGGAACAGGCTCCATGCCAGCGCGTAGAGGGCAAGCGCCGGCAGCCCGCCGAGCAGCGCCAGCGTCGCAAACAGGCTGCCGCGCAACAGCAGCACCAGCCACACCCGCGCCCGGCGGTCGGCTTCGGCCGGGTGGGTGAAGGGGCGCAGCAGCAGTTGGTACTGCATCAGCAGTTCGATGGCCGGCACGTAGGCCCACTCCAGCACATACACCAGCCGTCGGCCGAGCGGCGGTAGCCGGCGCAGGACGGTCTTGTAGTTGAAGCGGGCGACATCGGCCCGGTCGCGATGATGGCGCAGGTGCATGTGGCGAATGCGCGCGAAGGAGGCGTAGGCCGCGCCACACAGAAACGCCATGATTTCCCCAATAATCGCGTTATGTCGTGGGTCGCGACAGAGCGTCATATGGGCCGCCTCGTGAATCAGATAGGCCGCGATCACCATCGTATGAGCGCACAGCAGTACGCCCGCCGCCGCTAGCGGCAGCGCGGTTTGGGTCAACAGCCAGAGCCCCAGCACATGGCCCAGGCTGGCGTAGCCCAGCGCGGCAAGATTGGGAATAACGCCCGCTTTTTCGCGGATCAGGGTGTTGCCAAGGGTTTCAAGCATGCTCAAGGCTCACAGGAAGCAAGTAAAAGAAAATTTGAAACTAACCACAAAAATGCGTGCAGAGTTTTTGCCAGATGGGCAGCGCGATATAAACGTGCGCATGGTTCCGTCTAGAAGCAAAGCACAAGTCTTGCCAGCGTCGAATCGCGGCATGGATGCCCCCTCACCGCGCTCCGCCAAGCGGGCGGCTTATCTTCGTTTTGTGGTGGCTTTGCACGCCCTGGATGAGCAGTGGGCATACGTGTTCAGCGACAGCGATATCTTCGATATGCACTATGCGAAGCTCTTCACGCGCTTGTGGCTGACGCAGGGCAAACCGATCAGCCGCTCCGAGGCCTACAACTGGATGACCGATCTGAGCAATCAGACGGCGATGAAATACGTCAACCGCGCCCTGTCGGCGGGCTTTCTCGCGGAAGTGGAAAACCCGGACGACCGCCGCTCCAGGCTGCTGGTGATGACGCCGGCCCTGAGCGCCCGCGTCGAGGCGCTGTTTGACCTCGCGCTGGAGGAGTTCCGTCGCGTGCTCTAGCTAGCGGGGTTCGACTTCGCGCAGGAAGTTCAGGATTTCGCGGGTGGTCTCGGCGGGTTTCTCCACCTGCAGCCAGTGCCCCGCGCCTTCAATGAAGCGCAGGAAGCGCAGGTCCTCAAAGGCCTGCGGAAACCAGCTCTGCCAGTTCACGTCGTAATGCAGCACCGGGTCCTGACGGCCGGCGAGGAAGGCCGCGGGCTGGGTGAACTTGCGTCCCTCAAGCTCCGGCGTCAGCGCGTTCATCGTGGGCAGGTTGCGGTACAGATTGCAGGGCCCGCGAAAGCCGCTGGTCTCGTACTGTTTCACGTAGTAGGCGAGATCTTCTTCGCTCAGCCAGGCCGGCAAACTCGCCACCGGCGGCAGCACGTCCATCAGCCCGGCGCTGCGCGGGTGCTCCAGCTGGCGTAGCCACAGCAGCGGCGGGGCGTCTGCCGACAGCGCGCAGTAGGCCCGCAACAGGCTTTCCCGCACGTTGGCCTCAAGCTCGGCTTCGACCACGCCCGGGGTCTGGAAGTAACGGATATACCAGAAGCGGTCGTCCATGCCCGGCGGATCGAGCGTTGCCTTGCCGGCGCGCCAGAAGGGCACCGATAAACCCATCACCGTCCGGCAGGTGTCGGGATGCAGCAGCGCCGTGTTCCACGCGATGATGCAGCCCCAGTCGTGGCCGACCAGATTGAACTGCTCATAGCCCAGCGCGCGGGCCAGCCCGACCACATCGGCGGCCATCTGGCGAATGTTGTAGTCGGCGATGGCCGGCGGGCGGCTGCTGCCGCCAAAGCCGCGCTGGTCGGGCACCGCGACCCGGTAGCCCGCCGCCACCAGCGGCGCAATCTGATGCCGCCACAAATACCAGCACTGCGGCCAGCCGTGCAGCAGGATGACCAGCGGGCCCTGGCCCGCCACCACGGTGCGGAGTTGCACGCCATTGGTTTCGATCAGCTGGAAAGCGGGTTCCTGCATGGACGGGCTCCTTCAGTGCGGGGTTGCGTCGGTGCGCTCGAGCGCGCCGCCCGGCGCTTTGCGGGTGCGGCGCTGGTGCAGGGCGAGGCCAAGTTCTTCCGGGTCGTAGCCGGCAATGACCCGGCCATCAATGAAAATGACCGGAATGCCGGTATGCCCTGAGCGGCGCTGCAGGGCCTGACCGGTCGCCGACTGGTCGAGGTCGTATTCGCAGTAGTCGACGTTGCGTTTCTGCAGGTAGCGTCGGGCCTTCGCGCAGTACGGGCACCAGCTGGTGGCCAGCATCACGACCGTGTCGGCCGAGGTCGGCCCTTCTTCCGGGCAGAACACCGGCGCCGCGGTCGCCGGGCCCGCGTCGCGCAGCAGGTAGGCGAAGGTCGCGAAGACTTCCAGCCGCGCGGTTTCCTTCGTGGCGTTGTCGAAGAAGGGATAGCGGCTCCCGTTGAAGCGGAAGAAGTCGAGCCGTTCCATGCGTAACCATTG
>JAURHQ010000140.1 GCA_030833185.1 Gammaproteobacteria bacterium | reverse complement strand
TGTTGCCGCAGCTGCACTGGTGGCCGCTGCTGCTGATCGCCCTGGGTCCTTTGGCCGGTGTGTTGTACCGCCGCCGCGCGGCCCGCGATGAATCGGTGGAGCTGCGCCTGATCAGCCACGATCAGGCCACCGGCAGCGCCCTGCTCGCCGCCTGCGTGCTAGCGGGCTCGCTGCTGACGCCACGCTATTTTCTCTTTCTGCTCGAGTTGCAAAGCGAGTTCCTGTATCTGCTGCTGTTGATGGGCAGCCTGTATCTGGCGCAGCGGTATCGCGAGGGACGCTGTTCCCTGCTGTTGCTGTGCGCCGTGGCCTCGCTGCTGCCCCTGGCCCGCATGGCCGGACTGGCGATGCTGGTGGGGCTCGCGCTCTGGCTGCTGCTCACTGCGCCCAGATCTGGGCTACGACAGCGCCTGCTCGCCTGCGTCGCGCTCGGGCTGCCGGCTGCGCTGTGGCTGGGCTATCGACGCATGCTGCCGATCGAACTCGACTACCTGCAGGATCTGGGGCCGGCACAGGGCGGCGTGCCCGGCCAGCTTGCGGCGATCGTCTCGGCTGCGCCTGCCCGGCTGCTGGGCAGCGTCGTCAATCAGTACGCCACCGCCCCGGGGCCGCTGGTCTGGCTGGCCGGCGGGCTCATCCTGCTCGCGGCGCTTGCCGGCTGGTGGCAGCGGCTGGGGCAGCGGGAAGTCGATGCGCTGATGCTGCCGTTGGGCATCGCCCTGACGCTGGTCTGGCCCTACCCGGCAGAGGATGCGCGCCTGATGGCCGTGCTCATGCCCATGCTGATGCTGAGCGCCTGGGCGGGACTGCGACTGGGCTGCGCTGCGCTGCCCGCCCTCGCCCGCCGCGCGGCGCCCGCCCACGCGGCCGGCGCGCTGCTGTTCGGGCTGATCCTGCTGGCTACGGCATCGACCTGGACCGTGTTTGCCGCGCGGGCCAGCACCCCGGCAGCCCCGGAACTCGCGTCCGGCAAACGGGCGCTGGTGTACTTCACGGCGCCGGAACGGGGCGCCGCCGTCTCGCTGGAAATGATGTTGCGGCTTAAGTTGCTGGCTGCGGATGTCCCCCGACACGTGCCCCGCGAAGACTGCGTCTGGAGCACGATACCGACGCTGTCTGCCTACTACGGTGGGTTCGCAACCCGCTTTCATCCCCTGCCACGCGGGCTGGCGGCTGGCCCGGAGAGTCGGGCGCGGCTGGCGGGCTGTCGTTACGTGCTGGTGTCCTACCTGAACACCGGCGAGAACTTCGGTCCGCTGTATCCGGCGCCAGAAATCCGGGCCTTCAGCAAACCGCTGCTGGTGTCCAGCATGGACTGGAACGGGCAGGACACGGTGGCCGCGGCGCTGCTGCAGTTGCTGCCGGACGCCGCGCAAGCGCCGCCCCCGGCCAGCCCCGCGCCCTAAGCCTTGCCCACGGCACCGGCCGCCACCGTAGCCCGGCGCCCGGTCACCGGCTAGGATTGCGCCAGCCCTCGCACTCCGAAGGAAGCCGCGCCCGTGAACCTCCGTCATCTGCGCTATTTCGTGGCTATCGTTGACCACGGTTCGATGCTCAAGGCCTCCGAGTCGCTGTTCGTGGCGCAGTCCGCGCTGAGCCAGCACATGCGCAATCTGGAAGCCGAACTCGGCGTGCCGCTGCTGTTGCGCACCGGCCGCGGCGTGGTGCCCACCGAGGCCGGCCAGTCGCTGCTGGGGCGCGCGCGCAACATTCTTGAACAGGTGGCGGAAGCGCAGCGCGCGCTGCGCGAGCAGAGCAACACGCCGCAGGGCAATGTGGCGCTGGGCTTGCCGCCGACCATCAGCGCCATGCTGGTGGTGCCGCTCATCATCCGGATGCAGGAGGCCCTGCCAAAAGTCGCGCTGCGCGTGGTGGAAGGCATGAGCGGCTACGTGCTCGACTGGCTGCAGGCGGGCAATGTGGAGCTTGGACTGCTGTACGGCATCCAGCGGGCGCCGGGCATCGTGGCCACCGCGTTGTATAACGAAGCCCTGTGGTTAATCAGCCCGCCCGACAGCCACCCCGAATCGACAGTGCCGTTTGCCGCGCTCGAAGGCTACCCGCTGGTGCTGCCGGGGCGGCAGCACGGGCTGCGCGACAGCATCGACCGGCTGGCGCGCGAGCATCGCCTGAGCATGAACGTGCGGGTGGAAATCGATGCCCTGTCGCAAATGAAATCGCTGGTCCAGCACGGCATCGGGCACACCATTCTGCCCTGGCATGCGGTGAGCGCCGAAGTGGCCCGCGGCGAACTGCGGGCAACGCCGATTGTCGAGCCGAGTATCGATCGCACGATCTACATGGCGCAGGCCAGCGACCGGCCCTTGAGCCCGGCGGCCAGCGCCACCATCCAGATCATCACCGACTGCCTGCACACCCTGATCAGCGCGCCCGACGGGCCAGCCTTGCAATAAACCGATAGCTCATAGCTGAAAGCCGTGATGGGTGCTGCCCGATGGGCCCTGCACACTCTGCGACAGGCCCCATCTGGCGTGCCCGGGTTGCGGGTGATTTTGTTAGCATGGCGACGCCCCGTCCGGGCGTCGGCCAGCGCGCCGCCCGCGTTCCTATCAACCGTTTTCACGAGCAGTAACACCACCCATGAGCACTTCTACCGACCACAGCGATACCGTGGCCCAACTCCGCGACACCGTGGAGCGCGTCTGCAAGGACTATCCCGGCGAATACTGGCGGGCGAAAGACCGGGAACGGGAATATCCCACTGAATTTGTGCAGGCCCTGACCGATTTGGGTCTGCTGGCGGCGCTGATCCCGGAGGAATACGGCGGTAGCGGACTGCCGCTGTCGATGGGCGTGGAAATCCTGAAGGCCATCCACGAATTTGGCGGCAACGCCGGCGCCTGCCACGCCCAGATGTACACCATGGGCACGGTGCTGCGTCATGGCAGCAAAGAGCAGAAAGAACAGTACCTGCCGCGCATCGCCACCGGCGAACTGCGACTGCAGGCCTTCGGCGTGACCGAGCCCACCGCCGGCACCGATACCACCAGCATCACCACCATGGCGGTGCGTAACGGCGACCAGTACATCGTCAACGGCCAGAAAGTGTGGACCTCGCGCGCGCTGCAATCTGACCTCATGGTGCTGCTGGCCCGCACCACGCCGAAAGATCAGATCAAGAAGCGCACCGAAGGTTTGTCGGTCTTCCTGATCGACATGCAGGAAGCGAAGAAGAACGGCATGACCATCAAGCCGATTCGTAATATGGTCAACCACGAAACCAATGAAGTCTTTTTCGATCAACTGGAAATTCCAGCTGAGAACTTGATTGGCGAGGAAGGCAAAGGCTTTAAGTACATTCTTGCCGGCATGAACGCCGAGCGCATCCTGATTGCGGCGGAATGCATTGGCGACGCGCGCTGGTTTATCAAAAAGTCGCGCGACTACGCCTGCGAACGCAAGGTCTTCGGGCGGCCGATTGGCCAGAATCAGGGCATCCAGTTTCCGATCGCGCGCAACTTTGCCGAAATGCTGTCGGCCAATCTGCTGGTCGACCATGCCGCCCAGCTCTACGAACAGGGCAAGCCCTGCGGCACCGAAGCCAATCTCGCGAAGATGATGGCCTCGGAAGCCTCGTGGAACGCGGCGGATGTGTGCATGCAGACCTTCGGCGGCTTCGGCGTGGCGGAGGAATACGACGTGGAGCGCAAATTCCGTGAAGCGCGGCTGTATCGCATTGCGCCGATCTCCACCAACCTTATTCTGTCTTTCGTCGCCGAGCACGAGCTGGGCATGCCCCGTTCGTACTAGGCCCTGCGCGCCTCAAGGAGTTCGTGATGTCTGAATTGCCCCGCTTCAACGCCTACGTCAACGGTCAATGGATAACGCCGTCGGACGGGCGCTACTTCGAGACCGTCAACCCCTACACCGCCAAGGTGTGGGCGGAAGTGGCCCGCTGCACGCCGGACGACGCCAACCGCGCGGTGGAAGCCGCGCACGCCGCCTTGACCACCGGCCCCTGGGCCAGCATGACCGCCACGCAGCGCGGCGCGCTGGTGCACAAGCTGGGCGATTTGATTCGCGACAACGCGCGCGAACTGGCCGAATACGAAGTGCGCGACAACGGCAAGCTGCTGAACGAAATGTTGGCCCAGTGCAACTACCTGCCGCAGTGGTTTTACTACTACGGCGGGCTGGCCGACAAAATCGAAGGCGCGGTGATTCCCATCGACAAGCCGGATATCTTCAACTTCACGCGCCACGAACCCATCGGCGTGGTGGCGGCCATCACGCCGTGGAATTCGCCGCTGTTGCTGCTGTCTTTCAAGCTCGCGCCGGCGCTGGCCGCCGGCTGCACGCTGGTCATCAAGCCGTCCGAGTTCACCTCCACCTCCACGCTCAAGTTGATGGAACTGGTCGAGCAGGCCGGCTTCCCGCCGGGTGTGGTGAACGTGGTAACGGGCTTCGGGGCGGAAGCCGGCGCGGCACTGGTCGAACACCCCAAGGTGGCGAAAGTCGCCTTCACCGGCGGGACGGAATCCGGCGCTTACGTCTACCAGCAGGCGGCCAAAACGCTGAAGCGCTGCACGCTGGAACTGGGTGGCAAGTCGCCCAATATCGTGTTCGACGATGCGGTGCTGGACGACGCGGTCAAAGGCGCGATTTCCGGCATTTTTGCCGCCACCGGCCAGACCTGCATCGCCGGCTCACGCCTGCTCGTGCAGGACGGCATTTACGATGAATTTGTAAAGCGGCTGGTCGAATTTGCGAAGAGCGCTCGCATGGGCAATCCGATGGACACCAGCACCCAGGTGGGGCCGGTGACCACGCCCCCGCAGTACGAAAAAATCCTGAAGTACATCGAAGTCGCGAAAAGCGAAGGCGCCGAAGTACTGCTCGGCGGCGGCCCGGCGAGCGGGCCGGAATGCGGCGACAGCAAGCTGTTCGTGCAGCCGACAATTTTCGGCGGCGTGCACAACAAGATGCGCATCGCGCAGGAAGAAGTCTTCGGACCGGTGCTCTCGATCATCCGCTTCAAGACCGATGAAGAAGCCGTGGAAATTGCCAACGACATCGCCTTTGGCCTTGCCGCCGGCGTGTGGACGCAGTCGATCAAGCGCGCGCTGAAAGTCTCGGCCGCGATCCGCGCCGGCACCATCTGGGTCAACACCTACCGCGCCATCAGCTACCTGTCGCCGTTTGGCGGTTACAAGATGAGCGGCCTCGGCCGCGAGAACGGCATCGAAGGCATGAGGGAATACTTGCAGACCAAGAGCGTGTGGATTTCGACCGCCGCCGATGTCCCCAACCCGTTCGTGATGCGCTGAGCCAGCGCCCACACCCGTTTTAGCACCCCGCCCGACGAACAGGCTTCGCGGGCCAGCAGGAGAGATGAGATGAAAGGTCAAATCGCAGTCATGACGGAACCGGGCAAACTCGCGTTCCAGGAATACACCGTGCCGGATCCGGTCCCGGGCGGGCTTATCGCGCGCATCATCCGCAGCAACGTCTGCGGCACCGAAGTGCATATCTGGTGCGGACATCATCCGGCCAAGCGCAGCGGCGGACTGGGCCACGAGGCGGTGGGCATCATCGAGCGCCTCGGCGCCGGCGTGACCACCGACTGCGCGGGTCAGCCGATCAAGGAAGGCGACCGCATCGTCTCCACCTATTTCATCCACTGCCGCACCTGCGAGCCCTGCCAGCGCGGCCAGCCGCACCTGTGCGAGAACTGCTACCGCTACTGGGGCCGCAAGCCGGAGGACGACCCGCACTTCCACGCCACCTTCGCCACCCACTGGTACATCCACCCGGAGCAGGTGTTCTACAAGGTGCCGGACGAAGTCTCCGACCAGGCCGCGGCCAGCGCCAACTGCGCGCAGAGCCAGGTCTACTTCGGGCTGGACATGAGCCACATCACCTATGGCGACAGCATCGTCATTCAGGGCGCTGGCGGACTGGGCCTGAACGCTGCCGCCATTGCGCATGAAAAAGGCGCCGAAGTCATTGTGATCGACTCCGTGCCGATGCGCCTCGAGGAAGCGAAGAAGTTTGGCGCACATCACGTCATCGACATGAGCGGCCTGCCGACGGTAGAGGACCGCGTGGCGGCGGTGCAGACACTCACCCGCGGTAAAGGCGCGGACTACGTGATGGAAGTCACCGGCGTGCTGGCGGCATTTCCCGAGGGCATGCAGTACCTGCGCTTCGGCGGCACCATGATTTCCATGGGCACCGTAACGCCCGGCAAAACCGTGGCCTACGACCCGGCCTACGCGGTGCGCCGCGGCCTGACCACGCTGTGCGCTCTGCGCTACCCGGGTCCCTATCTCAAGAAGTCGATGGACTTCCTGCGCGAGCAGAAGCACAAGTACCCCTTCGACGCCCTGCTCGACCGGGACTACGACATGCAGCATATCGAGCAGGCGCTGGACGACTCTGCCGCGCGCACCATCAAGCGCGCCTCCATCGTGATGCCGACCTGAGCGCAGGAGCCTACCGATGGCCGCATTGACCGACATGCTGGTGGTTTCGCTGGAGCAGGCCGTTGCTGCTCCCTATTGCACGCGTCTGCTGGCTGAAGCCGGCGCGCGCATCATCAAAATCGAGCGGGAAGAAGGCGATTTTGCCCGCGCCTACGACACGGTGGTCAACGGCGAATCGGCCTTCTTCGTGTGGCTGAACGCCGGCAAGGAATCGCTGATTCTGGACGTGAAGCAGCCGGAAGATCTGGCGCTGATGCAGCGGATGATCGCCAAGGCGGATGTCTTCATCCAGAACATCCGCCCGGGCGCCGTGCAGCGTCTGGGTCTCGGCTGGGAGCAGGTCTCGGCGCTCAACCCCAAGCTGGTGATGTGCAGCATCTCGGGCTACGGCGAAGCCGGCGAGATTGCCGACATGAAGGCCTACGACTTTCTGGTGCAGGCCGAGAGCGGGCTGGCGAGCCTCACCGGCTCGCCCAACGAACCGACCCGCGTCGGCACCTCGGTGTGCGACATCTCCACCGGGCTGACCGCCTACAGCGAGATTTTGCGTGCGCTGCTCGAACGTGGCCGCACCGGTCACGGCCAGCACGTCGAAGTCTCCCTGTTCGACGTCATGAGCGAATGGGTCGCGGTGCCGCTGGCCTACTACAGGTACGCCGGCAAGCGCCTGACCGGTACCGGACTCGACCACTCGCAAATCGCGCCCTACGGCGCGCATCGCGCGCGCGACGGCCTCATCATCATCGCCGTGCAAAATCAGCGCGAATGGGCCAATCTCTGCAAGGTGATGGGCCGCCCTGAACTGGCGAGCGACGAACGCTTCAACACCAACCCGCAGCGGGTGAAAAACCGCCCGGCGTTGACCGCGGAAATCGAAGCCTTCTTCATGCAGTACGACCGGACTGAACTTGCCAAACTGCTGGATACGGGCGACATCGCGTACGGCCGCATAAACTACATGGAAGACGTGTGGCAACACCCCGCGCTAAAAACCAAGGAAGTGGAATCGCAGGGCAAGCGCGCCACCTTCGTCCGCCGGGTCTGCGACCCGGGCACGGCGGTTCGCGTGGTGCCGGGACTGGGCGAGCATAGCGCGGCGATCCGCAGCGAGTTTGCAGGCTGAATTGCTGGCAAGGGACTGGGCGGTCTGTCCGCCCTGTCACATTAAAAATAGAGGGGGAGCAGACATGAAATTTTCAACATCACTCGTAGGCGCGCTGGTACTGGCGGCGGGCCTCAACAGCGCGCAGGCCGGCGAAAAGTGGTATCCGTCCAAGTGGGGCGCGGAAGACGAACTGGGCGCGTTCAACATGAACAGCCCCGAGCGCACGCTGGAAGCTGCCAAGCTGATCAAGACCGGCAAGACCTATCGTCTGGGCATCGAAACCAACACCAAGACGCCCTCCTACGCCCCGCGCTATTTCCACATCACGGTGCTGACGCCCAACCAGGCGCCGGGCCAGTCGCTGGGTGAGAACAAGTTCAACTTCGCCGACGATATGTTCTCCGGCTGGATGGGCACCGGCTCGCAGCTGGACGGCCTCGGCCACGCCGCGATCGACGACGTCTACTACAACGGCAAGCACGGCAAGGATTTCATCCGCACCGACGGCCTGACCAAGTTCGGCACGCACAACATTCCGCCGGTCGTGACCCGCGGCGTGCTGATCGACATGGCGGCCTGCAAGGGCACCGACCTCATTCCCGAGGGCACGGCCTATAGCAAGCAGGACATCATCGACTGCGCGGCCAAGCAGAAAACCGAAATCCGCAAGGGTGACGTGGTGCTCTTTCACTCCGGCTGGCTGAACCTGCTGGGCAAGGACGACGCGCGTTTCGGCAAAGGTGAACCCGGTATTGGCAACGAAGCTGCCGAGTACCTGGCCTCGCTGGACGTGATGGCCGTGGGCGCCGACACCTGGGCGCTGGAAGTCCTGCCGGGCGAGAAGAAGGGCGTGCTGTTCCCGGTGCACCAGACGCTGCTGGCGAAGCACGGCATCTATATTCTGGAGAACATGGACAGCCGCGAACTCGCCAAGGACAAAGCCTACGAGTTCTTCTTCGCGCTGGGTGCGGCCCGCTTCACCGGTGCCGTGCAGATGATCATCAACCCCATCGCCATCCGTTAAGTCCTCGCCGGCGCGGCCTCTCTACGGGCCGCGCCGGCGCAACTCGCTAACCCCGCTATACAGGTTTCAGGCATGAGCAGCATCACCATCGACGGGCCCTATTTCGAAGACTTCACCGTGGGCCAGACTTTCGCCGCCCCTTCGCTGACCGTCACCGCCGGCCACGCCGCGGTCTACGGGGCACTGTTTGGCGACCGGATGCGCCTGCCGCTCGACCAGCACCTGTGTCGGCAGGTCACGGGCGATGAGCGCTGGCTG
This sequence comes from Gammaproteobacteria bacterium, assembly GCA_030833185.1. Lineage (GTDB taxonomy): Bacteria > Pseudomonadota > Gammaproteobacteria. The sequence continues at coordinate 1,664 of JAURHQ010000140.1, read as the reverse complement.
GCGCATTCGTATCTGGTGGTGCATCTGGCCGCCGGACAGACGACCTACGCCTCGCAGCACGTTAAAGGCAATCTCTTCTACCGCGGGCTGATGCTGCAGCGGCCGGTGTTTATCGGGGATTCGCTCTACACCACCACCAGGGTGGTGGGCCTCAAGCAGAACAAATCAAAGCCCGGCCGCGATGCGACCGGTATGGTGGCGCTGGAAATGACCACTGTGAACCAGCGCGACGAGGTGGTGCTGCACTTCTGGCGCTGCCCGATGATCGCCTGCCGCAATCCGGCCGCCGAAACCGGCCACAACGACGACTTCGGCTGGATCAAGAACAGTTTCTCCAGCGAGGAGTTGCAGGGCGCCCTGCCCCGCGGCTGGCACCTCGGTCCGATGGCGAGCGAGCTGCCGGGGCTGCGCGCGCCAGTGCTGAAAGCCGGCGACGAGGTCGACGTTGGCCCGCGCGACACCGTGACCTCGGCGCCAGAGCTGGTGCGGATGTCGCTCAACATTGCCTACACGCATATCGACGCCACCCGCAGCTATCTGGGCCAGCGGCTGGTTTATGGCGGCCACACCATTTCCATCGCGCTGGCGCAGGTCACGCGCGCCCTGCCCAACCTGCTCAGCATGATTGCCTGGCGCTACTGCGACCATCTGGGCCCGGTGCTGGAAGGCGACATCATCAGCACCCGCTTCAAGGTGCTGGACGTGGTGGACGCCGCAGCCGGTGGTCGACTGTATGACCTCGACATCGAGGCTTTCGCCACCCGCAAGGACGCCAGCGGTGAATACAAGACCGAAAAAGTACTGGCCTGGGGCCTGGTGACTTGGGGCGCTTGAGCGCAAGCGCTCAGGCTCGTCGGCGGTCCCGATAGCGCTGGTGCAGCCAGGCCGGCACCGCCAGCGCGGCGATACAGGCCAACACGAGGCCGAGCACCAGGCCGTGACTACCGCGCGCAGACAGGGCGTCAAACGCCGGCTGGACCGCGTAGGCCAGCAGGATGTGGCCGGAGAAGACTTCCAGCGAGTGCGCCCCCAGCAGCCCCAGAAACGCATTACCGGCGCGGCGCGGATAGCGTGCCAGCAGCAGCGCCCCCAGTTGCAGCAAGAGCAACACGTTCACTACCCGCCAAGGTCCCAGATTGACCTTATCAAAGCCGGCCAGTAAGGCCGGCGGCGCCGGCAGCCAGCCGTGACGCAAGGCCAGACACAGACCCGCCAGCAGCAGACAGATAAGGCCCAGCGCGCGGCGCTGTGCCCATGGCTGCGCAAGCCCGGCCGCCGGCACCGTGCAGGCCATCCCCAGCACAAACAGCAGCTGCCAGGTCAGCGCGTTGGGCCATACCGACTGAATGGGCGACAGCTGGCCCGCGATCAGCGCAAACGGGTCGACGACCTGCCCCAAACCCCACAGCGCGGCGCTGAAGACCAGCACCCAGCCGGCCCGCCCCGGTCGGTGCAAGGCCCGCAAGACAAGCGGCGCGGCCAACAGCAGCAGGATGTAACAGGGCAAGACATCGAAGTATTGCGGCCGGTAAATCAGCAGCAGCGTCCACAGCAAGAGCGTACTGAACGTTCAGAACGTAAGCCTCAAGGTCAACGTCCTCCACGTAAAGAGGGTGACTTTAAGCGTCCGCAAAATAACAAGCCAAAAGCTGAAAAACCGCAAG
>JAURHQ010000013.1 GCA_030833185.1 Gammaproteobacteria bacterium | reverse complement strand
CAGCGGGGCTTAAGCAATGACCGGCATTGACCCCGCCCTCATCCGTCGTTCCTTCGACGCCGCCGCACCAACCTATGACGACCACGCTGTTATTCAACGCGAAGTAGCGGACCGCCTGCTCGACCGGTTGGCGATGATGAAGCTGGAACCCCGCCTTGTCCTCGACCTTGGCGCGGGTACCGGCTACTGCGCTAGAGATCTCGAGCGCCGTTACCGCAAGGCTACGGTGCTATTGCTCGACGCTGCCCCCGGCATGCTCCGCGAGGCGAGCCGTCATCGCCGCTGGCGGTCGCGCCAACGTTACGCGGCCGCAGATGCTCGCGCCCTACCGCTGTCAGACACCTCGGTCGATTTAGTGCTTTCAAGCCTGGCTTTTCAGTGGTGTGACGACCTTGAACCCGCCTTTCGCGAATGCCGGCGTGTCCTCAAGCCGGGCGGACTACTGCTGTTCTCCACCCTTGGCCCGGATACCCTGAAAGAGCTGCGAGCCGCCTACGCGGTGGTTGACCAGATGCCGCACGTGAATCGCTTTGTCGATATGCACGAAGTAGGTGACGCGCTTATTCGAGCGGGTTTTTCGAGTCCGGTCCTGGAGCGCGAAGACCTTACCGCCACGTATGCCAACGTAATCGACCTCATGCGGGACCTAAAGGGCATCGGCGCGGTTAACCTTCACGACGAACGACCGCGCCATCTTTCCGGCCGAGCACGCCTCGCCGCGGTGATTGACGCCTATGAGGCATTCCGCCGTGACGGCCTCCTGCCAGCGCACTACGAACTGGTGTTTGGCCACGGCTGGGTGGCGCCAAATGCGCGGGCACAAGATGGCTCAAGCGTTTTCCCGCTGCACCGACTCACCAGACGCTAGCTATGGACTGTTACATCACGGGCACCGATACCGGGGCAGGAAAGACCTGGACGACCTGCGCGATTCTTCGTGCCCTTGGCGAGCAGGGGCTTCGCGCTGCCGCGCAGAAGCCGATCGCCGCCGGCGTTGAGCGCCACGGTGATGATGAGCTTAACGAAGACGTCGTCCGGCTGGCGGCCAGCGCCAACGTGGCGCTCCGTCCAGCGCTGCTGAACCCCTATCTGTTCAGGGCGCCCACAGCGCCCCATCTCGCTGCCAGCATTGAGCGCCGAACAATCTCGTTTGCGCGTATTGCGGCCGCGTTCGAGGAGGCCAGATCTCAAACCGACACCCTTCTGGTCGAGGGCGTTGGCGGCTGGGATCTGCCATTTGGTCCGGACGGCATGCAAAGCGATCTGGTGGCGCACCTCCAGTTACCCGTGCTGCTGGTGGCGGGCATCCGGCTGGGGGCCCTGAACCACACGCTGCTGACCGCCCGCGCCCTAAAAGCCGACGGCATGAGGTTGATCGGATGGGTCGCCAACATCGTAGATCCGGCATATCCCTACGCGGAGGGAACCGTCGAGGCGCTAGCTGAACGCATCGAAGCACCATGCTTCGGCATTGTTCCCTGGCAGGTCGACGAACAACGAGCGATACCCGAGCCTATCGCGCGCGTCGCAAACATATTGGCCCGCCCGCGCCTTCCGGCCTGACAGGTGATCTGAATGATCGAAACCCGCCCGGATCCAGAAAACGACCGCCACATCTGGGTTGTGCGCCCGACGCGGTCGCTGACCTGGGCGGAGGCCAAGCGCTGGCTCTACATCATCTCGACCGTGCCACTGGCCGGCGGCACGCTGTTTCTTTTCTTCGGCGTCCCGCTGGTATTGCCATTCGCGGGTATTGAGGTCGGTTTGCTTTGGGCCGCCTTCTACTACGTGCAGCTGACGGGCCAACGAGTTGAAATCATAGCGCTTTCTCCCCAGTCCCTGATTCTGGAGCGAGGCCGCAAGGCAGCCACCGAACGGCTCGAGCTAGACCCCGCCTGGGCCCGCGTCGAGTTGTCCGACGGCCGCGGCTGGCAGCCCTCGAGCCTGCGCGTCGGGTCGCACGGCCGGTTCATGGAGCTTGGCAGTTTCCTGACGGACGGCGAGCGTCAATTTCTGGCGAACGCCCTGATTAACGCACTTAAGAAAAGTCGTTAGAATGCGGCGGCAGGTTCGGGATAAATCCGAACTAACGCCAAACCTCGAATGACGGATAGCGGCCAGACGGCCCCCGACAGCATTCATTTAAGAGACGATGAGGAATTACAGAATGACCACCTCAGGAATCCGCCGCAGTGCCCGCCTTTTTGCCTCGGCACTTGCTCTCACGCCGCTAATCGCCGAGGCGGGCTGGGACCAACTCAATCTCACCCGAGGTGTGACGCCCTACAGCGAGACCGTCTACGACCTCCACATGATGATCCTATGGGTCTGCGTGGTCACCGGCATTGGCGTGTTCGGCGCCATCTTCTACTCCATTCTCAAATTCCGGAAATCTAAAGGCGCGGTCGCCGCGCATTGGCACGAAAACACGCTCGTCGAGTTCCTGTGGACGGCGGTACCGGCGGTTATTCTGGTCGTTATGGCAATTCCCGCCACCAAGGCCTTGGTGATGATGGAAGACGTCAGCAAATCTGACATGACCATCAAAGTCACCGGCTATCAGTGGCGCTGGCGCTATGACTACATCGGCGAAGGCATTCACATGTACAGCGGTCTGGCGCGTACCAGCGATGTGGCCCGCCAACTGAACTCCGGCATCGACCCGAAGTCGGTTGAGAACTATCTGCTCGAGGTCGACAACGAACTCGTATTGCCCGTTGGCCGAAAAATCCGTTTTCTGACGACCGCCTCGGACGTCATCCACGCATGGTGGGTGCCTGCGCTGGGTTGGAAGCGAGACGCGATCCCGGGCTACATCAATGAGTCCTGGGCGCTTATCAAAGAGCCAGGCGTTTATCGCGGACAGTGCGCCGAGTTGTGCGGCAAGGACCACGGGTTTATGCCCGTTGTCGTTCGCGCGCTGCCAGAAGCTGAGTACAAGGTGTGGGTGGAAAAGACGAAGGCAGAACAGGCTGCAAAAACGGCAGGGCTTGCACAACCTGCAACCGCCGCCGTCGCGCAAGCGAACTAGGCCCTTCTGACCAGACGACATTACTGACTAAACCAGTTTGAGGATTAGCGCATGAGCCAGGCTGCAACCCACCACGATACGCACCACGAGGCGCATCACGCGACCGGCATCACCCGGTGGCTGACTACGACGAACCACAAGGACATCGGCACGATGTACCTCGTGTTCTCCTTAATCATGTTCTTCATCGGCGGGTCGATGGCCATGATTATCCGTCTGGAACTGTTCCAGCCCGGGCTTCAGTTTGTGAACCCGCAGTTCTTTAATTCCATGACCACCATGCACGCGCTGGTCATGATTTTCGGCGCGGTAATGCCAGCCTGGACCGGCTTCGCTAACTGGTTGGTGCCCCTGATGATCGGCGCCCCGGACATGGCGCTGCCTCGGCTGAACAACTGGAGCTTCTGGATTCTCCCGTTCGCCTTCACCCTGTTGCTCGGCACGCTGTTTATGCCAGGTGGCGCGCCGGCCGGCGGTTGGACGATGTATCCGCCGCTGGTGCTGCAAACCGGCGAAGCCTTTCCCTTTCTGATTTTCGCCGTGCACTTCATGGGCGCTTCCTCAATCGCCGGTGCGATCAACATCATCGCCACCGTGTTCAACATGCGCGCCCCCGGCATGACCCTGATGAAGCTCCCGCTGTTCGTGTGGACCTGGATCATCACGGCGTTTCTGCTGATTGCCTCCATTCCGGTGCTTGCCGGTGCGGTGACGATGCTTTTGACCGACAAATTCTTCGGTACGTCGTTCTTCAACGCCGCCGGCGGCGGCGATCCGGTCATGTTTCAGCACATTTTCTGGTTCTTCGGTCACCCCGAGGTTTACATCCTGATCCTCCCCGCATTCGGCATCGCCTCTGCGATTATCCCCACCTTCGCCCGTAAGCCGCTCTTTGGTTACAGCTCGATGGTGTATGCCGCCGCGTCCATCGCGTTCCTGTCGTTCATCGTGTGGGCGCACCACATGTTCACGGTCGGCATGCCGCTGGCCGGCGAATTGTTCTTCATGTATGCGACGGTGCTCATCGCAGTACCCACCGGGGTCAAGGTGTTCAACTGGGTGGCCACCATGTGGCAGGGCTCGATGACCTTCGAAACCCCAATGCTGTTCGCGATCGCGTTTGTGGTCCTGTTCACCATTGGTGGCTTCTCGGGGCTGATGCTTGGCGTCACGCCGGTAGACTTCCAGTACCACGACACCTATTTCGTGGTCGCCCACTTCCACTACGTGCTCGTCACCGGCGCGGTGTACGCGCTCATCGCCGGCACCTACTTCTGGTTGCCGAAGTGGACGGGGCATATGTACGACGAAAAATTGGGCAAGTTGCACTTCTGGCTGTCCACCATTTCTGTCAACGTGCTTTTCTTCCCGCAGCACTTCCTGGGTCTCGCCGGTATGCCGCGCCGCATTCCTGACTATGCGGTCCAGTTTGCCGACTGGAACATGGTCTCTAGTATCGGCGGCTTCGTTTTCGGCGCCTCCCAGTTGCTGTTCGTGTGGGGCATCGTGAAGTGTGCCCGCGGTGGTGAGAAGGCAACCGCGCAGGTCTGGGAGGGCGCGCACGGTCTGGAATGGACTGTGCCATCGCCTGCCCCTTACCACACCTTCTCGGAACCGCCCGATGCCTCGACCATCGAAGGCGGCATGCGTTAGTCGTAAGCAACGCAAAACGACGTGAGTCCGTCCCCCGACCTACAACGCAAGCGCGCCGTGAAAACGGCGCTCTTGCTCGCCGCGGTGGCACTCGCGTCCTACGTCACTTTTTTCATGACCAAGCTGTAGCGCACTATGCAACGCAATGTGACCCAATCGGCCAACCGGCGCCTCGTAGTGCAGCTACTGGGCGTTACAGCGCTGATGTTCTCATTCGGCTATGCGCTGGTTCCGCTCTATAACGTGTTCTGCGAAGTCACCGGACTGAACGGTAAAACAGGCCAGTTGACCCAAGCTCAGGCCGACAAACTGCTGCCCGACAAGACCCGCGAAATCACGGTGGAATTTGTGACCGGTGTAAACGCCGGCCTGCCGTGGGACTTTCGGCCGCTTCAGACCAAAGTGGTGGTCAACCCGGGCGTCGTGACGCTGGTGTCCTTTGAAATGACCAATCGCGCCACCATCAACATGATCGGTCAGGCGATTCCCAGCGTCGCGCCGCAAACGGCCGCCCGCTACTTCAGCAAGACTGAGTGCTTTTGTTTCACCCAGCAGCCGCTGGCTGCCGGTGAAACCAAGACCGTGCCGGTGCGATTCATCATCGACCCCAAGCTTCCTAAGGACGTCGATCGTGTGACGCTGTCGTACACCTTTTTCGAGGCGCCGCAGACCGCCCAGCAGGAATCGAACATAGCAGGGGGCGCACCGAACACCTAAGTGTCGGGCGCTGTAGGAAAACCAAGAAAATAAGTTGAACTGAGAGAACTGAAATGGCTAACGCGCACGCGCACTACTACGTCCCCGAATCCAGTCGGTGGCCGATTCTGGCAACCATCTCCATCTTCGTCATGTTCTATGGCGGAGCGCTGTTGCTGAACCACCATGCTTCAGGCCCCATGACGCTCGGTGCCGGTTTTTTGGGGCTGGTAATCGTGCTTTTTGGCTGGTTCGGCGATGTCATTCGCGAGAGCGAAGGCGGCCGCTACGGCAACTGGGAAGACGTTAGCTTCCGCATGGGCATGATGTGGTTCATCTTCTCCGAGGTGATGTTTTTTGCGGCGTTCTTCGGTGCGCTGTTCTACTCCCGAGTACTCTCGGTCGAATGGCTTTCTGGCGCTGGTGCCAAGGCGGCCACGCATCAGTTTCTTTGGCCACAGTTCCTGGCTGACTGGCCGTTGTTGAAGCTTCCACAGGACTATGGATTCCAAATAGCAAAAGACGTTGTCCCGGCGTGGGGTGTGCCGGCGGTGAACACCGCGATCCTGCTGACGTCCGGCGCCACCGTGACTTGGGCCCACTGGGGCTTGAAAGCCAACAAACGTGGGCACCTGATTCTAGGATTGGCGCTTACCGTCGCGCTCGGTGCCTTCTTCGTATACCTGCAGGCCGAGGAATACCATCACGCCTACACCGACCTGGGGCTCACACTGAACTCCGGCATCTACGGTGCGACCTTCTTCCTGCTTACCGGTTTCCACGGGTTCCACGTCACGATGGGCACCATCATGCTCGCGGTCATCTTGTTCCGCTCAATGAAGGGCCATTTCAAGCCCGAGCACCACTTCGCCTTCGAGGCCGTCGCGTGGTACTGGCACTTCGTTGACGTGGTCTGGATTGGGCTGTTTATCTTCGTCTACTGGATCTAGCCGACACATCGGCCTACATAAAAAAGGGCGCTTTAGGCGCCCTTTTTCTTTCCGGCCCTCGCGGGCTTAGGCTTCCCGCGACGCTAGTGGGGCTTGATGATGCCCAACGCCGCTAAAACCATCAGCACGATAAAAAGTGTGATCGAAAGGCCCACACGGATCGTAAGCGCCCGGACGGTTCCAGTTCCTTGGCCCTTGTTTCGGAACAAACTGACGAATGCAGAGCCCAAGGACACAACGATCGTGATGAGCATGGCGATGACAAAGAGACGAATAAGCGGATGGTCTTCCATTGGGCTGCTGGCTATTCCCGCGAAAATACGCGCGAGCACTGTAAGCCTCCAACCGCTTATCCGGAAGGGCCTTTGAATGCTCTCTGGCGCTCCTGTCCGGCGAATCTCGGCCCTTATTGGGGGCCTTCTCCTTGCCTTGCTGATGATGAGGCTCGGGTTTTGGCAGTTGGACCGGGCAGACCAGAAGAACCAGCTCCATGAGCGCTTCGCTGCGCGCGCAACGGCTGCCCCCCTCTCCGTGAACGATTCGTCATCAGACCAAGTCGCGCACGAATTGTGGCGGCCAGCGCGAATCAGTGGTTCGGCGTTAGCGCCCGCACTCCTGCTGGACAATCGCGTACGCGACGGCGTGCCAGGTTATGAGGTGGTTGCCCCAATCCGCCTCGACGATGCCCGGACCGTGCTGCTTAACCGGGGTTGGCTGGCTGCGCCAGCCCGCCGCGATCGCTGGCCAGAAATCTTGCCGATGCAGCGCCTCGACAACGTCAGGGTCCGTATTGCGCCTGCGCCCAGCACCGGCATAAGTCTCGCAGCATTTTCTCTGGAGGCAGGGCCTGGCGACATCAGCCGCATCCAGCGCCTCGATTTCCCCGCGCTTTCTGTCGCCTTAAAGCTTTCGCTAGAGCCCTACCAACTGTTGCTGGATGCAGATCAGGCTGACGGTTACGATCGCCGATGGCTTTTACCAAGCCCGGATGCCGGCAAGCATCAAGCCTATGCGGCTCAATGGTTTGCGATGGCAGGCGCCCTGCTGATACTCATGGCCTACTACGGCTTCCGCCGACCAACACCCAACCCCGTCGAGACCCCATGACTAGCTCTGAAAACACAGCCGGGCGTACCCGTAATCGCCTGACGCTTATCCTGATTGCCGCAGTATTTGTGCTCCCAATCGTCGTGGCAGGATTATTTGCCGGCGGGTACTTCGATGTTTCCCAGCGCCATCGGTTAAACCACGGGACCTTTATTACCCCGCCGTTGAGGCTCGAGGATCTGCCGGCGTCACCCGCGACTAAAGTGCTCCGGGAGATGGCCCCGGCAGACTGGGCCATTTTGTACATCAGCAATGCGGGGTGCGACACCCAATGCCAAAGCCTTCTAAAAGAGCTCGCCACGATCCGCACCTTGGTCGGAAAGGAAGGGACCCGCGTATCGGTGTTTGGGCTGCTGGGCGAAGCGACGCCGGACCTGCCTTCCGAACTTCCCCGAATACTGGTCGACAAAGCTAGCGTCGAGGGAATCGGAGGCCGCCTTCAGCAAAGCGAACCGGCAACGCGCCTACCGCAGGTCGTCTTTCTGGATTGGCGCGGCATGATCATGATGCGCTTCCCGCCTGACGCTCCGCCCGCTGACATCAAGGACGACCTGCAAAGACTACTTCGTGCTTCGGCCATTCGGTGATCAACGTGTCCAAGTCCTATCGCGCGCTATCCTGGCTAGTAGTTCTCCTTGCCTTCGGCGTCATCACAAAGGGCGCCTATGTGCGCTTGAGCGATGCGGGCCTTGGCTGCCCTGACTGGCCCGGCTGTTACGGACATTTGCTTGTGCCGCAGTCGCCCGAGGCGGTGACGAACCCCGCCCATCTGGCCGCCCGGCCGTTGGAGCAAGGCAAAGCCTGGCTCGAAATGATTCATCGCTATCTGGCCTCGGTGCTCGGCCTTTTGATCCTTGCGCTGGCAGCCCTCGCATGGCGCCGCCGCTCGGTGCCGGGTCAGCCGCTGTTTGCCCCCACGCTGCTCGTGCCCCTCGTCTGTCTGCAAGGTGCGCTTGGCATGTGGACAGTTACGCTACTGCTGAAGCCGCTGGTCGTCACCGCCCATCTCGTGGGCGGCATGACCACGTTCGCCCTCTTGATCTGGAATCTCTGCGCGGCATCAGCCCCCAATGCCAAGCCCCTTAACGAGACCTTGAAGCCCTTAAGCCTGCTCGCGCTCGCGGTGGTGGCCGTGCAGATTTTTCTGGGCGGTTGGACCAGTACGAACTATGCGGCGCTTGCGTGCACCGATTTCCCAACCTGTCAGGGCAGTTTCTGGCCGCGGATGAGCTTTGCGGAGGCCTTTACCCTCTGGCGTGGTCTGGGTGTGAACTACGAGTTCGGCGTGCTCGATACGCCGGCGAGGACGGCCATTCACTACACGCACCGCCTATGGGCCGTCGTCGTGGCAATCGTTGTGACCTTGGCCGCGCTGCGCGCCTGGGCTAGCGGTCAGCGCTCAGGGCGCCGCGTGGGCTCGTGTATACTCGTCCTGCTTGCGCTCCAGATCGCATTGGGCGTCACCAATGTGCTGCAGGGTCTGCCGCTACCGGTTGCCGTGATGCATAACGGCGTTGCGGCGCTTCTTCTGGGCAGCCTGGTAACCCTTCTTTATTTCGCGACCCGAGTGCCGCGGGCGCAAGGCTGATGACGATATGACCAACCTCTCCGCGACCTCCGCAGGTCTGGCTTCCTGGCGCGATTACCTGGCGCTTTGCAAACCGCGGGTTGTCGCGCTGATCGTTTTCACCGCGCTAATCGGTATGTTGCTCGCAACCCCAGGGCTGGTGCCGCTCCGCGTACTGACTATCGCAACGCTGGGCATCGGTCTGGCCGCCGCGTCTGCGGCGGCGATCAATCATGTGGCCGAGCATCGGATTGATGCGCTTATGGCCCGGACCAGAAACCGTCCTTTGCCCCAAGGTGAACTGAACACCCGCCAGGCGCTGATTTTCGCGCTGATTCTGGGGGCAGTTTCGATGTACCTCCTGGTCGCGTTCATCAATACGCTGACCGCGGTGCTGACCTTCTTGTCGCTGATCGGCTATGCCGTCATCTACACGATGTACCTGAAACACGCGACGCCGCAGAACATCGTGATTGGCGGCGCGGCGGGTGCAGCGCCGCCGGTACTGGGCTGGACAGCCGTGACGGGCACGCTAGACCCACACTCGCTGTTGCTGTTCCTGATCATTTTCGCGTGGACGCCACCGCATTTTTGGGCATTAGCCGTCTATCGGCGTGAAGATTATGCAAACGCGGAAATTCCGATGCTGCCCAACACGCACGGCCCGGCATTCACCAGACTCCATGTGCTGCTATATACGATTCTGCTGATAGGCGTGACCTTGCTGCCGTTTGCGACCTATATGTCGGGCCTGATCTATCTGGTCGGCGCCACGGCTTTGAACGCAGTGTTCTTGTATTACGCGGTGAAAATGCAGTTCGACGACAGCGACGCGCTGGCGTACACCACGTTCAAGTATTCGATTGTTTACCTCACGCTGTTATTCGTGGTCTTGTTCATCGACCACTATTGGCCACTGGCCAGAGCGGCGTTTGCCACCCTGACCGTTAGCTAGAGCCCGCGTTTATTTCAAGAACCGGCCGGGACGCTCAGGGTGACGGCAACAGGTTCTGCAAATCGCCCCCTAGCGCCTTGCGTAAGTTGCTGAACGCCTGAGCCTCGATCTGGCGCACACGCTCGGCAGACACGGCGTATTTTTTCGCCAGATCCTGCAGCGTCTGCTTCGGTTCCTGTAACCAGCGGCTTGCGACGATATCTCGGCTGCGTTCATCCAGATGGCTTAAGGCCCGGCTCAGGCGCTCGGCACCATCCTGCGCGCCTTCCAGCTTTTCAAGCTGCCGCGAAGGCTCAAAGCGCAAATCGGCCAGATAGTTCACCGGCGCGTGGGTGTCGTCGTCGCCGTCATCCACCCCGATATCAAATGCCTGATCGTGCGCAGTCATGCGCTCTTCCATCAGCAGGACGGTTTTAACGTCCACGCCCAGCTCGCTGGCGATAGCGTCTGCCTCGCCGTGATTCAACCAACCCGTGCGCTGCTTGGCGCTGCGCAAGTTGAAGAAGAGTTTGCGCTGCGCCTTGGTGGTGGCAACTTTGACGATGCGCCAGTTCTTGAGGATGTATTCGTGGATTTCCGCCCGGATCCAATGCACGGCAAAGGACACCAGACGCACCCCGACGTTGGGGTCAAAGCGTTTCACAGCCTTCATCAGGCCGATATTGCCCTCTTGAATCAGGTCGCCATGCGGCAGACCGTAGCCCAGATACCCACGGGCTACTTTCACCACAAAACGTAGATGCGACAGGACCAGTTGGCGGGCAGCGCCCAGATCCTCTTCGTCCCTGAAACGCCGGGCAAGGAACCGCTCCTCATCTTCGCTGAGCAAGGGCACACGCCCGATGGCGTCAATGTAAGCCTCAAGCGAGCCAACGGGTGTAGGCAGATCAATTGCGTGGGTCATAGGTGCCTCCTTCATGGCAACAAGCTTAGCACTCGACCGGTTAGAGTGCTAAACAGTTTGCCGGTTCCTTGAGGCGGGTCAAAAAGTTGGGGGCTACTCCGCTTCGCCCAGACCCAGCAGGGCGTCGACGAAAGCAGTCGCTGAAAAAGGCTGCAGATCGTCGGCCTGTTCACCGATCCCGATATAACGCAGCGGCAGTTTGAGGGCGTCGGCGATGGCGAAGACGATGCCGCCTTTGGCGGTGCCGTCGAGCTTGGTGAGAATCAACGCATCCAGCGGCGCCGTCTCATGAAAGGTTCGCGCCTGCTGTAAGGCGTTCTGGCCCATGGTGGCATCGAGCACCAGCAGGGTCTCATGGGGGGCGGCGGGATTCTGTTTACCCAGCACACGGCGAATCTTGGCCAGTTCGTTCATCAGGCCACCCTGTGTGTGGAGCCGACCGGCGGTGTCTGCCAACAATACATCGCAGCCCCGCGCAGCCGCCGCCGAATAGGCGTCAAAAATGACCGACGCCGGATCGGCCCCGGGTCCTTGCGCGATGACGGGAATACCCAGCCGTTCACCCCAGGTTTTGAGTTGTTCGACGGCTGCCGCCCGGAATGTGTCGCCGGCCGCGAACATTACCTTGTGGCCTTCGGCCTGCAGGCGCCGCCCAAGCTTGGCAATCGTGGTTGTCTTGCCCACGCCGTTGACGCCCACCACCAGAATCACAAACGGGGAACCCAATTCCGCCGGAATGCGCAAAGGCTGCTCAACCGGCGCCAAAGCCTCCGCCATCTCCGCGTGGAGCAGATCGATGAGTGGCGAATCGCTACGGCCGGCTTTCTGGCGCACTGCTTCAATGATTTTCGACGTCGCTGGCACTCCGACGTCGGCCACCAGGAGAGCCGTCTCCAACGCCTCAAGTGAAGAGGCATCGACAGGCTCGCGGCGGCCCAGCAGGCGGCCCAGTTTATTCAGCAGGCCATCCCGGGTTCGGGCGATGCCTTCGCGTAAACGCTTGAACATGGGGAAATCCACGCGATAAAACAGCAAGAAATCGGACGCCCTGACGGACGTCCCGGAGGTTTGTCCGTTATGCTAACACCGCATGTCCCGATTAACCCGCCATCCACAGGCGGTTCCGACGGAAGCCAAGCCTTGTCGCTGAAAAACCTGTTTCTAGTGCTCGGCTTGCTGCTCAGTCAAGCGTCGGCGGCCGCGCCCCGTACCCACGAATTCAGGCTCGACAACGGCCTGAAGCTGGTCGTCCAGGAAGACCACCGTGCGCCGGTGGTGGTCGTCCAGATCTGGTATCGCGTCGGAGCAAGCTACGAACAGGACGGCGCGACGGGGCTGTCGCATGCCCTCGAACACATGATGTTCAAGCGCACCCGCAACCTCGCCAGCGGTGAGTTTTCCCGAACCGTCGCGGCCCATGGCGGCCGCGAAAATGCCTTCACGACCCGTGATTACACCGCCTATTTTCAGCAGTGGTCGGCGGACAACGTTGAATTGAGTTTTCAGCTGGAGGCCGAACGGATGCGGCATCTTTTGCTGGATGAAAAGGAATTTGCCAACGAAAGGCGCGTGATTCTCGAAGAGCGCCGCATGCGAACCGAGGACAACCCGCAGGCGCTGGCGGCCGAAGCCACCACGGCCGCGACCTGGCAGACCAGTCCCTACCGTCAGCCGGTGATCGGCTGGGCCGCCGACATCAAGTCGCTTCAGCTGTCAGACCTCAAAGCCTGGTACGAGCGCTGGTATGCGCCTGCCAATGCGACCGTGGTAGTGGTCGGTGATGTGCAGCCGGCGGCCGTGCAGGCGCTGGCAAAAAAACACTTCGGTCCCCTGTCGGCCGACCCCGTCGCACCGCCGGCGCTGCGACCGGAGGTCATGCAAAACGGTGAGAAGCGTCTGCTGCTTAAAGACCCGCGCGTCCGTGTGCCCTCCCTCTCGATCGCATTCAAGACACCCGGCATGACGCAGATTGGCAAGCCCGGACCGGCAGGCACCACGGTCGAAGCCTGGGAGATTTACGCGCTCGAAGTCCTGACCGGGGTACTGGATGGTGGCAACAGCGCGCGATTCAGTCGCCATCTGCTCCGCGGCCAGCAGGTGGCGAATGCAGTCAGCGCCGGCTACTCGCCAATCTCACGCTTTGGCGACCTGCTGTCATTGGACGCCGCGCCGCGCGAGGGCGTGAGTCTGGCCACGCTCGAGCAAGCCGTGCGCGCTGAAATCGCCCGCCTTCAACAGGAACCCCCAACGGCAGAGGAACTCGCGAGGGTGAAGACCCGGGTCAGGGCTGAGCAAATCTACCAGCAGGATTCCATGTTCTATCAGGCGATGATCATCGGCATGTTGGACGCTGTCGGCCTCCCCTGGCAGCTAAAAGACAATTACGATGCCGGAATCATGGCGGTGACCCCGGCGCAGGTGCAGGCGGTGGCGCAAAAATATCTGGTTGCTGACCGGTCCACGGTCGCCACGCTTGAAGCGGGAGACCCAAGGCCATGACCCTGTTGCGATTGATCTGCTGGGCCTGTCTCGGGCTGCTCGCGGTGCCTGCCATGGCCATGGCGCCAATCCAGCATTGGACCAGCGCTTCCGGGACCCGGGTCTACTTTGTGCCAGCCCCGGAACTGCCCATGCTGGACCTCAGGCTGGTCTTCGCTGCCGGCAGCGTTTACGACGGGACACGGCCCGGCTTGGCGGCGCTGACCGCCGCGATGCTGGACGAGGGCACCAGCAGCACCCCGGCGGATGAGTTTCACGCAGCTCTGGAAGCAACGGGGGCCACGCTCGGCGCCGGGGCGGCGCTCGAAATGGCTTCGGTCTCGCTACGCACGCTAAGCGACCCGCCCACCCGCGATGCGGCACTCGCGCTGCTTCAGGCGCTGCTCGCCAAGCCACGGTTCGAACCACAGGCCTTTGCCCGACAGCAGGCCATGCTGCTCACCGGCCTGAAACAGGAACTGGAATCGCCCGGCACGCTGGCCGATCAGCTTTTCATGCAAACGCTATACGCCGGACACCCTTACGGCGTTCCGCCCGAGGGCACAGTAGCCGGCGTGTCCGGCCTCAGCCTGCCGATGGTGGAGGCGTTCTATCAGCAGTTCTATGTCGCAAACAACGCCATCCTGATGCTGGTTGGCGATATTGATCGAGCCGGTGCCGAGCGTGTCGCAGAGGAGCTCACCCGGCAACTGAAGGCTGGCACCGCGGCCCCGGCCGTGCCCGCCGTCACGAGGCAGCCGCCGCGCCAAACCCATCTCGAGTTCGATGCCGAGCAGACCCACCTCATCATTGGGCAGGTCGCGATCCCGCGCGGCGACCCCGACCACTTCCCGCTGGTGTTGGGTAATCACGTGCTGGGTGGCAACGGTGTGGTATCGCGTCTGTTCGGGGAAGTACGCGAAAAGCGGGGTCTTTCCTATGCCGTCGAAAGCCACTTTGAGCCGCTCGCCCAACCCGGGCCGTTCATCGCCAGCCTGCAGACCCGGGGCGAGCAGCGCGACGAGGCGCTCGCCTTGCTCAAAGGCGAAGTCGCGCGCTTTGTAGCCGAAGGCCCAAGCGCCGCTGAACTGGAAGACGCCCGCCGCAATCTGCTGGGCGGCTTTCCGCTCCGCATCGATAACAACGCCAAGATTCTCGAAAACCTCTCCATGATCGCCTTCTACAAGCTGCCGCTGGATTATCTGGACACTTGGCGCGACAAAATGGCAGCGGTCACGCTGGCTGAGGTAAAAGCCGCGGTCCGCCGCCACCTGACACCCGACGCCATGTCCGTTATCACGGTGGGTCGTGCGCCGCCGGCCGCCAAGTCCCCGGCGCCATGAGTCGCGGTTCGGACGCGGCGAAAACCACGCAGGGCAAAGTCCGGATCATTGGCGGACAGTGGCGCGGGCGGCGTTTGCCGGTGCCGCCAGTCGCGGCGGTGAGACCCTCGGCCGATCGGGTACGCGAAACCCTGTTCAATTGGCTCGCCCCCCGACTGCCCGGCGCACGCTGCCTCGACTTGTTCGCCGGCACCGGGGCGCTGGGCTTTGAAGCCCTCTCCCGCGGGGCCTCCGCGGTGACTTTTCTCGACACCAATCCGCTGGTGCTGCGGCATCTCGAAGCCATGCGCGCCATGCTGGCCGCTGTCAACTGTGAAATCCTTGGTTATGATGCCAGCGCGTGGCTCGCTCAGCGCGAGCCGATTGCCTATGACGTTATCTTCGTGGACCCGCCATTCGCTGCAGGATTGAGCGACGAACTGCTCAGCTTGCTGGCACGCGACTGGGTTGCTGTGAACGGCGTGGTTTATCTGGAAACGCCAACGCCACCGCAGCCAGGGCCCGCATGGACCTGTTTGCGGCAGGGGCAAACCCGACAGGTGGTTTACACCTTGCTCGCGCCAGCGAGCGCAACAGCCAATCCAAACGGAGCAACCTAAGTGGGTAACAGGGCAATTTATCCGGGCACTTTTGACCCGATCACCAACGGTCACATCGACATCGTTGCCCGTGCCGCGCGCATTTTCGGGCACGTCATCGTGGCGGTGGCGGCCAGCACCTCCAAGAGCACGGCGTTTTCGACCGACGAGCGGGTGGATTTGGCGAAACGCGTGCTGGTCGACTATCCAAACGTGGAAGTTCACCGCTTCGAGGGCTTGCTCGCTAACTTCGTGCGCCAATGGGATGCCTGCGCCGTTCTGCGTGGCCTGCGTGCAGTGTCGGATTTCGAGTACGAGTTTCAGCTCGCCGGCATGAACAAGCATCTGGTGCCCGAGGCCGACACCATTTTCATGCCGACGCGTGAAAACTACTCCTACATCTCCTCCTCTCTGATCCGCGAAATCGCCTCGCTTGGCGGTGAAGTAGGCGCCTTCGTTCACCCGATCGTTCGCGAGGCGCTGGCCGAGCGCCTCGGCAAACGCGCGGCAAAAAAATAAACGCCAAGGCATGGCCCTCCGCATCACCGAACAATGCGTGAATTGCGACGTTTGCGAGCCGGAGTGCCCGAACGAAGCTATTTTTGAAGGGCCGGAGCACTACCAGATTAATCCCGGTCGATGTACCGAGTGCGTCGGCCATTTCGATCGCCCGCAGTGCGTGCAGGTGTGTCCGGTGGACTGCATTCCACTGGACCTCGCGCACGTGGAAAGCCGCGCCGAACTGATGGACAAATACCGCCGCCTCACCGCGGGCGGCTAGCCGTATTGCCCAAGGGCTGCGTCCCCGGAGTTGTCGCTCATGCAAAAAGAATCAAACGCTGGACTGCGCTGGCTGGCCATGTGCTGTGCCGGCCTGCTTGTTGTGCTGCTGGCGCTGCCGGCGACCGGACGCGAGCTGCCCATTACGCCGGCTCAAGCGGCAATCGCGTCAGCCCATCCGCTGGCGACCCGGGCCGGGCGCGAGATCCTGCTCGATGGCGGGAATGCATTTGATGCCGCGGTGGCGGTCGCCGCCGCGCTGGCGGTCGTCGAGCCCTACTCCTCCGGGATAGGCGGCGGCGGATTTTTTCTGCTCCACCGCGCCGCCGATGCGCACGAAGTAATGCTGGACGCTCGTGAAAAAGCGCCGGGCGCAGCCACCCGCAACATGTACCTGGACGAGGCCGGCAATGTCATCCCCGGGCTCTCGCTTAACGGTCCGCTCGCGGCGGCGATCCCCGGCCTGCCTGCTGGCCTCGTGCTGCTGAGCGAAAAATATGGTCGTCTGCCCTTGGCCCGCGCGCTTGCCCCCGCCATCTCGTATGCGCGAGAAGGCTTTGAAGTAAGCGAACGCTATCGGTTAATGGCCAAGGTTCGTCTGGAAGTGCTGCGTAAAGATCCGACTACCGCTGGCATTTTCCTCGCAGCGGGCGACCCCCCCGCAAGCGGCGTCATGCTACGCCAGC
The DNA here is from genome assembly GCA_030833185.1 of Gammaproteobacteria bacterium. Lineage (GTDB taxonomy): Bacteria > Pseudomonadota > Gammaproteobacteria. Next base: position 21,902 of record JAURHQ010000013.1, on the reverse strand, counting down.
CGGCATTAGCCGAGACGCTGGAGTCGATGGCGGCAGCGGGCAAGGCCGGGTTTTACGCCGGTCCGCTGGCGACGCGCCTGGTTAACGGGGTGCGGGCGGCGGGCGGGATTTGGACGCTGGCGGATCTCGCGGCATACACCGTGGTGGAGCGCGCGCCGCTGGTGGGGTCTTTTCAGGGGATTCGGGTGGTGTCGGCACCGCCGCCGTCATCTGGCGGTGTTGCCCTGCTGGAGGCGCTCAATCAACTCGAGCCGCATGACCTCATCACGCTCCCCCAACTCACCCGCACCCACTTAACGATTGAAGCCATGCGCCGCGCCTATCGCGACCGTGCGGAGTATCTCGGTGACCCGGATTTTGTCGACATCCCGGTGGCCAAGCTCATCAGCAAGGCGCATGCAAAGGAAGTAAGCGCCAACCTGTCGCTGACCGCCGCAACGCCCAGCACCAGCCTTCGGCCAATTGCGCCGCCGGCGCAGGGTGACCACACCACGCATCTTTCGGTGCTGGACGCCGAAGGCAACCGGGTTGCGGCGACCCTCAGCATTAACTATCCGTTCGGCGCCGCGTTCACCCCGCCCGGGACGGGGGTGCTGCTGAATGACGAAATGGACGATTTCTCCGCCAAGCCCAACGCGCCGAACGGCTACGGCCTGGTGGGCGTGGAAGCCAACGCCATTGCGCCGGGCAAGCGACCCTTGTCCTCGATGACGCCCACCTTTGTCGAGACGCCGCAGCGGGTTGGCATTCTGGGCACGCCCGGCGGCAGCCGAATCATCTCCATGGTGCTCTTGGGTGTGCTGGCTTACAGCAACGGTCTGCCGCCGGCTGACTGGGTCGCCACACCCAGATTTCATCACCAGTATCTGCCCGACGAAGTGCTCTACGAGCCCGCAGCCTTCGGTCCGGATCTACAGGCGGCGCTGGCCAAACTGGGTCACAAGCTCACGCGCTCCGACCGTGACTACGGCAACATGCAGGCCATTCTTTGGGACCGCGACCAGCAGGCGGTCAGCGCGGCAGCCGACCCGCGCGGCGAAGGGACAGCCGAGGTGTTTAGCGTGGTGCCGCGTTAAGCGTCTGGGCTGATGTTCGGGGCAGCAGGGCTGCGCCGAGCAACAGCAGAGACGCCGCGAGCAGGGAGGCCAGCGCAAAGTCGCCCCGCCACTGCGCAAGCCGTCCGGCGCAGAACGGCCCTAGCCATTGCCCACTGCCGAATGCGGCCGTCATCCAGCCCAGTGCCGCATCCGCGCCGGCGCCGGCGGCGCGTCGGGCCGCGTTCAGGATCAGCGCGGTAATCGATAAAAAGGTGGCGCCCAGACAGGCACCGCCCAGCACCAGGCTGACCGGGTCGCGCCCCATGCCGGCCAGCAGCACGCCTAGCGCCTGCAGGCCGAAAGCCCAGCGCATCACCGCGAGCTCTCCAAACCGGCTAGCCAGCGCCCGCCCGACCGGCACCGAGGGCGCGGCCGTCGCGCCGACCACCAGCCAGCAAAGGGGTTCCAGCAGCGTGGCGCTGCCCCGCTCGCGCGCCATCAGCACGATGAACGTCGCCGTCACCACATACCCGAAGCCAAGCAGACCGTAGGCTGCGATCAGGCGGTGGAGGGTCGGACCGTCCTCCGCGCGGTTTGTCGCGACGCCGGGCACGCCCGGCGTCGGAATGAGGTTCGGCAAGCGCCACAACACGGGCAAGGCCAGCGCCACACAAAGCCCAGCGCAGACGCCTAGCGCTGCCCATTGGGCACCCAGCGACCAGCCCGCGAACCGGGCGCTCTCAATCACCAGCACCGAGAGGACGATCCCGATCCCGACGCCAGGAAACGCGGCGGTGCTGAGTTCGGATCTCCCGACTCGCCCCACGTAGTCAATGACCAGCGCCATGCCCAGCACCATGCCGATCGCACTCGCAGCGCCCGCGCTTGCGCGCAGCAAGAGCCAGCCTTCAAAGCCCCAGTCGAGCGCTCCGGCCAGGGTGGTGAACGTGCTGCCGAGCAGCGCCGCCAGCAGCCAATACGCGCGGGATGGGCGTCGCGCCAAGTTGCTGGATGCCAGCGCGCCCAGCAGGTAACCCAGAAAATTGGCGCTGGCGACGTCGCCGGCCTGCGCCACCTGCCAGCCCAGCGCTTGCTGCATCTGGGGCAGGAGCGGCGTGTAGGCGAAACGACCAATGCCCATCACACAGACCAGCACCAGCAGGCCGGCGACCACCACCGCCCGGGGCGAGGGCGTGGCCGGTTTCATCGCTGACAGAGGGGGCAGAAATAGCTGGCGCGTTGGCCAATCACCCGCTGTGCAATCGGCCCCTCGCCGCATTGTAGACACGGCTGGCCTGCCCGGTCGTACACCCTGAGTTCGTTGCGAAAGTAGCCCGGCTTGCCGTCATCCCGGGTGAAGTCGCGCAGCGTGGTGCCGCCGAAGCCAATCGCGGCCTCAAGCACCGTCCGCACCGAGTCGACCAGCAAAGCGTACCGCGCCGCTGAAACGCGCCGCGCCGGGCGCGACGGATGGATGCCCGCGCGGTGCAGCGACTCGCTGGCGTAGATGTTGCCCACCCCGACCACCACGCTGCCGTCCATCAGGAAGTTTTTGACGGCGCCGCTGCGCGCCTTGGCAAGACCCGCGAGATAACTGGCGTTGAAGGCCTCATCCCAGGGTTCGGGGCCCAGCTTGGCTAACAGGGGGTGCGCCTCTGGCGCCCCGGACAGCCATAGCATCAGCCCGAAGCGTCGCGGGTCGCGCAAACGCAGGCAAATCTGGTCGTCAAACTCCAGATCGATATGGTCATGCGGCTTAAGCGGCGCGCCCGGCGAGATAACCCGGAGCGAGCCCGACATCCCCAGATGCACCAGCAGATGTCCGTGCGGAAACTCGAACAGCAGATATTTTGCCCGCCGGATCACCCTGCGCAGGCGCTGCCCGACCAGTTGCGCGGCCAAATCTGCCGGCACCGGCTGTCGGAAGCGCCGCTCGCGCACCAGCACGCGACTGACGGTGCGTCCCTCCACATGCGGTGCAACGCCGCGCCGGGTTGTTTCGACTTCAGGTAATTCAGGCACGGCGACGCCACCACAAGCAAAGACCTTTAAGGAGAAACGCGCCGGGGAGGCCGACCAGAAAGCCGCCACCAATCACGGCGATTTGCCAGGGCGCAAGCACGAGTTCACGGTCTGGGGCGGGCACGGCATCGACCTTGATGAGCGCGTCGTTCGCGCTCAGCCATTCGACCAGACGGATCCCCAGTTCGCGATTACCACCATTGCCCAGGAAGGTATTGGAGAGGAAATCGCCGTCGCCGACCAGCACCACGCGCTGCTGGCCACGGGTCAGGGCAACGGCGAGCGGTAACGGCCCGGGTGCATCAAGGCCGTCGTCGAAGGCTACTTGCGACTCCACTTTACCGGACTCGCCCCAACTGCCCTGACCGCTGTTGAACAGGGTTGCCGTGGTCCAGCCAGCGGGCGCTTTCACGATAACGGGCGCCGCCCGGGGCAGCAGCACGGTGGTGGCGAACTGGCCCAGCGCCAGATGGGGTTCGTAGCGCAAGACCAGCGCAAGCGTCGGATCCTTCAGCCCCATGGCCTCGGCAGCCGGGTCGATCAGGGTTTGCGTCGACGCTTGCAGGCCCAGCGCCGTCCCCAGCGCCTGAAAAGACGGCGGCAGATCTGGCTCAAGCAACCACAGCAGGTGCCCGCCTCGGGCGATAAAGTTTTCGATGAGGCTAATTTCTGCGGGCAGGAAGTCGGTTTGCGGGCTGGCGATGACCAGCGCGCTGATGTTGTCGGGCACCGCCCCGAGTTCAACCAGACTGAGTTCGCGCGCGCGAATGCCCCGCGGTGCTAGCGCATTGGCGAAATCGGCAAGGTCGAAATTGGCCGCGCGGGTGGGGCTCCGCTCGCCGTGTCCGGTGACGAAGCCCAGCCACGCTTGTTCACCGCGCGCCAGGCGGGCCAGCGCGTCGGTGAAGGCGGCCTCGCTCAGCCCTCGCACCCGCTCCTGTCGCCCGCTTGCGCTCACTACCACCTCGCCTTCACGTATTTCTTCTTTGCGCATCAGGTCCGGCACATCGGCCGGATCGATGAACCGCAATTCGACCCGCGCTGCCAGTCGCTGGTATCGCGCAATCAAGGCCTTGGCGCGCTCCCGCCCGGCATGCTGCTCGGGCAGGTAGACGCTGACCGCTATCGGGCCGGCCACCGCCGCCACCGCCGCCACGCTGGCCGGGCTCAAGCTGTGCCGGTGGTTGCCGGTCCAATCGAAGGTTCGGTGATGGTCGTTGGCGAGCTTGAGCAGACTGCAGGTCGCGCCCAACAAGGCCAACACCCGCAGGCCGTGGACCAGCCGGCGGCGGTGCCGGTCAAAGCCCACGGCGTTCACCATCCAGCCACCAGATGGCAAATCCCAGCGCGCTAGCCGTCAGCCAGAGGAAGTAAGCCACGTCGGCGGTATCGACAAGCCCGTGCGTGAGCGCGCGCAGGTGGTTCATCAGGGAGAGCCAGGTGAATACGGTGGGCTCGGCCACCCATTGCCCGGACCAGTCGCAGGCCCAGAGGAACGTCAGCACGAGAAAACCGCCCAGCGCAGCGGCCAGCGGTTGGGTGGCAACGGCCGAACACCCGATGCCAACCGCGCTGCTTGCCATCAGAAACAGCGCCAGACCCAGCAGTGCGCTTCCTAAATTGCCCCAGTCGGCGTTGGAGCCCAGCGTCAGGCTCAGGCACATGAGCGCGACAGCAGACCACAGCACCGCCAGCACGCCGAGCACGCCCAGCCACTTGCCCAGCACAAAAATCGAGAGACGCACTGGCGCGCTTTGCCACAACACCAGCGTGCCGTTGCGGCGCTCCCCGGCGATGGACTGCATGGCAAGTACGGGCACCACGAAGATCATCAACAAGGCCACCATCATCACCAGCGGTTGGGTGACGAGTTCGGAAATCCCGGGCGCCTGTGCAAGGTGCTTCAGCTTTGGCGCCGCAGCCTGATACTGTTCGAGCAAGGCAAGCCACTGGAATGCGATGAGGAACTGGATTGCCGCGAGCAGTCCCCAGACCGATGGGTTGCGGAGGAAGGCGCGCAACTCCCGCCCTAAAACTACCCTAAGCACGCGACGTCCCCTTTTACCGTAAGCGCCAGAAACGTCGCCTCCAGCGGGCTGGTGAGGGCTTCGAGGCGGCGCAGTCCCCACTGCTCGTCCAGCGCGGCGCGCGCGATGGCTTCCGCCACCTGTTCATCCCGCACGTCCAACACCCAACGACCCGTGCCGCCAGCGCTCACTGCCAGCACGCCGTCGATCGCCGCCAACCGGGTCGCGCGCGGCGCGGTGTCTTTTAACACCAGCACTAACTGCAGTTGCCCCGCGGCAACCGGCGCCTCGTGTACCAGTTGCCCGTGGTGGAGGATCGCAACCCGCGTGCAAGTGGATTCGATCTCGGCGAGCAAATGGCTGGACAGCACCACCGCCCGGTCCACGGCGAGTGCTTTCACCAGTGCGCGAATATCGTGCAGTTGTCGAGGATCGAGGCCCACCGAGGGCTCGTCGAGGATCACCACCTCGGGCTCATGCACGATGGCCTGGGCTATGCCAATGCGTTGCTGGTAGCCCTTCGACAAGCTGCGGATCTGGCGGTTGCCGACGTCTTGCAGCCCGCAGCGGGCGCTGGCGCGTGCGACAGCGTCGGTGCGTTGCGGTACGGCCCGCAGGTCGGCGCAGAAGCCCAGATACTCCTCAACCCGCATCTCGGCAAACAGCGGGGGCACATCTGGCAGATAGCCCAGTCGGCGCCGGGCGGCCAGCGGCTCGGTTTGCAGATCCAGTCCGCCAATCAGGATGCGTCCGTCAGAGGGCGCTCTCACGCCGGCCAGCATGCTCAGCGTGCTGGACTTACCCGCGCCATTCAGGCCCAGCAAGCCCAGACACTCTCCGCGCGCCACCCGCAAGCTGAGTGCCGAGACCGCACGATGGCGTCCGTAACTGCAGGACACCTCGCGAGCCTCAAGCAAAATTTCCGCGCTCATAGCCGGGGATTATTCGCGTCCGGTTAGCGCCTGCCAAGGCGCGCTGTGGCGATTGCGCCTGCGCCGTCGGGTGGGCGAAGATTCGCCACAACCCTCTTTCGAAGCGGATGTCCCTGATGCTGGATTTTCTGAAAAACGGCGCGCTCGACCTGCCCTGGTGGGGCGTGCTGCTCGCCGCTCTCGCCATGACGCACTTCACTATCATCGCGGTCACCGTCTATCTGCACCGCCATCAAGCGCACCGCGCGCTCGACCTGCACCCTGCGGTGGCGCACGTTTTCCGCTTCTGGCTGTGGATGACAACCGGCATGTCGACCAAAGGCTGGGCAGCCTCGCACCGTAAGCATCACGCCTTCGTCGAAGAGGCGGGCGATCCGCATAGTCCGCGGCTGTTCGGCATTCGCAAGGTGCTGCTTGAAGGCACCGAGTTGTACCGGATTGCGGCGACCGACCTTGAGGTCAGGGCCAAATATGGCCACGGCACGCCGGACGATTGGATGGAAAACCGGATCTACGAGCGTTACACCTTTTTTGGCATCTACAGCATGCTGACCCTCAACGTGCTGATGTTCGGCGTTTTGGGCCTGTCGGTGTGGGCGCTGCAGATGATGTGGATCCCCATTTTTGCCGCCGGCATCATCAACGGCCTTGGTCACTGGCGCGGCTATCGTAACTTTGAAACCCAGGACGGCTCGACCAATCTGGTGCCCTGGGGCCTGCTGATCGGCGGTGAGGAGTTGCACAACAACCATCACGCCTTCGCCACCTCGGCGCGCTTTTCGGTGCAGCCCTGGGAGTTTGATCTGGGCTGGGCTTATATCCGCGGTCTGGAGTCTCTGGGCTTGGCCAAGGTGAAGCGCGTGGTGCGGCCGCCGCTGGTCGATGAGCAGAAATCCCACGTCGACCTCGAAACCTTGAAAGCGGTGGCGGGGAATCACATTCACGTCCTGTCGGACTACGTCAAACGGGTCGTGCATCGGGTGCATCGCGACGAGGTGGCGCGTAGCCCCTCGCCGCTCCGGGGCGACCTCAAACCGCTGAAACGTTTGCTGTCGAGAGCCGAAAAACTGCTCGGCGAGCAGGAGCGGGATTCCCTGCACAAGGGGCTGGCCCATAGCCGGACGCTGGCGACGGTGTATGAGTTTCAGCAGGCTCTGCTGGCCTTGTTCAACGAGCGCCAGGCGAGTCAGGAGCGTCTGCTACAGGCGCTGCAGGATTGGTGTAGGGCCGCGGAAGCGACCGGCATTGCCGCGCTCGAAGACTTCGCCCGCCGTTTGCCGGGCTATCGTTACGCCGCCTGAGCATGAAAAAGCCCGCTTTGAGCGGGCTTCTTCTTCCAGCTTCCGGGAAACCGGAGGCTTACTTGATCTTGGCTTCGTTGTAGTCGACGTAGCGACGAACCACCGGATCAAACTTCTTGCGCTTCAATTTTTCAGGATTGTTACGCTTGTTTTTGGTCGTGGTGTAGAAGTGGCCGGTGCCGGCGCTGGAGACCAGTTTGATTTTTTCCTGCATGGCGGTTCCCTCAGAATTTCTCGCCGCGGGCGCGGAGGTCTTTCAGGACGGCATCAATGCCGCGTTTGTCGATGATCCGCAGACCATGACTGCTGACGCGCAAGGTGACAAAACGCTGTTCGCTGTCGACCCAGATGCGCCGCGAATGGAGGTTCGGTAAGTACCGTCGACGCGTCTTGTTGTTCGCGTGCGAGACGTTGTTACCGGACATCGGACCCTTACCGGTGACCTGACAAACTCGGGACATGACACTCGTGCCTATAGTTATGTGCTTAGCGGGCGACGGAGTCTAGCCGCTTTGCCGGCATCAGCCAAGCCTTTCTGACGCCGGCCCGGCCATAAATTAAAGCCAACCCCGGTCGGCGAAAGAGACGGCCGTGCCGTCGGCCGCGACGATATGGTCGAGTACCCGCACATCGACCAACGCCAGCGCGTCACGCAGCCGTTGGGTCAGGGCCTGATCGGCGGTGCTGGGTTCGGCGACGCCCGAGGGATGGTTATGGGCCAGAATGACCGCGGCGGCATTGATTTCCAGCACCCGCCGCACCACTTCCCGCGGGTGAACCGTGGTCGCATCCAGCGTGCCGAAGAACAGCGTCTCAAAGGCGATCAACTGGTGCCGCGTGTCCAGAAACAGGCAGGCGAAGACTTCTCGCCGCAAGCTCTTGAACTGGGCAATGACAAAATCTTTCGCGCCCTGCGGTCCACTGATGGCCTCGCGCTGCTCCAGCGAAGTCCGGAAATACCGTCTGGTCATTTCCAGTGCAGCCTGCAGCTCGGCATACCGCGCCAGCCCGAGGCCGGGCAGCGCCAGAAAGGCCGGCAGCGGGAGTTCCAGCAGTTGCCTTAACCCGCCGCTTCTCGTCAGTAATTCGCGCGCCAGCGCGAGCGAATCAAGCCCGGCGCTCCCGGTGCGCAGAAAAATCGACAGGAGTTCGGCGTCCGTCAGCGGCAAGGGGCCGCAATTGATCAATCGTTCCCGGGGCCGCTCGGCGGCCGGCGCGTTTTTGAGCGTCATCTAAACATCCTTGTTCAAGTGACTGAGAGGGTTTGTTTCAAGCCGCAGAATCGCGCGCAGTCCATGCGCTACAATCCAGACGCGAGGTCTGACAGGAAGCATATGAGCACGCTGGCCCACAAACAAATCTGCGTGGTAGTGACCGGCGGAATCGCGGCCTACAAAACACCCGAACTGGTCCGGCAACTAAAAGCCGCCGGCGCCCGTGTGCAGGTGGTCATGACGGCCGCCGCGCAGGAGTTTGTGCGCCCGCTGACCTTTCAGGCCGTATCCGGCGAGCCGGTGCATACCGAACTGCTAAACCCGCTGGCTGAGGCCGCGATGGGCCACATCGAGCTGGCCCGTTGGGCCGATCTGGTGCTGGTGGCACCGGCCAGCGCCGATTTCCTTGCCCGGCTTGCGCATGGACTGGCCGACGATCTGGCGAGCACGCTATGTCTGGCAACTCCCGCACCGGTGCTGGTGGCGCCAGCGATGAACCAGCAGATGTGGCGCAATGTCGCCACCGCTGCCAATGTCGAATTGCTCAGGTCGCGCGGCATTCTTTTTTGCGGGCCGGCGGTTGGCGTTCAGGCCTGCGGTGACACGGGGCCCGGACGCATGCTGGAACCGGCAGCACTGCGCGCCGCCGCCGAGTCGGTGTTTGCCAACGGGGCGCCGCTCGCCCCGGCGCCTGAACTGCTGGCAGGCGTCACCGTGTTACTGACCGCCGGGCCGACGCAGGAACCCATCGACCCGGTGCGTTTCATCACTAACCGCAGTTCCGGCAAGATGGGTTTTGCGCTTGCCGAGGCGGCGCGTGACGCCGGCGCCCGGGTGATCGTCGTGGCGGGCCCAGCCGCTGTGCCGGCACCCGCGGGCTGCGAGGTCCTCCGGGTGACCAGCGCCGCCGAGATGCATCAGGCCGTCATGAGCCAGGTCTCCGGCTGCGATATTTTCATCGGCGCGGCGGCCGTCGCCGATTACACGGTCGCGACACCCGCCGCCCACAAGCTTAAAAAGCGCGGTGAGGAGCTCTCGCTGACGCTTGTACCTACGGTCGATATACTCGCGGCCGTTGCCAAGCTGGCGCAGCGACCCTTCACGGTCGGCTTCGCGGCAGAAACCGAAAACCTGGAGTCTTATGCGCGACAGAAGCTTGAGACCAAGCGCCTTGACCTGATTGCCGCCAATCTGGTCGGCGTGCCGGGTAGCGGTTTTGAGAGCGACGATAACGAGCTCAGCGTGTACTGGAACTCAGGAGGAACCGCGCTTGGAAAGGCTTCCAAACAGATGTTGGCGCACAGGCTAATCGCCGTTATCGCAGAACGCTTCCGTGGCTCATCTGCCTAAACTGTCGCGCTTCAAGCCCGCGCTTTCGCGCCGTTCGGTTGGCATCGCCCTGTCCGTTCTGCTGCTCGGCAGCGGCCTCTACTGGGCCGTTTCTTCGGTGACCACCGAACGCGGTGAACTCGCGGCGGACGCCGCAATTGCGAACCGGCAGGAGGCCAGCAAGCTCGCGATAAAGTTGAGTGGCCTGTTCAGGCCGCAGACCGAGGCGATGCAGTCCATTGCGCAGGATCCGCAGGTCGTGGCCGCTCTCGGCAAGGCAGACCGCGCCGCTTTGCGCCGCCTGGGTGACGACCTGCAGGCCCGGGTGCCCGGCGCATTACGCCTGCGCTTGGTGCTGCCAAATACCGTCGAGCCGGACACAAGCAATGCGCCGCCGCTGGTGTACGCCGGGCTCAATATGCTGCGACAGGCCGGGCTTGGCGAAGCGCTTGTTCCCATCGAGTTCCACTTGCCCGCAACCGTAGACGCGCACATCGCCCTGGTCGGCCGGGTGCCGCCCGTCGGCTTACCGGTCGGGTTTGTGCATCTCGCGTTAAATCCGAAGCTGGTGAAGGACCATTTGGCCAGCCTCAATCTGCAGGGCTATGCGGTAGAACTGCGCCAACCGCTGCCGGGTCAGGCCTCCACGCTTATCGGGAGCAGCCCGGGGGCAAATCCGCGTTGGGCAGAGGTTGCCCGCGCACCGGTGCCCGGCACCGCATGGCAACTCGTACTGCGAGGGGAAGGGCGTTCAGGGGTGGATAACTTGGCTTCGTTCCCGGCCTTATCAGGGCTGGTGCTGGTGGTTTTGATGACGGCGGTGCTGCTCCGATGGCGGCGGCGGGTGCCGGTCGGCGATGCGTCAGGCCCGCATTACCAGGGCGCCATTCTGGCGATCTACAACGGCGAGTACCCGGGACTTGAAGGACTGGTTCGCGGCACCACGGCCATTCCCGATGCACCGCCACGCGTCGATGAGGCCGACCTGTCACCGACTGTGCAAACGGTGGACTTGAGCCTGTTCGACGCCGTTTCCGATGCGGACTTCGTGGACCTCATGCCCGATGAGCCGGCAACGACCGCGCCATCACCCGGTGCGGAGCCAGCGCTTCCGCCGGTCGCGCCCGTGGTCTTCCGGGCCTATGACATCCGGGGTATCGCGGAGGAGACCCTGACCACCGATGCGGTCTACCAGATCGCACGCGCGATCGGTGCCGAAGCCATCGCCCACGGTCATCAGACGGTGGTGATTGCGCGCGATGGCCGCCTGTCCAGTCCCGCGCTCCATCAGGCGCTGTTGTCCGGGTTGCGGGAGTCCGGGCGCGACGTCCTCGATATCGGCATGGTGCCGACGCCACTCCTCTATTTCGCGACCAACTATCTCGATATCCCAACCGGGGTGATGCTGACCGGCAGCCACAATCCAGCGCAGTACAACGGCTTGAAGGTGGTGATTAATGGCACGACCCTGTCCGGTGAAGCCATTCAGGCCATCCGCCGCCGGGTCAACGAGCAGGACTTCTCCACCGGCAACGGCTCGGTGCAGGTCATGGATATCGTTTCCGACTACATCCGTCAGGTCAGCGAAGACATCCCCGTCGCGCTGAGTCGCCCGATGAAGGTGGTGGTGGACTGCGCTAATGCGGTGCCCGGTCTGGTGGTGCCGCAGCTGCTACGCGCGCTGGGCCACGACGTGGTGGAGCTTAACTGCGAGTTGGACGGCGAGTTTCCCAACCATCCGCCAGACCCGAGCCAGCCGTCGAATCTGGAAGACCTCATGCTGGCCGTAAAACTGCAGTCGGCCGATTTAGGGCTGGCGTTTGATGGCGACGGTGACCGGTTGGGGGTTGTCGACAGCACGGGCAAGGTAATTTGGCCCGACCGCCAGCTCATGTTGTTCGCGCGGGACCTGCTGAGCCGCAACCCGGGTGCGCGGGTGGTCTTCGACGTGAAGTGCTCCAGCAAGCTGGCGCGTGAAATCCGCGCCGGCGGCGGCGAACCCATCATCTGGAAAAGCGGCCACTCACTGATCAAGTCCAAAATGCAGGAAACAGGCGCCCTGCTGGGCGGCGAGATGACCGGGCATCTCTTCTTTCGCGAGGGCTGGTTCGGCTTTGACGACGGCATTTACGCCAGTGCCCGCTTGCTGGAAATTCTCGTCCACGAGAAACGCTCGCCGGCCGCGGTGTTCGCGAGCCTGCCGGATACAATCGCCACCCCGGAAATCCTGTTGCCGATGGACGAGAGCTACCATCAGCGCTTCATGGAGTCGCTGCTTGCAGCCGCCAGTTTTGACGGCGCCGAGCGCACGCTGATTGACGGGCTGCGCGTTGACTACCCCGATCGGTGGGGCCTCGTGCGGCCCTCGAATACCTCGGCCAGTATCGTGCTCCGGTTTGAAGGCGATACCGCGGCCGCGCTTCACCACATCCAGCAGGAGTTCCGGGAACTGCTGCACAAGATAGACCCTTCGCTCAAGATTCCTTTCTGACAGAACCAGCCTATGCAACACGTCGCCTCTCCTCTGCCGGCCGAGCAAGCGCTCGCCGCCGCCCAGATCCTCACCCAGGCCCTGCCCTACATTCAGCGCTATCAGGGCAAATGTATGGTGGTGAAATACGGCGGCAACGCCATGATCGACGAGGCCCTCAAGCGCGGCTTCGCCCGCGATCTGGTGCTGATGAAGCTGGTCGGTATCCACCCCATCGTCGTGCACGGTGGCGGTCCGCAGATTGCCTCCCTGCTGGAGCGCCTCGGCAAGGAAAGCCGGTTTGTGGAAGGGATGCGGGTGACCGATGCCGAAACCATGGACGTGGTCGAGATGGTGCTGGGCGGGCTGGTCAACAAGGAAATTGTCACGCTGATTAATTCGCACGGCGGACGTGCCATCGGCCTGACCGGCAAAGACGGGCCGTTGATCTACGCGCGCAAGATGGAATTCACCCGTAGCCGTGACGGTCAGGCGCCGGAGCCGGTCGATCTGGGTCACGTGGGCGAGGTCACCGGCGTCAACAAGCGCTTGCTCGATTACCTCGCGCGCGGGGACTTCATTCCCGTCATCGCGCCCATCGGGGTCGGGACCGACGGCGCGTCCTACAACATCAACGCCGATTTGGTGGCGGGCAAGATCGCCGAGGTCATGCAGGCTGAAAAACTCATCATGCTGACCAATATTCGCGGCCTGCTGAATCGCGAAGGCGAGTTGCTGACGGGGCTGGGCGCGGCCGAAGTCGATGCATTGATTGCCGACGGCACGATCAGCGGCGGCATGTTGCCGAAAATGGATTCGGTGCTCGATGCGGTGAAAGCAGGCGTGCCGCGCGCCCACATCATCGACGGTCGAATTGAACACGCGGTACTGCTGGAACTCTTCACCGATAGCGGTATCGGGACGCTGATCGAGCGCAAGTGAGCGGCGAGCGACGACAGCAAATCCTCGAGGTGCTGGCCGGCGAACTCGAGGCCCGGCCCGGCGCACGGATCACCACCGCCGCCCTCGCTGCGCGGGTGGGGGTGTCGGAGGCGGCGCTCTACCGGCACTTTCCCAGCAAGGCCAAAATGTTTGACGCGCTGATCGATTTTGCCGAGCAGAGCGTGTTTGGACTGATCTCGCGCATCCTCGATGACGAGACCGATGCCCGCTTGCGTTGCGGAAGGATCTGCGATCTCGTGCTGGTGTTTGCCGCGCGGAATCCGGGCATCACGCGAATTTTGACGGGCGATATCCTCACCGGCGAACACGAGCGCCTGCGCTTGCGGGTAAACCAGTTTTTTGACCGTCTCGAAACGCAGTTCCGGACGATTCTGCGCGACGCGCTGCTCGGTAACGGCGCCCGACCGGATCGGGCCGAGGTGCATGCCGCGGCCAGTGTGCTGACGGCAACCCTTAGTGGCAGGCTCGCCCAGTTTGTGCGCAGCGCCTGGCGGGTCGCTCCGCATCAGGACTGGGACCAGCTTTGGCCGGTCCTGGCGAGAGGGATTTTCAGCCAGCAGCCGGGCTAAACAGCGGGCTATCTGGCTGCGCGGAGTTCGCGGAAGCGGGCCAGATCTGCCTCGAACTTCGCTTTGATTTTTTCCCCTTCTGCCAGCCGGTTCTTGATGAACGTGCTTTCGTCTTCGATCTGACGACGGGTTTCCTCGATACCTTTGCGCAAATCCGCGCTGACTGTGTGGCCGCGCTTTTCGTGCTCCGCCGCGGTCGCGATCATGCCGTCGAGCGATTGGTCGAGCTTCTTGATGTGTTCGCGGGTGATCTTGATCTGCGACTCGATGTTGGCGAGTTGCCCGTCGCGCGCCATGTTGATGTCGTCCTCAGAGGCGAAGGTCGCCAGCAGCACGCGGTCGAGTTCCGCCTGTTTTTTGGCTTCCGCCGCCTGCTTGGCGGCGGAAGCTTCGGCCGCCTCCCGCGCCCGCCGCTCGGTCTCGACTTCTTCTATCGATTTGGCCTTGCCGGTGACGTCCGTCGTGAACCCGCGTTTGGAGCGTTCCTCGTGGCCCTGCTGGGCGTACTCGGGCGGCACGACGTTGCCACATTCGCGCACCCCTTCGGCGTTGGTCCAGCATTTGATGCCGGCGAGAGCGCTCAGCGGAAGCACCGCAAGGACCAGCATAAGCATGATCGCTGTCGGCCGCTGGCCCGTACCGCTATCTGAATGGACGCTCATCATGTGCTGATCTCCAATCGGAACGCCTGGTGTCGGCTAGGCCCCATAGTGCTGACGATAGGCAGCAACCGCGGACAAGAGTTCAGCCTGATCGCCCTGCAGGTCGAGATACTCCACGATCTGCGTCAGCGCGATGATGCTGAATACCGGAATGCCATGCCGCTCGCGCACTTCCTGCGCGGCCGAGCGCTCGCCCTGGCCCCGTTCCTGACGATCCAGCGAGATCAGAACGCCGGCCGGCGTGGCGCCTGCGTCGAGGATAATCGCGACTGACTCATTAACCGAGGTTCCTGCCGAAATGACGTCGTCCACAATCACCACGCGGCCCCCCAGCGGCGCGCCCAGGGTGGTTCCGCCTTCGCCGTGGTCTTTGGCTTCCTTGCGGTTGAAACAAAAAGGTACGTCCCGTCCATGGTCCCGGTCGAGCGCAATGGCAATCGCGGCGCCCAGCGGGATGCCTTTGTAGGCGGGGCCAAACAGCATGTCGAACTCAAGGCCGGACGCGACCAGCGCGGCCGCATAGGCCTCACCCAGCCGGCGCAGTGCGCTGCCTGAATCAAATACGCCAGTGTTGAAGAAATAGGGGCTCTGGCGGCCCGATTTGAGCGTGAAACTCCCAAAGCGCAGCGCTTTGCGCGCGAGCGCAAATTCGATGAAAGACTGTTGATAC
Source organism: Gammaproteobacteria bacterium (assembly GCA_030833185.1). Classification (GTDB taxonomy): domain Bacteria; phylum Pseudomonadota; class Gammaproteobacteria. Next base: position 6,706 of record JAURHQ010000013.1, on the reverse strand, counting down.
GGCAGCATGTGATGCTCGGAGAAAGGATCCTCCCGCTATCATAGTCAGCCCGGGCCACGCTTCCTACGGTCAGCCAGACTCACGAGCAAAGAGATGCGAATAATTACCCTGAACTGCAACGGCATCCGTGCCGCTCATCGCAAAGGCTTCTACCGCTGGCTTGAGGCGCAAGATGCCGACCTGGTCTGCTTGCAGGAAACAAAAGCCCAGATCGCCCAACTCGACCTCGAACTGGCCGCCCCGCCGGGCTGGCATGCGTTTTTTGAGGACGCCGAAAAGCCGGGCTACAGCGGGGTGGCGGTATTCAGCCGCACCGCGCCCGACCGTGTGGTGCGCGGGCTCGAGTGGTCGGACTTTGACCGTGAAGGGCGCTATCTGCAGCTGGACTTCGGGCGCCTCAGCGTGGCGTCGCTGTATCTGCCCTCAGGCTCTTCCAGCCCCGAGCGTCAGGCGGCGAAGTTCGATTTTCTGGCGCGCTTCATGCCCGTACTGCGCGAGTGGCGCACGCAGCCCCGCGAGTATGTGCTCTGCGGTGACTGGAACATCGCGCATCGCCCCATCGACCTCAAGAACTGGCGCTCCAACCAGAAAAATTCGGGTTTTCTGCCCGAAGAGCGGGCTTGGCTGGACACCCTGTTCGAGGAAGTCGGCTTCGTGGATGCGTTTCGCGTCGTCAATCAGGCGCCCGACCAGTACACCTGGTGGTCAAACCGCGGCGCTGCTCGGGCCAAGAACGTCGGCTGGCGAATTGACTATCACGTGGTGAGTCCCGGCCTGCGCGAGCGGATTGCCGCGGCCGCGGTGTACACCGAGGAGCAGTTCTCGGACCATGCCCCGCTGACTATCGACTACACCGGGGCCTTGGTGGACTACCGCGACTGAGCCCCGGGGCTTTTCCGGAAGCGGTAAAGCGCGATTTCGGCCAGCCAGTTGGGCAGCAGCGTCATCAAGGGCGTCGTGCGGTGCTCGGTATCCAGCGCCGCCCGCTCGAGGATGTCGAAGCCCTCGGCGGCGCACAGGGCTTCAAAGTCCCGCAGGGTGCACATATGGATATTGGCGGTGTCATACCAGGTACTGGGCAGGTGACGGGTGACGGGCATGCGCCCCCCGAGCACCTGTAAGCGACACCGCCAATGCCCGAAATTGGGAAAGGTGACGATGGCCTCGCGCCCCACCCGAAGCATCTCCCGCAGCACGAGGTTTGGAAAGCGCATCGCCTGCAGCGTTTGCGTCATGACGACGTAGTCGAAGGAGTCGTCGTCGAAATCGGACAGGCCGCGATTGAGGTCGGACTGAATGACATTCACGCCGCGTTCGAGGCAACGCAGGATGTTTTCGGGGTCGATTTCGATGCCATAGCCTGTCACCCCGCCGCCGGTCTGCAGATGCGCCAGCAAAGTGCCGTCGCCGCAGCCAAGGTCGAGCACCCGGCTACCGTCACGAATCCAGCCGGCAATCAGCGCCTGTTCTTCGCGCAAACTCACGGCGGGCTGCCCGCCAGCGGGATGTTGGCGAAATAGGTGCGTAGCACCTGATGGTAGAGCGGGACTTCCAGCAGGAAGGAGTCGTGACCCTGCTCGGACTCAACCTCGACATAGCTGACGTCGCGGTCGGCATCGAGCAGCGCCCGCACGATTTCGCGCGAGCGGGCCGGCGAGAAGCGCCAGTCGCTGCTGAACGAGACGACCAGAAATTCGGCCGAGGTTTGCGCCAGCGCCTTGCTCAGCGAGTGCTCCGGGGCATGGGCGGCAGGATCGAAGTAGTCCAGCGATTTGGTCATCAGCAGGTAGGTGTTCGCATCAAAGCGTTTGACGAAGGACTCGCCCTGATGCCGCAGGTAGCTTTCGATTTCAAACTCCACGTCGTAGCCGAAGTTCAGCTTGCCGTCGCGCAATTCGCGCCCGAAACGCGCCATCAGCACATCGTCTGACAGATAGGTGATATGTCCCAGCATGCGCGCCAGCCGCAGGCCGGTGGCCGGCACCGCATCGTGCTCGTAATAGCGCCCGCCGTGAAAGTCCGGGTCGGAGCGAATAGCGTGCCGGGCGACCTCGTTGAACGCGATGTTCTGCGTGGTCAGGCTGGGCGCTGCGGCAATGACCAGCGCATGCCGCACACGTTCGGGAAAATCGACCGCCCATTGCAGGGCCTGCATGCCGCCCAGACTGCCACCTATCACCGCCGCCCAACGTTCGATGTCCAGCCGATCCGCAAGCCGCGCCTGACTAAGCACCCAGTCGCCAACGGTCACAATGGGGAAGTCCGGGCCGTAGCGCTGGCCGCTCGCGGGATCGACCGACAGGGGGCCCGTCGACCCGGCGCAGCCGCCCAGATTGTTGGGGCAGACCACAAAGAACCGCCGCGTGTCGAGCGGTCGCCCCGGCCCGATCAGGTTATCCCACCAGCCCGGCCGTCGGTCGTCGTCGCTGTGGTAGCCGGCGGCGTGGTGGTCCCCGCTGAGCGCGTGACAAATCAGCACCGCGTTGTCCCGTGCTGCGTTGAGCTCGCCGTAGGTTTCGTAGACCAGCTCGTAATGCGGCAGGCAGGCGCCGGAGGCAAGTTCCAGTGGCTCCTCGAAGCGCATGCGTTGCGGAACGACCAGGCCAACGCTGTCAGGGGGGAAGGGGCTGGGCATTCAGGGGATATTTGCGGGTTTTTGCCGGAAAACGAGGCGGGCCGGCGAGTCTAAAGACTGCTTGCCGGGGCTGCAACCGCGCCGGCGAGCAACACAAACCAGTCAGGTAATGGCTGACCCGGCTGGATGCGCACGGTTTTCTCCCGGCGCTTGTCGCCCTGAAGCAGGCTGACCGCGTGGCGTGGCACGCCGAAAGATTTGCTCAGCAAAAGGACCAGCGCCTCGTTGGCCTGGTCGTCGACGGGCGGGGCCTGCAAGCGCACCCGCAGCCGTTGCCCGTGCAGGCCGTCGATCAGGTCCCGTTGCGCTCTGGGTTGCACCCGTAGATGCAGGATCAGAGCCTGCTCGCGCCACTCGTACCAGTTGCCCGGGCCCACCGTCGCGCGGACGGCAGCTAGAGCAGCGAAACGCCGAGGTCGCGTAAGGGCGCGACCACCAGCATCAGCGCCACTTGCAGCAGCATTAGGGCCAGCATGGGCGACAGATCAAGGCCGCCCAGCGGCGGTAGGCGTCGTTGCAGGGGGCGGAGTAGCGGCTCGGTCAGGGAGTCCACCAGATCAAGCGCCGCGGAACGGCCGCCCGGCGATACCCAGCTTGCGATGACCTGCACAAAAATGGCGAAGGTGTACAGATAAAGCAGTTTGCTCAGCAAGGCAGCGAACGACATGACCAGCAGGCCGCCGATGGCCCCGCCGCCGCCGCTGATTGCAATCGCCAACCAGAGATTGACCACCTGCAGCACCACTATTAACACCACACTGGCCGTGTCGACTCGGCCGAGGGCCGGGATATAGCGGCGAAGCGGCCGCAACAGCGGGTTGGTCAGTTTGACGATGGCCTGCGAGAGCGGGTTGTAGAAGTCGGCGCGCACCCACTGCAGGAGCAGCCGCAGCATCACCGCCCCGATGAACAGCCCGAAGGCCGTGTCCAGCACGAACACGGCGGCTGGCGCAAAGTAGCCCCCGTTCATGGCTGTCCGAACTCTTCAGCCAGACTGCGGGAGCGGTCGCGCGCGGCCACCAGCGCTTGCGCAAAGAGTCCCGCCAGCCCGCCTTCGTTCAACACGGCGAGGGCGCGTTCGGTGGTGCCACCGCGTGAAGTTACCTGCGCGCGCAGTTCGCCAGGCGCAAACGTCGAGCCCGCCGCCAGCGCGCCGGCGCCGGCGGTGGTTTCAAGCGCCAGCGCCCGGGCCAACGCCGGCGGCAGACCGAGCGCAGTCCCGGCCTCCTCCAGCGCCTCGATGACGCGAAAAATATAGGCCGGCCCGCTGCCCGAAAGCGCGGTTACGGCGTCCATCAGGGATTCATCTTCGAGCCAATGCACCCTGCCGACCGCGCCCATGACGGTGCCCGCCAGGCGCCGTTGGGCAGAGGACACCGCCGGATTGGCAAAGAGCGCTGAGGTCCCCTGCCGGATCAGGGCGGGCGTATTGGGCATGCTGCGCACGATTGCTGCCTCACCGCCCAGCCACTGGGCCAGCGCCTGGGTGGTGATCCCGGCCGCAATCGACAGCACCAGCGGGCGGCTGGCCGCCAGCGCGGGCGCGAGTTCAGTCACGACGCTGCGCATCTGCTGGGGTTTGACGGCGAGCACCACGACGGAGGCACCGGAGACCGCCTCCAGATTGTTGGCGCAACTCACCGTACCCTGCGTTTCAGCGAGGCCGCTGACGGCAGCCGGGTCGGCGTCGGCTACGCGAATTTGCGTAGCCGGCAATCCACCCTGCACCAGACCGCCGATGATGGCGCGCCCCATGTTGCCTGCGCCAATGAAGGCTAGCGTGTCGCTCATCTCCGCATTTTCCTGCCGTTCGAATACGTTTTGGAGTGTAACACCCTGAACTTTAGCCGCTTCGGGCTCGCGCGCACCGAACAGCGCGGTCCCGATTCGAACCAGGGTGGCGCCTTCGGCGATGGCCGCCGCGAAGTCCGCCGAGGTGCCCATCGACAGCACATCAAGCCCGGGCAGATTTAGCCCATCGCGCAGTTGCCGTAGCTGACGGAAGGCCAGCCGCTGCGCGGCAAAGTCCTCCGCCGGGGCGGGTAAACACATCAGGCCCCGAAGCTGAAGGCCGTCCAGCGTCGCAACCAGCTGGGCCAGCGCCGGCAGATCTGCGGGTGACACGCCGCCCTTGCTGGCTTCGGCGCTAACATTAACTTCAATCAGGCACTGCAAGGGTCCCAGCTCGGGTGGCCGCTGCGCGCTCAGGCGCTGCGCGATTTCCGGGCGGTCGATGGTGTGCACCCAGTCAAACGATTTTGCGAGATCGCGGGTCTTGTTTCGCTGAATTCGGCCGATGAAGTGCCAGGTGAGTGGCAAGTCGGCAAGCGCCGCCTGCTTGCTCAAGGCTTCCTGCAGGTAGTTTTCGCCAAAGGCCTGCTGCCCGCACGCGGCTAGCGCGCGAATCGCGGCGGGGGACTGGCGCTTGCTAACGGCGAGCAGGGCGATCTGCGCTGGCGCCCGGTGGCCCGCGTCGGCGGCGGCCGCGATCGCGGCCCTGACCTGCGCAAGCGCGGCGCCAGCCTCAGGCACTGGGGTCACCGGCGTGAGGGCTATACTGCGTCGGATAGTGGGTGCTCATGACGGTTTTGCGCGTGGCTTGCCAGATTTGCCGCCCGCAAGGCGGGCAGTGGGGATAGCGAGGTCTATCTGCCGCAGCTAAAGATTGCACAAAGGAGTTGGTGATGGACATAGGTGAGCTGCTGGCATTCAGCGTCAAGAACGGCGCCTCCGACCTGCATCTTTCGGCCGGCCTGCCGCCCATGATTCGGGTAGACGGTGACGTGCGTCGCATTAACCTGCCGGCCATGGAACACAAGGATGTTCATGATCTCGTCTACGACATCATGAACGACAAGCAGCGCAAGGACTATGAGGAATTTCTGGAGTGCGATTTCTCCTTCGAAATTCCCGGCCTCGCCCGTTTTCGCGTTAATGCGTTTAACCAGAACCGTGGCGCCGGCGCGGTGTTCCGGACCATTCCGTCCAAGATTCTGTCGCTGGAAGACCTGAAGGCGCCGGCTATTTTTAAGGACATTGCCGACTATCCGCGCGGCGTGGTGCTGGTGACGGGGCCGACCGGTTCGGGCAAGTCGACCACGCTGGCGGCCATGGTCAACCATAAGAACGAAACCGAGTACGGCCACATCCTGACCATCGAGGACCCCATCGAGTTCGTTCACCAGAGCAAGAAGTGCCTGATCAACCAGCGCGAAGTGCACCGGGACACGCTGGGCTTCAATCAGGCGCTGCGCTCAGCGCTTCGCGAGGACCCCGACACCATTCTGGTGGGCGAAATGCGCGACCTGGAAACCATCCGCCTCGCGCTCAGCGCGGCCGAAACGGGTCACCTGGTGTTCGGCACCCTGCACACCAGTTCGGCGGCCAAAACGATCGACCGCATCGTCGACGTCTTTCCGGCCGACGAAAAGGAAATGGTGCGGGCGATGCTTTCGGAATCGCTCCGCGCGGTGATTTCACAGAGCCTGTTGAAAAAGAACGGCGGCGGCCGCGTCGCCGCGCATGAAATCATGATTGGTACCCCGGCCATCCGAAACCTGATCCGGGAAAACAAGATTGCGCAGATGTACTCGGCCATTCAGACCGGCCATCAGTTTGGCATGCAGACGCTGGACCAGTGCCTGCAAAGTCTGGTGCAGCGTGGCGTCGTCTCGCGCGCCGATGCCAAGACCAAGGCGCAGAACAAGGACCTGTTCTAGCGTCATCCGCAGGCAGCGAAACCCCGAGCCAGGAGACGAGCTATGGAAAGAGAACAGGCCATCAAATACATGCGGGACCTGCTCCGCCTGATGGTAGAACGACGCGGATCGGACCTGTTCATCACGGTCGATTTTCCGCCCGCCATCAAAATGGATGGCAAGGTCACACCGGTCTCAAAAACCAAGCTGAGCCCGGAGAACACCAAGGCGCTGACCTATGCCATCATGAATGACCGTCAGTTGAAGGAATACGAAGCGACCAGGGAGTGCAACTTCGCCATCGCGCCTGCTGGCATCGGCAGATTTCGGGTGAACGCATTCGTTCAGCAGGGCCATACCGGCATGGTGCTCA
>JAURHQ010000139.1 GCA_030833185.1 Gammaproteobacteria bacterium | reverse complement strand
CATTTCTGGCCGAAAAAGGCATCAGCTACACCCACGAATCGGTCAATCCCTTTCAGCCGCCGGCGAACTTTCGGCAGCTGAGCCCGCTGGGCCGCATCCCGGCGCTGCTGGACGGCGAAAAAGCCGTCGCAGATTCCACCGCTATCTGCATTTATCTGGAGCGCCGCAACCCGAGCCCGGCGCTGTATCCGGCGGACGATTACGACTACGCCCATGCGCTTTATCTCGAGGAATACATCGACAGCGGCCTGCTGCCGGTGGCGGGCCCGATGGTGTTTCGCCCGCTGGTGCTGGGCCCGGTGGCGATGAACCAGCCGCTGACGCCGGCGGTGAAGGAAGCGGCGCTGGAAGTGGTCGAAAACCAGCTGGCGCCGATGTGGGATTACCTGGAACGCCAGCTGGGCGGCAACGAATTTTTTGTCGGCAATCAGCTGAGCATCGCCGACATCAGCGTCGCCAGCGCCTTTGTGAACCTGTGGCACGGCGGGGTGGATCCGGATCCGGGCCACTGGCCGAAGCTCTCGGCGTTCCTGGGCCGCATGTGGGCGCGGCCCTCGTTTGCCGCGCTGATTGCCGAAGAGCAGAAGCCCTGGAACCGGCGCGAGGCGGTGGCTGCCGTCTAAGGGCGGTCCACGCGCGCACCTTGCTGCTGTGAATCCCCCGCCACGCCCCGCTCGCGGGTGGGGGCCGGGCCGACCGTCGCTGGCCGATTTGCCCGCCGGCATCAGCGTGGCGCTGGTGTTGGTGCCGCAGTCTTTGGCCTACGCCGTGCTGGCGGGGCTGCCGCCGGTCTTCGGGCTGTACGCCGCCGCGCTGCCGCCGCTGGTGGCGGCGCTGTTTACCTCTTCCCGCTATCTGCAGACCGGGCCGGTGGCCATCACCAGCCTGCTGACGCTGGCGGCCTTGTCGCCGTTGGCCACGCCGGGCAGTGCCGACTACCTGCACCTCGCGCCGCTGCTGGCGCTAGTGGTCGGCCTCTGCCGCCTTGCCATCGGGCTGCTCCGTGCGGGTTTTGTCGCCTATTTGATGTCGCAGCCGGTGTTGCTTGGCTTTACCAGCGCGGCCGCCTTGCTGATCGTGGCCTCGCAGTTGCCGGTGATGCTGGGACTGCCGGGAGCGCCGGGGCATCTTTGGCTGGCGCTGGCCGAGGCCTTGGCAGCGCCGGCGGGCTGGTCCTTGGCCGAACTTGCGCTGGGCGGCGGCACGGTGGGGCTTATTGTGCTGGGCCGGCGAGTTCATCCGCTCTTTCCGGGCGTGCTGCTGGCGGCATTGCTGGGTGTGGTGTTTGCGCGGTTTGGGGGCCTGCCGGTCGCGACCGTCGGCGCGCTGCCGGCGGCCTGGCCGGCCTGGCGGCTGGATCTGGATGTTGGCGCGCTGCGCCAGTTGCTGGTGCCGGGTCTGGTGATCGCGCTGATTGGCTTTGCCGAACCGGCGGCCATTGCCCGCACGCTGGCGGCGCGTAATCGACAGCACTGGAGCGCCAACCGCGAACTGCTCAGTCAGGGCATGGCCAATCTGGCGGCGGCGACCGTGGGCGCCTTCCCGGTCGGCGGCTCGTTTTCGCGGACGATGGTCAACCAACAGGCCGGCGGGCGGACCGCGTGGAGCGGGGCGGTCACCGGGCTGACCGTGCTGCTGTTGCTGCCGTTTGCCGACTGGCTGGCCAGCCTGCCCAAGGCGGTGCTGGCCGGCATCATCGTCGCGTCGGTGCTGGGGCTAATCCAGACCCGTGCGCTGCTTGATGTGCTCAAGGTCTCGCGCGCCCAGGGGCTGGTGGGGCTGGCCACGTTCGGGCTGACGCTGGGCCTCGCGCCGCGCATCGATCAGGCGGTGATGCTGGGCATTGGACTGGGCGTGGCGGTTCATCTGTGGCGCGAGCGGCGGATCAGCGTGGCTGTGGCCTACGACGCGAAACGCGCGCTGCTGCGGCTCACGCCCGCCGGGGTCTTGTACTTCGGCGCGGTGAATGTGTTTGAAGAAGCGCTGTTGGCGGAACTGGCGAAGCGCCCGGCCGCGCAGCATCTGGTGCTTGATTTGCGCCACCTGGGGCGCCTCGACTACACCGGCGCGCTGGTGCTGAAGCGGCTGGCCGAGGACGCCCTGGCGGGCGGTCTGGCGGTGCAGGTCATTCCGGGACAGGCGCCGCAGGGCGGGCGCCTGTTGCGGCGGGTGTTTGGCGAGGACTCGCCCATCCTGGGCGGCGAGTAGGCCTTACGGTTTGGGCGGCGGCGGGGGCAGCGGTTTGGCCACCACCGTCAGGCCGTCTTTCAGCAAGTCGGTGGGGTTCATCACCACCAAGGCCTTCGGGTCCAGACCGTGGACGACTTCAAACTGGGTGCCCAGGTTGCGTCCTAGCGCGACATCCAGCATGCGAATGGTCTTGTCTTCCTGCACCGTCGCGATGTGCGCGCCGCGGGCATCGAAACGCACGGTGTTGGTCGGCACCAGCAGCAGCGCGGCGTCGCCGGCAAACTTGAACGCAACCTGCGCGTAGAGCCCGGGCAACAGCGTGCCGTCGGCGTTATCCAGCTCCACTTCGGTCAGCAGGGTGCGCGAGGCGGGCTCGATGGCGGCAGCCGTGCGCGCCACCTGACCCGCGAAGCGGCGTCCGGGAAACTCGGCCACCAGCACGGCCGCCGGCATGCCGGTGCCGATCTCACGCAGCCGCGCCTGCGGCACGCCCACGCGAATCCGCAGGCGCTGCGTTTCGGCCAGCGTGTACAGCGGGTGGGTATTGCCGCCGCCGGCGTCGATCAGGGCGCCGTTTTCCACCATGCGCTGGGTGATGGTGCCGGCGAACGGCGCCAGCACCCGCTTGAAGCGACTCAGTTCCTCGTAGCGCTGCTGGTTGGCGCGCGCCGCCTGCAGGTCGGCGCTGCGCGCCTTGAACAGCGCCTCGCGCTCGTCCAGTTCGTATTCCGGCACGGTCTTGCGGGCGACCAGTTTTTGCCAGCGCTCGAAGTTGATGCGGGCGAGGTTCTGGTTGGCCTCGGCCTGCGCCACCGCCGCCCGGCTGGCGGCCAGCGCCTGATCGACTTCCGGCGCGTCCAGCTCCACCAGCAGCGCGCCGGCTTCCACCCGCTGCCCGATTTCAGCATGCCAACGTTTCACATAGCCGTTGGTGCGGGCGTGAATGGGGGTTTCCTGCCAGGCCTCAATGGTGCCGGGCAGGGTGACTTCACCCGCTGCCGGCGGCGGCACCGGGTGGGTAAAAATGACCACCGGCGGCGGTGGCGCGGGCGGGGCCGCCGGGGCATCGGCGGCCGACGCCGGGCCGCCAATCAACATCAGGGCAAGCAGGGCAAACTGGGGGCGCATTAGGCGATTCCTTCTGCAACCGGCGGGCGCCGGCGCTGGTAGACCAGACTGTAGAACACCGGCACAAACAGCAGCGTGGCCATGGTGGCCAGCGTCAGGCCGCCGATGACGGCAAGTCCAAGCGGGGCGTTCTGTTCCGCGCCTTCCCCATGACCCAGCGCCATCGGAATCATGCCGACGGTCATGGCGGTGGCGGTGATGCAGACCGGCCGGAGCCGGGTGACGGCGGCCGACAGCGCGGCCTCCAGCGCACGCTTGCCGCGCGCCATTTCTTCGTTGGCGAAAGACACCACCAGAATGCTGTTCGCGGTCGCCACGCCCACCGTCATGATCGCACCCATCAGCGCCGGCACGCTGAAGTGCGTGCCGGTGAGGTAGAGGATCCACACGATGCCGGCCAGCGCCGCGGGCAGGGCGGTCAGAATGACCAAGGGCGCGCTGAAGGACTGGAAGTTCACCACCAGCACCAGATACACCAGCACGACCGCGAACATCAGCCCGTAGGCCATGGCGCGGAACGCCTCGTCCATGCTGGCGGCCTGACCGCGCAGCGCAATGGTGATGGAGGGCGGAATCTTGCCGGCGTAGGAATCTATCACCGCCTGCACGTCGCTGACCACGCTGCCCAGATCGCGGCCTTCCACGCCGGCGTGAATGTCGAAGACGGGTTTGGCGTCGGAGCGCGACAAGAGCGCCGGCGAGCGGCGCAGTTCGATCGTGGCCACGTTCGACAGGAGCGCGACTTCGCCGTCGGCGCGGCGGGCCGAGCTGGCAGATTTTGCAGATCGGCCAGCGTTTCTACCCGGTATTGCGGCGCCTGCACGGCCAGCGAGATGGGCCGCTGGGCTTTCGGGTCCACCCAGAAATTAGGCGTCACCTGACCGCTGCCCGAGAGCGCGATGAGCACATTGCTGGCGACGTCGCTCTGCGTCAGGCCCAGATCGTCGGCGCGCAGCCGGTCGACGTTGATGCGCAGATCCGGCGCATCAAGAATCTGCGGAATGCGGGTATCCACCACGCCCGGAATCTTGCGGATCCGCTGCTCCAGTTCCTGTGCCAGCGCGTAGGCCTTGGGCGGGTCGAAGGCCACCACCTGCACGTCGATCGGCGCCGGGATGCCGAAGTTCAGAATCTGGCTGACCATGTCGCCAGGCTGATAGTAGAAGCGCAGATTGGGAAACTTCGGCACCAGCGCCTCGCGCAGCAGGCGCATGTATTCCTGTGTGGAGCGAGTGTGGCCCGGCTTCAGCGCGACCAGGATTTCGCCGTCAAAGACGCCCACATTGGTGCTGTCGCCCCAGGCCAGATTGAAGGCCTCGGGCAGGCCGATGTTGTCGATGACCAGATCGAGATCGGCGGGTGGAATGACCTCGCGGATGACTTCATCCACCGCCGTGAACCAGCGCTGGGTTTCTTCCAGCCGGGTGCCCGTAGGCGCCTTGATGTGCAGCCGGAACTGCCCGGAATCCATCACCGGAAAAAAGTCCCTGCCCACTTTGGGCAGGATGAAGAGAGCGCTTGCGATCACCGCGGCCGCGGCCAGCAGCGGCAGCACCCGGAAACGCAGCAGGCCTTGCAGCAGCGCGGCGAAAATGCGCTGGAACAGGCTGAACGCGTGCTCAAAGGCGTTGAATACGGGCGTGAGCGGATGCCAGCGTCCGTGCGTGTTGAGTTCGCCGGGCAGCAGATACTTCACCATCACCGGCACCAGCGTGCGCGACAGCACATAGGACGCGCCAACCGCAAATACCACCGCCATCGCCAGCGGCGTGAACAGGTATTTAGCCGCGCCTTCCAGAAACATCACCGGCAGAAACACGATGCAAATGACGAGCGTCGCCACCAGCGCGGGCAGGGCGATTTCCTGCGAGCCTTTGAGAATCGCGGGCTCCAGCGCTTCGCCGAGTTCCAGATGCCGGTGGATGTTTTCGATCGCGACGATGGCGTCGTCCACCAGCACGCCAATGGCCAGCGCGAGTCCGCCCAGAGTCATCACGTTCAGCGATTCGCCCAGCGCCGAGAGGAGCGCGATGGAGGTCAGGATCGACAGCGGGATGGAGACCGCGACCACCAGCGTGCTGCGCCAGCTACCGAGGAACAGCAGCACCAGCACCGAGACCAGACAGGCGGCAACGAGGCCTTCGACCACCACGCCGTCGATGGCGGCCTGCACAAAGCGGGACTGGTCAAACAGGAAATCGAGGCTCAGGTCCGGCGGCGCGACAGATTTCAGCGCCGGCAGGCGCGCCTTGATCTGGTTGATCAGATCGAGCGTTGAGGCGTTGCCGAATTTAAGAAAAGTCACCAGCGTCGATTCCTGCGCGTCGCGCCGGATCACGTTGGTCTGGATGCCGTACCCGTCGCGCACATGGGCCACATCGCGCAGCTTGACCTGCTGACCGTCGCGGCCTTTGCCGACGGGGATTTCGTTCAGCAGCGAGACCAGTTCCGGGTTGCTGTTGAGCGAAATGATGTGGTCGATGTCGCCAATCTTGGCCGAGCCGGCGGGCAGGGTCAGGTTTTGCAGATTCACCGCGCGGCTGACGTCGAGCGGCGTGATGCCGCGGGCCGTCAGCGCCTGCAGATCCAGATCCACCATGATCTGGCGGCCCGCGCCACCGTAGGGCTGTGGCAGGCGCATGCCCGGCACGCCAATCATCTGCTGGCGCACCTTGAACTGGCCGAAGTCGTAGAGCTGCGAGGGATTAAGCGACGGACTGGACAGCGCCAGCTGCAGAATCGGCACGCTGGAGGCGTCGTAGCGCACGATCAGTGGCGGCTGCGTGCCGGGCGGCATGCGACGCAGGATGGTCTGCGAAATGCCGGTGACCTGCGCCATGGCCATGTCGAGATTGACCGTAGGCTGGAAGTACACGCGGATAATCGAGATACCGGCCAGCGTTTGCGACTCCATGCGCCCGATGTCTTCCACGCTGTTGGCCAGCGAGAACTCGGCGAAGGCCGTGACGCGGCTCTGCATTTCATCGGCGGACAGGCCGTTGTACTGCCAGAGCACCGTGACCACCGGGGTGTCGATGGCCGGAAAAATGTCCTTGGGCGTTTTGCGGATGGCGAAGGTGCCCATCAGCAGGATGAGCAGCGCCATCACGGCGAAGGTATACGGCCGGCGCAGGGCCAGCTGGACGATCCACATGCGAGCAAGCGCTCCGTTACCAGAAAACTGCGGGACCGGATGCGCTTGCGCGATCCGGTATTTCGATACGCAGCGTCACGTTACCGTCCGATTGCTGCCACGGCAACTATCGGCGGGTGAGGCACGCCGCCGTTCACGCGCTGCTGGGCTATCGTGATGCTCTGGCGGGAGCGGCAACACCGCGACGGGAGCGCCATATCGACAACAAGCCCAAGTCGGGGCAAAGCCCCTCCCACACCCTCCTGTGGGAGCGGCAACGCCGCGACGCCAGCATCACCCCGACGTTCGCTTCAGCCGGAACAATAAGCCCCGCCCAAGAACGCTTTTCCAGACCGGTCCGCGCTACGGCAGATGCGGCCGGTCGGCCGCGATTGGATTTGACGATCACGCCGGGGACCAGGCCCGGCGCCCGGCCTCACCGCGGCCCGAAAACCGCCGCGAGGCTGAGCGCGCTGACCGCGCCGATGCTCAACTGCAGACGCAACGACAGGAACCAGCGCGGCAGCTCATGCAGGCGTGCGACGAGCGCATCGTGGACGAAGGCGGCGCAGACGCTGGCGGCGAGCAGGGCCGCGCCCGCGCGCAGCGGCAGCAGCAGCGCGACCCAGCCGAGCAGTGAGGGACACACGCTGTAGATGAATTCGCGCGCCGCCAGACTGCGAGTGAGGGACGGGTGGCGCAGGCTCAGCCCCCACACGATGCCGCCGAGAAACGACAGGATCACCGCGCCGTAGGCCAGCAGCACGCGCGTCGCCAGCGTCTGCCACTCACCCGCCGGCAGGAGCGCGACCAACAGCGCCGGCACGACAAACGGCAGCAGCCCCCCGTAGCCCAGCCAGCGGGCGATTACAGGCGCAGAAGTGGGCGCAGGGTCCATCGGCAGCCTACAGGGAGCTGAACTTGCGCAGCTGTCGGTCGTGGAAGCGGCGGCAAATAAGCAGGCTCAGCATCGCGCCAAGGCCGGCCAGCGCCATGTCGGACTGCGTGTCCCAGGGGTCACCCTGCGTGCCAAGGAACGCATCCGCCGCCGAGCCGCTGGCCATCGCCACCGCCCATTCGATGAGTTCGTAACTGGCGCTGAGCGCAAGACAGATGCACACCACCAGAAAGCCCACCCAGTGGCGCTTTGCCAGCACGCGCCGCCGCAGCAGCACTTCGCGGGCGATCACCGCCGGCACGAAGCCCTGCGCGAGATGCCCCAGCCGGTCATAGTGATTGCGGGTAAAGCCGAAGAGATCCTTGAAGCTCTCAAACAGTGGGACTTCGGCGTAGGTGTAATGCCCGCCCACCATCAGGATGATGCAGTGGACCAGCACCAGCGCGTAGGCGAGACGCGTCAGGGGAAAACTGCGGCGGGTCGCCCACAGCACGAGCAGGCCCAGCACGGCGGGCGCTACTTCGAGCGCCCAGGTGAAGTAGTCGTGCGGACTTACCGCCGACCACACGAACACGCCAAACCAGATTGCGAGCCACAGACCGACCACGCGCCACAGCCTCCACGGGAATGAACGACCGCGCCAGCGGCGCGTTGAGCGATGAATGGGCGAATGATGCACGGCGGCCCGCTATAGAGTCCACCCGAAGCCTTCACGGTATAGTGCCGGCCCGGCCTGAATTGAGAGTGACCGTCCATGCGCCACGTCCGTTTTGCCAGCCCCGCCAGCGACCGCTGGTTTGAAGATTACGAAGTCGGGGGAACCTACACCCTCGGCAGCTTCAGCCTGACCGAAGCAGAGATCATCGAGTTCGCGACCCGCTTCGACCCCCAGCCCTTTCACATCGACCGCGCGGCGGCCGCGGCCTCGCCCTACGGCGGCATCATTGCCAGCGGCTGGCACACGGGTTCTTCCGTGATGCGGCTGATGGTGAACGAGTTCATTTCGTCCTGCGCGGGCCTTGGCTCGCCCGGGCTGGATGAGATCCGCTGGCTGAAACCCGTGCGGCCAGAGATGCCCCTCACCGTGCGCATCACCATTCAGGAAGCGCGGGTGTCGCAGTCGAAACCCGACCGCGGGTTCATTAAACATTTCATCGAGGCCTTGAACGAGGCCGGAGAGCCCGTCATGACCGTTCGCGGCATGGGCATGGTGAGGGTCCGCCCATGAGTGCGAATTGCTGGAACGACGATGCCGCCTACGACTTCCCGGCCCTGGTCGATGGGCTTAACAAATATCTCCGCCTGAAAGCCACGCCGCTGGGACTGAAGCGCTTCCGCACGGTGGAGGACCTGCAGGCGGTGCCTAAAATCCGCCGCCCGCCGGTGGGCGAGAAATTTGCGTTCGACCAGATCGTCGGCCAGAGCCGCTGGCTCGGCTGGACGCTGGGCGTGACGATGGACAATCTGATGGGCGCGCAGTGCGGCGCGGTCGTTGGGCTGCATCCGGCCGACCCCGAGTGGCTGCAGGGCGCGCCGATGAAGGGCGTGTGGTACGCGACGCTGGAAGATACCGGTGCCCATCAGCGCGCGATGAGCTGCGCGAGCTATGGCGACTACGCCGCTGTGGCGGTTTCGCCGCTGGCGTCCGGCCGGCTCGACAACCCCGACATCTGCCTCATCTACGGCACGCCCGGCCAGATGATTACGCTGGTCAACGGCCTGCAGTACCGCAACTACCGCAAGTTCAGCTTCAGCTGCGTGGGCGAAAGCGCCTGCGCCGACTCCTGGGGCAATGCGCTGAAAACCGGCGAGCCCTCGCTGTCCATTCCCTGCTACGCCGAGCGCAAGTTTGGCGGCGTGCTGGACGAGGAAATGCTGATGGCCATGCCGCCTTCGTTCCTGCCGGCCGCGTTGGCCGGGCTCGAAGCGCTGTCGAACAACGGCCTGCGCTATCCCATTCCCAATCACGGCATTCAGAAGTCGCCGCTGGACAGCATTCAGGCCAGCTACGGCGAACGCAAAATCTAGCGAGAGGAGCCGCACCATGATCAGCACACAGGCCGCCGCACTGGGCTTTGACCCGACCCGCCTTGCCCGCGTCGCCACCCGTATCGAAGCCGACCTCGCCGCCGGCAAGTATCACGGCGCGGCGCTCCGCGTGGCGCGGCGGGGTGAGACGGTGCTGGATCTGACCCTCGGCCACGCCGACCGCGCCGCCGGCCGGGCGCTGCAGGCCGACGACGCGTTTGTCAGCTTTTCCATCGGCAAGCAGTTCACCAACGCGCTGGTGCTGAACCGCGTGGAGCGGGGCGAGCTGCATCTGGCGATGCAGGTGCGCGAGCTGATTCCGGGCTTCGAGACGCGCGGCCTGCGCGAGGTCAACCTGTTCCAGCTGCTGACGCATACCAGCGGCCTTCTGTCGGCCATTCCGACGGTGCCGCTGGAGGTGCTGACCAACATCACCGCGCTGACCGACTGGGTCGCCACCCAGCGGCCGGAGTCCTTGCCCGGCGAGCGCGTGAACTATTCGATCATCGTGGCGCATTCGGTGATGGCCGAAATGCTGCGGCGGGTCGACGGCGGCCAGCGCAGTTTTGGCCAGATGATCCGCGAGGACCTGTTCGAGCCGCTGGGCATGCACCGGACCAGCCTTGGGCCGCGCGCGGATCTGGTGGCCAAACTCTGCCCTGCGGTGGCCTGCTATGAAGCGCCCGGTATGTTCTATCCGGAAGAGGTTGCCGGCGTCGGCCAGGTGGTGCTGATGGAAGGGGCTGAAATCCCGGCCGGCGGCTACCTGACCTGCATTGACGATTTGCATCGTTTCGCCCAGATGCTCGCCCGCGGTGGCGAGCTGGACGGCGTGCGCATCCTGTCGCCGCGCACGCTGGACTACTGCACGCAGAACCACACCGGTGGCTTGCGCAATGTGCTGTTTGACTACGCCCGCGACACCCGCGGCTGGCAGGCCTGGCCGGCCAATATCGGCATCGGCTTCTTCATGCGCGGCGAAGGGCTACAGCCCGGCCCGATGAGCAACTTCTCCAGTGCGCGCACCTTTTGCGGCTGGGGCGCGGGCTCTACCTGCTTCTGGGTCGACCCGGTGCAGCAGCTTAGCTTCGCGTTTCTGTCCACCGGGCTGATGGAAGAAACCTGGCACTGCGAGCGGTTGCAGCGGCTGTCGGATCTGGTGGTGACCGCGCTGACCG